>NZ_LOYJ01000104.1:0-44765 GCF_001526245.1 Burkholderia sp. MSMB1498
GTGGATCACGCTGACGGGCGCACCGGAATGGGACAAGCAACTCGCCGACAAGCGCCAGTTCGTGATCACGTCGATCGACCACGCCGTCTGGAACAACCTGCCGAAAGGACTCAACGAACGCGTGCAGGCGCTATTCGCGGCGAGCCGCAATCTCGCGCAGGCAGCTCCTGCGTTACCGGCCGCGCTCGCGGAGGATGCCGATACGCGTTACGAGAACACGTTCAGTTGCGTGCGCCGCGGCGTGCCGCTTGCGCCCGCGTACGATCCGCGAACGGACTTGCCGCCAGTGCATCTGCTGACGGGCACGATCGTCGGCACGGAGGACGAAGAAGTGTTCTGCGACGAGGACGGCCGCGTGCGCGTGCGGATTCACGGCCTCGATCCGGCGGACCACGCGCACGCGCAGGGTGCGGGCACCAACGACAATGCGGGCGATAGCGCGCCGATTCGCGTCGCGACGAGTCTCGCGGGAGCGAATTTTGGGGCATCGTTTCTGCCGCGCGTCGGCATGGAAGTCCTTCTCGGTTGTGTCGGCGGCGATCCGGACCGGTTAGTGATCATCGGGGTGCTGAGCAACGGCGCGCATCCGCCAGCGACGTTCAGCCACACGGGCCGGCTGCCGGGCAACCGTTACCTGTCCGGCATCAAGACGAGGGAAATCAAGGGGCAGCGGTACAACCAGCTGCGCCTCGACGACACGCCGAATCAGATCAGCGCGCAGCTGGCGAGCGAACATGCGCATTCGCAGCTCAATCTCGGGTACCTGACCCAACCGCGCGAGAACGGCCACGGGAACGACCGTGGCGAGGGCGCGGAGCTGCGTACTGACGCGGCGGCGGCGCTGCGGGCGGCGCAAGGCATTCTGTTGACGACCTACGCGCGCACGCAGGCGAGCGGCGGGCAACTGGACCGCGACGAACTGATTCGGTTGCTCGGCGAATGCTCGGAGCTGTTCAAGGCGTTGGGCGACTACGCGGGGCAGCACGGCGGGCAGGCCGCGGATACGGCCGGCCAGCATGCGGTGGCCGCGGCCTTCAAGAGCTGGGCGCCGGGCACGGGCGCGGGAACGGCCGACGCCGGCACGGCGGCCGCTACCGGCGAACAGGCGCTGATGGCGTTCGGCGCACAGGCTGGGTCGGTAAATGTCACCCCGAAGACGCACGTGACGTATGCCGGCGAGAACATCGATCAAGTCGCGCAGCAGCACCTGCAGTTGATGAGCGGTCAGCGGTTCAACGCGACGGCGGGACAGGGGATGCAGCTGTTCGCTCGCGGCACGGGCGTGCAGGCGGTGGCCGGCGAAGGACCAGTGCTGCTGCAGGCGCAATCCGACACGTTGACGGCGAACGCGCAGAAGGGCGTCAAGATCACGACGAACGAGAACGAGGTGTTCGTGAGCGCGCCGAAGATTCGGCTCGTTGCCGAGGACGGCAGCTACATCGAGATCGGCGGCGGCATCACGCTCGGCACGAACGGCGACATCAAGCTGCTATCGGCGTCGCACCAGTGGGGCGGGCCGTCGACGGCGCAGGCGACGAAGACCGCGTTCAGCAATCAGCCGACGGATCAGCGTTTCAAGCTGCACTACCCGGGCGAGGACGGCGATTTGCCGGCGGCGGCGAACAAGCCATTCCGGATCACGCTGGACGACGGGCGCGTCATCGAGGGCAAGACCGATGCGAGCGGCCTGACGGATCTGGTCAAGGACGACGCGATGCGTATCGCGAAGATCGACTATCTGAAGCCGAAGCTTTGAACCCGAGCGAACGATGAACGGTATCAACGATCAGTGTTTCACCGCCGCCCACGGGGCGGGCGTTACGATGGCGAATCGGCCGGGCGATCGGCCCGTTCAGGTTCCGGCCGATCTTCCGGGCGTGGTGATCTTCATTCATGGCGTCAACGATCCGGGTGCGGCCTATGCGACCGTTGAGCGCGGGCTCTGCCAAGGGCTCAATGAGCGCCTGTCGCGAAGCGATCTGCGGCCGGGTGAATACGGTCAGCGGTATGCGAGTGCGTCGGCGGCGCAACAGAAAGGGGAAAAGCTAAAGTACGCAAAAATACTGCGTGATCCGGACATGTACCTTTACGAACGCTCAGAAACTAGCGGCACCCACAGCATGTTTCTCCCGTTTTACTGGGGCTATCGGGCGGCGGACAACGAGATCGCGAAGGTGAACAGGCCGGGCGAGGTCAAGAGCCGCGTGGCGGACAGCGACGGCAATCTGCTGACGCGCGGCCAGTATCAGGACATCCACGCGAACCGGCTCGATGCCCATTTCGGCAAGGGGGGCGGGTTCTTCGCCAACGCGACCAACAACATCCCTCAGATGTACAGCCGCGGCTTCGAACCGGACAAGCTCGAGCGCGTGGTGATGCAAAATGCGCTTGCCGGCAACACGATATTCGCCGGCAACTCGCCTGACCGCCGTTACTTCGTGCTTGCCGCGGCTCGCCTGGCGAACCTCATCAAGACAATGCGCGCCATCCAGCCCTCCGCGCTCGCGCTGGAGCACGGAATCGATCCGAAGCACGAAACGATCACGGTGATGGGGCACAGCCAAGGCACGATCATCACGCTGCTCGCGCAGGCGATGCTCAAGCAGCAAGGACAACGCTGCGTCGACTGCATCGTCATGGTCGACACGCCGTACAGCCTGCAGTTCACGAAGGACGGCAGCCAGCAAACCGGGCACGCGAAACTCAAGACGCTGGTCGACATCGTCAACGCGGTGACGAGCGAGCCGCATACGCTTCCGGACTTGGCTGACCTGATGATCGATTCGGTTTGCTCGGGCGGACGAGCTGGACGGAACTGGAGCCAGACGCAGGGAAAGCGCCTGGACAAGCGTGGCAAGAACTGGATCACGTTCGACGAGCGCGATAACCGGGGCAAGGTCTATCTTTACTTCTGCCCCGAAGACACCGTGGTCGGCCTCGATAAGGTACGCGGGATCGGGACGTTCGGCGTGCCCGACGACGTTCCGGCCGATGGCGCGGCAGCCAAGCAGGGCAAAACGATGCCGGCAATGACGACGCTCGCGCCGAAACGCTTTTTCCAGCGCATGTGGACGCGACTGGAACGCGACCAGGACGGCAGAGGGAAGCGGTCGAAGGTCGCTGTCGGTACGCCCCCCGCGCGCGTACCGGTCCGGGACCAGGTTCAGCGATTGACCCCGGGGCCCGACACGGACGGCACGATGTTGGGCTCAGTGGTCGAGTCCAGCAAGAACATGGCGCTACAGGCGTCGTTCAAGCGCAACGACATTCGCTTCATCAACGGCGAGCAACTAAACCCGCCGTACGAGCCTGACCTGTACGGTGGCGAGGTCAAGAAAGGCGGGCAGCGACCCGGGCACGCCGATGTCGCCGGGCTGATGCGCCCGGATGACGTGACGAAAAACGTCGCGCTCGGCAACCAGTACGCGAAGTTCCAATGGAAGGACGTCGCGACGACGGATGACCCGGGCGCCAGCATCGAGCCGCACAGGCAGACGTTCAATCGAGGCCGTCCGATCGACGAGCAGTCGCATAACTGGCGCATCGTGCCGAGTCAGTCGCTCGGCTCGATTCTCTCGGCGGCCGCCACGGGCGGACGGTATCAGACGTACGTGATCCAACGCGAGGAAACGCCGGACGAAGTCCGCAAGCGGATGGGCACGGATGCCGATCAATTGGAAGCGAACAACTATCATTCGGGGGTTCTGCTCAGCTCCGAGAACCATCGCTGGGTCACGGCGATGGATGTCGCGATCGGCCAGGCAGTGACGTTGGATGATCCGGACTGGCGGCAGTTGTTGCTTTTAATGGCGGATTGGAAGATGACGTCGAGCGCACAGAAGCAGATCACAGATTGCAAATGCTTTTCACGGCTAGACGGTCATACGCGGGACTTTATTGACGCCTGCGCAAAGTACTATCAGAAGGGCTTATTCCCGTCTGAGAAGTTTGTGTTGCTCACTCTACCGCCGCTGGTCGCTAGCGAAGTGAAATTTGAGAAGAAAACGTGAGATTGACGAAGAGGTGTTATGAAACCTCGTATCTGGCCGTACATACTTGGGTTTATCTTGATCGCGCTGGGTTGGACAATCATCGTGATGACGCGGCATTATCACTATTGGCAAGCAACGGGACAGGAGATGCCAGGCATGGTGGGTAGCATTCGAAACGGTGTATTGGTTGCACTCGGTGTCGTTGCGGCGATCTTCGCCGTGAGCTACGTCTGGCTGCATATTGGCTCCGCTGAACCCGCATCGGCGGTCACAAGCACGGCATCGACTGCGCCGACAATGTCGGCTATGGTCCTACCTGGGAACAACGGTGCCCCGGAACTGCTCGCTCAGTCAGGCGGAAAATTCGTGTTGGAAGTGCGTGGCCTGGGGCTCGTCACGGGAAATGAGACAAATGAAGAGATTTGGAAGGCTATTGAAGCCAAGGCAGACAATCACTCCACATACATGTCGCAAAATTCCGCCGACTATCCTGCCAATGAAGATGAGCGTATGACTGATCTAGGCGTCGGGACAGGCCTGAGCTTCCAACTGGCGGCCCATCATTCCGTTGACTATTGGCCGGTCCCGGTGTTCATTTGGGAGCCGCCGAAAGCACCGCACGTTAGTCGGCCAGCTAATGAGCTTTCTGGTATTCGACAGGAGGCAAGCCTAGGCGTCACGCTCTTGCTGTGGCAAGAAGACGCGAACACGGACGACGGTGCAACCATCATCGAGAAGCTGTTCGCATTCTTCGACGCACATCCGGACGTGCCCGAGGCGGTTATCGTCACGTTTGATGGAGCGGCGACCCGCAAACTCAATCAGACACCCGGCTACGTGGACACGTTCAAGCAGTCCAACCTTCCTACGATGCCGGACAGCATGGTCGCGATGCTCGTGTCCCGCTCGGATCGCGTCGACCAACTGATTCGTCCCTACGCCGTCGAGCAGACGGAAAACGTCGACAAGAACACGACCGAATACGATATTACCAAGCTGTGGAATTTCTTCTGGGAGAGGAACAACGGAGAAGGGCCGGGCAGCTTTGAAGCGTACTATCAAGAGCAGCAGAAGGCGGCGGGCATCCATCCGCGCGCTTTTCTCGGCTTCATGTCGGCGCAATGGTGGCAGACACAACTCCCCGATTTCTGGAAAACGATCAGCAACAAAGGCCCGGGCGAGTTCAATCCGACGCCGTACATCCCGGTGCGCTGGACGACTTGGCAGGTGAAGCAATTCGACAACGCGCCGCTGCTCGGCTACCTGCATCGGCCCATCGACGTGAAGCTCGCCGATGCGCACGGCAAGCCGCTGAAGACCGCGCAGCAGGCGCAAGCGCTCAAGGCGGGGTGGCAGCAAGCCGTCGATACGCTGCCCACCGGCGAAACGCCGAAGCGGATCTTCTATGATACGACGGGCGATCGCGCGTGGGTCGCGCCGATCAACCAGGCGCTCGCGCAAAGCGGGCCGTCCGCGCCGAGTCTCGATGACGTGAAGGAAGGCTACGACATCGGCCGCCGGATCGGGAACACGGGCATTAGCTCGCCGTTGGTGCAGATCGGACTCGGCCTGATCGCCGGTTACAACGAAGGCGGAGCCAGCGCCACGATCAATCGGCGGCCGAACGGTACGGCGACGATCGTGATGGTGAGCCCGCCGACGCAGAAGCAACCGGACGTGAATCCTTTCCGATAAGGAGCCGGTATGCGCGGCGTGATTCGCATCGGTGATTCGACCTCGCACGGCGGTCGCGTCGAAACGGGCCGCGAAGGCTCGACAGTGATGGGGCGGGCGGTGGCCTGCGTCGGCGACCGCTGTATCTGCCCGATGGAAGGTCACGATCATTGCGTGATCATCGAAGGGGACGAGAGCGTTCGCATCGATGGTCGCGCCGTTGCATGCGACGGGCACAAAACATCGTGCGGAGCCGCGCTCATCTCGTCGATTTCAACATCGGGGCGCGTGTGATGGAACGTGTCGGCTGGGATGGGGTAATTGTCCGATTCGTGCAAAATCTGCGACTACATTCGTGGCGCAGCTGTGCGTACAGTCGGAGCTGATCGCAACGCGGTTCGCGACTGCATTGGTGTGGAGTTCCGACAATCGCTGTTTGTCGCCAATCTTTTCCGCGAGTGGGCCGCATGGCGTCGAGCGTCACTGCGAGATGGTCTCAACCGTCCAACAGTCCCGTGCTTGCCGCACCCATTGCCTGAGCGAAGGGCCAGCGGCGCGCGATCATGCAGTCGGTCGTCAGCAGCAACGAGGCGATGGAGATCGCATTCTGCAGCGCCGAGCGCGCAACTTTGACAGGATCGACGATGCCGGCCGCAATCATGTCGCCATATACGGCATTGGCGGCGTCATAGCCGAACGCCCCGGACGCTGCGTCTACCGTATGCACGACAGCCTGCGCATCGGCGCCGGCGTTCTCGGCGATTTGGCGCAGCGGCGAAGCAAGGGCATCGTGGACGATGCGAGCGCCCGTGCGCTGCGCGTCCGTGAAGCCAGCACCGCCTTGCTCGAGCGTGCGGCGTGCGCGTAGCAATGCGACGCCGCCGCCCGGCACGATGCCTTCCTCCATCGCGGCGCGTGTCGCATGCAGCGCGTCCTCGAAGCGATTCTTGCGTTCACGCAGCGCGGTTTCCGTCGCAGCTCCAACCCGAATCACCGCGACGCCGCCCGCGAGCTTAGTCAGGCGGCGGGCCACCGCGTCGCGTTCGTAGCCCGGCGGCATCGCATCGAGCCGAGTACGCAGCACGCGAATTCTATCGTCGATGTGCTTGCGCTCACCCCGTCCGGCGATGATCGTCGTCGTATCACGGGAGATTTCGACACGGCGTGCGGCACCGAGCTCGTCGAGCGTCGTGCGCTCGAGCGTGCGTCCTGTCTGAGGGGAAATGACTGTCGCGCCCGTGAGCGCCGCGAGATCGGCTAACTGCTCGGTGCGCGCCTCGCCGAATCCGGGGGAGCGAATCGCGCAGGATTTCAGAGTGCCGCGGAGATGATTGACGACGAGGGTGGCCAGCGCTTCGCCTTCCACTTCGTTCGCGACGACGAGTAGCGGCTTGCCGGTGCTACTGAGGGCGTCGAGCAGCGGCAACAACTGCCCGATCCCGCTGACGTTCATGTCGCAAAGTAGAATGCGTGGTTCTTCGAGCACGACGTGGTGGCTGTCCGGTTCGACGAACAGCGGCGACAGATAGCCGCGTTCGACTAGCGAGCCATCCACGGTTTCGAGTTCGTCATCGAGCGTCGTGCCGTCTTCTATGCTGATCGCGCCCTCCTTCCCAACGCGCTCCACGGCTTGCGCGACGATGGCACCGATCGTGATGTCACCACTCGCGGATATCGTCGCTATCTGGCGCATTTCGTCGGCGCTCGCGCACGGACGGGCGATGCGGTGCAATTCGGCGATCACATTTTTCCCGGCCGCCTCGATCGCACGCTTGAGCGCCATGGGATCGTGCCCGGCCGTCACGCATTTGATGCCCTCGACCACGATCGCCTGGGCGAGCGTCGTAGCTGTGGTCGTTCCGTCTCCCGCCACTTCGCTTGTGCGTGTCGCGACTTCGCGCAGCAAGCGCGCGCCCATTGCTTCGAACGGATCGGGCAAATCAATGGAAGTCGCGACGACGGCACCTGAATTGGCGACGAGCGGCGGCGCTGTGCCGGGCAGCTCGACGATCACATTGCGCCCGCCCGGTCCGAGCGTAACCCTGACTGCTTCGGCCATGGCGTTAACGCCCTTTAGCAGCCGCTGACGCGCAGCCTGATGAAAAACCAGTGATTTGGCAAGCACGATACGCCTCCCATTCGAAGATGCGGGAAACAACGGGGTCGGGATTTCGGCTGCGTCGAAGTGCGGACGGGAAGACGACCGACCACGGATGCTGATATTTGATCGAACGGCTGCTCATGTGAGTTGACCTGAATCAACGGGCGCAAAGTGCATCGGGCGACCGATATCGCGCAACATTGCAGTTGCGCGGAAATTCATGCTGATCCTGTCGACGGCGCATCAGATTGAAGCGTCGCGCGACGAGTCGGCGCCCGGCCATCCTCGATCTCCACGCCCGATTCGCGGCGATTATTCGATGAAAGCCGAGTGATGCGGCAGCCGAGTGGCGCGGCTTTCACGAAAGTGAGATAGGGCGGACGTGTCCGCAAGCAACACGCCTTTCTCAAGCAAGTCGGCATGACCGTACCGGGGTGACCGGTCGTCGATTCGACCGCGCGACTGTATGCGTACTCGGCCGGGCAACGGGCGGGCTGGTTGCCGACGCGCCCGCGCCGGTACGCCGCCTCTGCGACGGATCGCATTCGATGCGGGGAGAGGTTAACTCGCACCGTTGCGCCCGCGAGAGCCGCGTACGACGAAGAAACCGGTACCAGCAAGTCCTCGCAGATATGGACATGGATCGCCGCGATCGGTTGGGCGGGGTACCTTGACCGGCAGACGGCTGCGGCAAGGAATGCCGGCCAGGGTCGGCAAATCAACCGGCTCCTATGCCAGGGCGCTTCCGGACGCTAATTGCCGCGTCTCGCAGAGCGCCAGGTAGTTGGGCAGATAGGTCTTGAGCACAAATGGGCGGGTGCCGTTAGGGCGATTCCGGCTGTCACGTCGTGTGCTCGCCTATGCGTCGGGGCAAGCGGCGATTGCGATACGCCCGCGACCGGGCTGGCGGACGCCCGCTGGCGCGCATGCACCTGTCGTTCCGGCGTGCGCGGAGCCGTGCGCGGGCGGTTCCCATTGCGAATCTAGGACCGTGGCCGCGACGATGCGTTGACGGACATCAATTCCGCGCGGAAGGGGCACGCAGCATGGCGGCTCGGTCCGGCTAGCAGTCGGCGAAAACGATACCGACGCACGAGACCGACGGCGTGCTTGACGCACGTCAAGCGCCACGGCCCGGCGCTCCGCGAAGATGAATCGCCGTAACCGGCAGGAGACGCGGCGTGGAGCATCATGCGGAAGTGTTGCGGGGCGGGCGATGGACGCTGTCGGCGCCAGGCTGGCGGGATGTCGTCGCGACGCTGCTCGTGTTCGGCTTCCTGATGCTGCTCGGCGCGGCCGCGCGCCAGATGACCGGCCCGCTGACGATCGAGCACCAGCCTGCGATCTCGCTGTCGCCCGCAGCGCTGCCCGGCTATACGCTGCGCACCGTGGCGCGGATGTTCGCGGCGCTCGTCGCGTCGTTCGCGTTCACGTTCACCTACGCGACGGCCGCAGCCAAGAGCCGCCGTGCGGAAATGGTGCTGATCCCGTTGCTCGACGTGCTGCAATCGGTGCCGATCCTCGGCTACCTGTCGTTTACCGTCGTGTTCTTCCTGTCGCTGTTTCCGGGCAACATGCTCGGCGCGGAATGCGCGGCGATCTTCGCGATTTTCACGAGCCAGGCGTGGAACATGGCGTTCAGCTTCTACCAGGCGCTGCGCACGGTCCCGCTTGACCTGGACGAGGCGAGCCGCAGCTTCCGGCTGTCCGCATGGCAGCGCTTTTGGCGACTCGAGGTGCCGTTCGCGATGCCCGGGCTCATCTGGAACACGATGATGTCGATGTCGGGCGGATGGTTCTTCGTGGTCGCGTCTGAAGCGATCGCGGTCGGCAGCTTGCAGGTGAACCTACCGGGGGTGGGCTCCTATGTCGCGCAAGCGATCGCGCATCGCGACCTGGTCGCGGTGGGTTGGGCGATCGTCGCGATGAGCGTCGCGATTGTGCTGTACGATCAATTGCTGTTCCGGCCAATGGTGGCTTGGGCGGACAGGTTCCGCTACGGCGACACGGCCGTCCAGGTCGCGCCCCGTAGTTGGGTGCTCGAACTGTTCCAGCGTTCGCCGTGGGTCGGGCGCGTGCGTGCGCCGATCGGCGCCGTGCTGCACCGGGCGGCGCGCGCGCGGCTGACGCCCGGCGGGTTCCCATGGCGGCCCCGCATCGCGATGCCGCGGCGCGCGGGCGACTTGCTTCGGCTCGCGCTATGCGGCGCGGCAATGGCCTATGCGGCGATCTCGCTCGTCCGGTTCGGCCGCGCGACGCTGTCATGGACGGACCTGGCCGTCGTCGCGCACGCAGGATTGCTCACGCTGGCACGCGTGACGGTGCTGATCGTGCTGGCGTCGCTGATCTGGGTGCCGATCGGCATCGCGGTCGGCCTGCGCCCGACGCTGACCGAGCGCGTGCAGCCCGTCACGCAGTTCCTGGCTGCGTTCCCGGCTAACCTGCTGTTTCCGGTCGCGGTGTTCTGCATCGTGCGCTTCGGGCTCGATCCGCGTATTTGGCTGTGTCCGCTGATGATTCTCGGCACGCAGTGGTACATCCTGTTCAACGTGATTGCCGGCGCGAGTGTGTTTCCGGCCGACATGCGCGAAGCGGCGGAAAGCTTCCGGGTCCGGCCGCGCGCATGGTGGCGTCAGGTGATGCTGCCTGGCGTCTTTCCGTATTTCGTGACGGGTGCGATCACGGCGTCCGGCGGCGCATGGAACGCGAGCATCGTCGCGGAGGCGGTCAGTTGGGGGGGCACGCGCCTCACTGCCGGCGGCCTCGGCGCGTACATCGCGCGGATGACCGATGCCGGTGACTATCCGCGCATCGCGCTCGGCGTCGCGGTCATGTCGATGCTCGTGATCGCGATGAACCGGCTGGTGTGGCGCCCGATGTATGCGTTCGCGGAACGCCGCACGCGGCTGGATTGACGACCGACTACCGGAGGCATTCATGTCGAACCTTGCCGGGCATGAAGCATCGACCGAGGCCGCGCCCGCCGTGGACGTGGGCGCGACCGTGCTCGAACTGGAGGCCGTGTGCAAATCCTTCGCGAAGCCGTCCGGAGAGCCGCTGCGCGTGCTTGCGGACATCGACCTGACGCTGCGCGAGGGCGAGATTCTCGGCCTGCTCGGCCGCTCGGGGTCAGGCAAGTCCACGTTGCTGCGCATCGCCGCAGGCCTCGTCAAGCCGACGTCGGGTACGGTGCGGTATCGGGGCCGGCCGCTCGCCGGCCCGACGGACGGCATCGCCGTCGTCTTCCAGACGTTTGCGCTGTACCCGTGGCTCACCGTGCTCGAGAACGTCGAGCTCGGCCTCGATGCGTTGAGCGTCGCGCCGGACACGGCGCGTGAGCGCGCGATCGCCGCGATCGAGCTGATCGGCCTCGACGGTTTCGAGTCGGCGTTTCCGCGCGAGCTGTCGGGCGGCATGCGCCAGCGGGTCGGCTTCGCGCGCGCGCTCGTCAGCGAACCGACGCTGCTGCTGATGGACGAGCCGTTTTCGGCGCTCGACGTGCTGACGGCGGAGACGCTGCGCACCGATTTCCTCGATCTGTGGGGCGCGCGCCAGCTGCCGATCAAGGCTGTGATGATGGTCACGCACAACATCGAGGAAGCCGTCCTGATGTGCGACCGCATCCAGGTGCTGGGCACCGGTCCGGGGCATGTCGAGGCGACGCTGCGGGTCGGCCTGCCGCATCCGCGCAACCGGCGCGACCCGGCCTTTCAGGCGATCGTCGGTGACATCTACGCGGCGCTGACCGCGCGCATCGCCGACGCGCACGACGGCCAGGGCGCAACCCGCGGCGGCCTGGCGATGCACCTTCCCGACGTGTCGAGCCACCATCTCGTGGGCTTCATCGAAGCGCTTGCCGCCGGGCCGCACGACGGTCACGCGGAACTCGGCAAACTGGCGTCGACGCTCGCGCTGCGGATCGACGCGCTGTTTCCGCTTGCGGCGGCGCTACACATCCTGGAATTCGCCGAATGGCGCGAGCGCACGATCCGGCTGACTGCAGCGGGCCACGTGTTCGCGCGCAGCGGCGACGACGAACGCCGGCGTCTGTTTCGCGAGCATCTCGTCCAGTTCGTGCCGCTTGCCGCGCATGTCGGCGAAGTGCTGGACGAGCGCGAGGGCCGCCGCGCGCCGCGCGAGCGCTTCGAGCTGGAACTGGAGGACCATCTCGATCAGCGCAACGCGGACCAGGCGCTGCGCGTCGTGATCGACTGGGGACGCTATGCGGGGCTGTTCGACTACGACGACCACACGCGGACCTTCGGCCGCTGACCGCAGTGAGGCAAGGACATGACCTCACATACGCATCGCACGCATCGCTCGGGATGGTTGAGGGCGGCCGTGCTCGGCGCGAACGACGGCCTGCTGTCGATGTCGAGCCTGATGGTCGGCGTCGCCGCGGCCCGATCGCATCCGCGCGAGATCGTCACCGCAGGCGTGGCCGGGCTCGTGGCCGGCGCGTTGTCGATGGGTGCCGGCGAATACGTGTCGGTGAGCGCGCAGGCGGACATCGAGCGTGCCGACATCGATGTCGAACGTCGCGCGCTGCGGGAAGACTATGAAGAAGAGCTCGCCGAACTCGCGCGTATCTACGCGCAGCGCGGGCTGGAACCCGCGCTCGCCCGGCAGGTGGCTCGGCAGTTGATGGATCACGATGCGCTCGCCGCGCATCTGCGCGATGACGTCGGCATTTCGGACGCGTTGTCCGCGCGCCCCGTCAGGGCGGCGCTGACGTCATGCGCGAGCTTTGCGGCGGGCGCGGCCGGCCCGCTCGCCGCCGGCTTTGTCGCGCCGCAGCCGCGAGTCATCGAGAGCGTTGCGGGCGTCGCGCTGATCGCGCTCGCGGTGGTCGGCGCCGTGTCCGCCAGACTGGGCGGTGCGCCGGCGTGGCGCGGTGCGCTGCGCGTCGTCGCGTGGGGCGTGCTCGCGATGGCGGGCACGGGCCTGGTCGGCGCGCTCTTCGGGGCCGTTGTGTGACCACGGCGCCGCGCGCCTCGGGATCGAATGATCTGACTCAACGCGCGTCCGGCGCACTCTGCAAGGATGATCAAGTAGTATTGCGTGAGGTGCATCGTGACCGTCCGGTCGATCGTCTGCCAGTTCCTGCTATCGTTTGTGCCGTCGCCTGTGCTCGGCGGTGACGTCACGCCGCTGCCGCGGCGCGTGCTGATCCTCGTTTATCACCGGTTCGCGAGCGAACGGGCAGATTCGATGACGGTGCGTACGAGCACGTTCCGCGATCAGCTGCAAGCAATCGACGCGGCCGGCTACCGCATCGCGCTGCTCGCCGACGTCGTGCGCTGGCATGCGGGCGAAGCTGGCGCGGTTCCGGCACGCGCTGCCGCGATCACGGTCGACGACGGCCATCGCTCCGTCCATGACGTGCTGCGCCCGAACCTCGCGCGACATCCGGTGTCCGTCACGCACTTCATCTATCCGACGGCGATTTCCAACGCAAGCTGCGCGATGGCGTGGGATCGACTGCGCAAGCTCGCCGGATCGGGCGAATTCGACATCGAGTCCCATACGTACCGGCATCCGAATCTTGCGACCGAGCGCGCTCGGTGCATGCCGGACGATTTCCGGCGCTTCGTGTCCTGGCAATTGAGCTGCTCCCGCGATCGGCTCGAGACCGAAACCGGCAAGCCGGTCCGGCTGCTGGCCTGGCCGTTCGGCATCCACGACGTGGAAACGGAGCAGCTTGCCGCTCGCGAAGGCTGCGCCGCCGCGTTCATGGTCGATGCGTGGCCGGTGCGCGAGACCAACCCGCCGATGGCGTTGCCGCGCGTCCTGATGACCGATGCATGGGGCGCGCGTTGCATGGACGGCCTGCTGTGCACCGCCGGAGGCGCGCATGGCTAATCGCGCGATCGTGTGGCTCGTGCTGCTTTTCGCTGGGCTGACCGGGCTGACCGGGCTCGCCGCGCATGCGGCGACGGTGACGATCACGGTCGTCGACGCCGCGAGCGGCCGCCCGCTGGCCGGCGCGATCGGCTACGCGGCGGGCGAGGGCCGGATCGCCGACGCCGCCGGCAAGTTCACGGTGTCGGCGGACGGCAGCGGGGCGAACGTCAGCGTGCGGACGCCGGGCTACGCGCGCGCGGAGATCACGCTGGACGGACACGACGTCGCGCGCACGGTCCGCATGACGGCGCTGCGCCCGAAGGCCGTCTATCTGTCTGCTTACGGCGTAAACGACCGCGCGCTGCGCGATGCGGCGCTGGCGCTGCGGGGCAAGACGGCCATCAACGCGCTCGTGATCGACGTGAAGGACGACAGCGGGATGACGCCTTACCGCAGCCTCGCGCGTCAAATCGCCGGCGCGGCCGACCCGGTTCCCGGCGGCGAGCGGCGCCCGGCAGCCGACCTGCCGGCATTGCTCAAGACCTTTCATGCGCGCGGCCTCTACCTGATCGCGCGCATCGTCGTGTTCAAGGACGACTCGCTCGCTCGCGCGCATCCCCAATGGGCCGTGCACGATGCCGCCGGCGAGGTCTGGCGCGACCGCGAACAGCAGCGCTGGATCAATCCGACCGAGCGCGCCGCATGGGAACACATCTACGACGTCGCGGAAGAGGCCGCCCGAATGGGTTTCGACGAGATCCAGTTCGACTACCTGCGGTTTCCGGACGCCAACGGCCTGCGGTTCGGCGAGGCCAACACCGAAGTCAACCGCGTGGCGGCAATCACGGGTTTCCTGGCGGGGGCGCGCGAGCGCCTGCAGCCCTACAACCTCTACGTGTCGGCGGACATCTTCGGCTACGTCTGCTGGAATTTCAACGACACCGCGATCGGGCAGCGGCTCGAGACGTTCGGGCAGGTCGTCGACTACATTTCGCCGATGCTGTATCCGTCCGGGTTCACGTGGGGATTGCCGGGCTGCCGAAAGCCCACCGACCATCCCGGCGAGATCATTTCTCGGTCGCTGGAGGAGGCGAAGCGTCGCACTGGCCCCGATGGCGTGCGTTTTCGGCCATGGCTGCAGGCGTTTCGCGACTATGCGTTCGATCATCGGGTGTTCGATGCCGACGAAATCCGTGCGCAAGCGGATGCGGCCGACGCCGCGGGCACAGACGGGTGGATGCTATGGAATCCGCGCAATCGCTACGAGCCGGACGCGCTGCCGCGCTGACCGGAATGCTGCTGGCGCTGGTGCTGGCGTCGCCGGCCGCCGATGCCGGTGCGGCCGAACACGCGGCGGCGCTTCGCGACGCGGACCGGCAGGCGGCGGTCACGGTCGCCGCCGCGATGGCGTCGGAGATCGCGGATCGCCATGTCGCCGGCGTGGTGGTCCTCGTCGGCGACGCCGAAGGCGTCCGCTATCGGCTCGTAAGCGGCATGCGTACGACAGCGCCCGTGCCGGAAGCGATGACGGCCGACACGATCTTCGATCTCGCGTCGCTGACGAAGGCCGTCGCCACCGCGACGGCGATCCTTCAGCTCGCCGAGCGCGGCAGGCTGGCGCTCGACGCGCCTGCCGCCCGCTACTGGCCGGCATTCGCCGCGCACGGCAAGGACGGCATCACGGTCCGGCAGCTGCTCGCGCATACGTCGGGCCTGCCGGCCGGCGTGTCGTCGGCGCGGGCGCTGCGCTCCCGCGCGGCGGTCCTGGCCGACGTCGAGGCGATGTCGCCGATCACGCCGCCGGGCGCGCGCGTGGTCTACAGCGACATCAATTACGTCGCGCTCGGCGAAATCGTCGCGCGCACAAGCGGCGAGCCGCTGGACGCATGGTGCATGGCCCACGTCTTCGCACCGCTCGACATGCACGATACGCGGTTCAGGCCCGGTATCCTTGCACGCCCGCGCATCGCGCCCACGAGCGCGCGGCAGGAGGGTAGCGCGCACGCGCGCGTGAACGACCCGATCGCGGCGGCAATGGGCGGCGTGTCGGGCAACGCGGGGCTGTTCTCCACCGCGGACGATCTCGCGCGCTTCGCGCGCATGCTGCTGCATGACGGCGCACTCGACGGCCGGCGCATCCTACGGCGCGACAGCGTCTCCGTGCTGCAAACGCCGGCGACGCTCGATGCCGAAGGCGACGCGCGCACCGCGGGCTGGGCGCTGCAGCCGCCGCTCGTCGCCAACCGCTACCGGTTGCCAGCGGCGGGCGCGATCGCTCATCTCGGCTATACGGGCACCGGTCTGTGGATCGACTTCGTCACCCGCCGCTTCGTCATCGTGCTGACGAGCCGCCTGTATCCGGACGCGACGGGCGATGCGCAGCCGTTGCGCGCACAGGTGCTGGGCATCGTGTCGAGCCGCACACCGCCGGTATCGGGCGCGCAGATCGCCATGCGCGTGCCCGCGATGGCGGCGGCCGTCGCGCAGGCGGCGCGCCTGCCGGCGTCGACGGGCAAGGTGCTGGTCGGCATCGACGTGCTCGCGGCGACCGGATTCGCGGCCGTGGCCGGCAAACGCATCGGCGTCGTCACGAACCGCAGCGGCTTCGATCGCGAAGGCCGACGGACGATCGACCTGCTTGCGCAGGCGCCCGGGGCACGGCTCACGGCGATCTTCGCGCCGGAGCACGGCATCGATACCGATGTCGACACGACGTTCGGCGATACCGTTGACGCGCGCACGAACGTGGCGGTCCGCAGTCTTTACGGCGAACGCCGGAGGATTGCGCCGGCGGCGTTGAAGGACGTGGACGTGCTCGTCTTCGACCTCCAGGATGCCGGCGTGCGATTCTTTACCTACATCGCGACACTCGGCTACGCCCTCGAAGCCGCCGCGGCCGCGCACATCCCGGTCGTGGTGCTTGACCGACCGAATCCGCTTGGCGCGGACCTTGCCGGCGGACCGGTATCGGACCCCGATGCCGAAACCTTCACGAACTATTATTCGCTGCCGCTGGTGCACGGCATGACAGTCGGCGAACTGGCGCAACTGTTCAATGAGCGGCGCCGGATCGGCGCGAAACTCGTCGTCGTGCCTATGCAGAACTACCGGCGCGCGATGCGCTTCGACGACACCGGGCTCGGTTGGGTGCCGCCATCGCCGAACCTGCGCGATCTTGACGCGCTGTCGCTGTATCCGGACGTCGGCCTAGTCGAAGGCGCGGACGTCAGCGTCGGGCGCGGCACCGCGACCCCGTTCGGCGTGGTCGGCGCGCCTTGGATCGACGGCCGCGCGCTTGCCGATGACCTCAGCACGATGCACTTGAATGCGACTTTCGCGCCGGCCCGGTTCGTGCCGACGGAGGTCCCCCATCGCGGCGCGCTGTGCGAGGGTGTTCGGATCGCGCGAACGCCGGGGCGCTCGCAGCCAGGGGCGCTTGGGCTCGCGCTGGCGTTCGCGCTGCATCGACGCTATCCGGACCACTTCCGGATCGACGCGATTCGCGCGTCGGTCGGTTCGCGCGTCATCGCCGAGATGCTGAACGACGGGCATCCGCTCGAGGAGATCGAGAAGGCCGTGGGTACGCAGAACGCCGCATTCGCGCGCGAGCGTGCAACGTATCTGCGGTATTGATGCATCGCGGATGCCATCGTCGCCCCTTGCCGCAACGCATGCGCATGCAGCCGCCAGGCCAGGCCATCGCTTGGGCGGCCGTACGGCCGCCCGGAATCCATCGAACGTCGCTAGGTCAGATCGAAGCTGCGGAGGGCGTGCTTTCATGTGATCCGCATCCGACTTTTGCGGATCGCGTCGCGACGAGAAACTTCCCGGTCAGCATGTATGCGGCCAGCATCACGCTCACAGCCGCCGCGTGGGCGGATTGTGCAAACAAGCCTCGACCCGTTCGCTTCTTCCCGCCCACCCATGATTGATCTTCATCAATTCGCCGCAGTATGGCGATGTCACGCTTGCCTTCATCGAGGACTATCCGTGCCGCACGATGAACGCGCTGCTTCAGCGTGCGGTGCAACGCCCTCGTCGTGAGACAGTTCGACAGGGGATTGGCCATGAACTGGCGGCCTGAATTTGCGCAATGCACGCGTCCCCTATCGCTCTCGCGTCGGGCGTGTCCATCGTTCGTGCTCGGCCCGGAAGGCCCAATCGCCATGTCGGCCTATTGGCCGCCATCTCCGGGTGTCAGCGCGATCTACACGCCAGCCGAACGAATCACGCGCGGCGAGCGAACCGGTGACTTGCCGGCCCGCTCCGACACGGCAGGCCCGCTCGAGACGCACACTGGCGGGCCTGGGGTGAGCGGCGAGGCTGCGGCGTTTTTCCGTGGAATCGCGAGCTACGCACCGTCGTCCTTCAATCCCGATTTCCTCGTGGCGATTGGCGGCGATATACCTCTCCTGCCGGTGTCTTCGCCGCACGGCGTGCCTGGGTTTTCGGCCCGCGTACCTGAAGCTGCCGAAAGATCCGGCCGCTGGGGACCGCATGGCCTACCGTGGGTATTCCAAGTCCATCTCAGCATTTAACGCCGCGTAGCCGTTTCCATTTCCGTCAACGCGCCAGGGAGAATCGTGATGACTGACGAGATCAAGCATATTGTCTGGTTCGATGACCTGCGGCGTGGGGACGTGCCGCGTGTCGGCGGCAAGAACGCGTCCTTGGGCGAGATGGTCGGCAACCTGTCCGCGCAAGGCGTGAGGGTGCCACCCGGATTCGCGACGACGGCCGATGCGTATCGGCGCTTCATCGACGCGAACGGATTGCTGCAGATCATTCGGGGTGCACTCGACGAATTCGACGCGCACAAGGTATCTCTGGCGGAAGCGGGCGCGTCCATCCGTCGTGCAATCCTGCGCGGCGAATGGCCGGCGGACATCGCCGACGCGATTCGAAGCGCGTATGGCGCACTGTGCCGGCTTGCCGCGCAAGAGAACGTGGATGTAGCCGTACGCTCGAGCGCCACGGCCGAGGATCTCGCGGATGCCAGCTTCGCGGGCCAGCAGGAAACCTATCTCAACGTGCGCGGCGAGCGCGCGTTGCTCGATGCCTGTCGTCGTTGCTACGCGTCGCTCTTTACCGACCGGGCAATCAGCTATCGGGCGGAGAAGGGCTTCGATCATCTGCAAGTCGCGCTGTCGATCGGCGTGCAGCGCATGGTGCGATCCGATCTCGGCGGCGCGGGCGTGATGTTTTCGCTGGACACCGAGACCGGCTTCGACAAGGTGGTGCTGATCAGTGCGGCGTGGGGCCTTGGTGAGAATGTCGTGCAAGGCACAGTCGACTCCGACGAGTACGAGGTGTTCAAGCCGCTGCTCGGCGAGCCGTCGTTGACACCGATCATCGGCAAGACCCTCGGCGAGAAGGCGTACAAGATGATCTATGCGCGCGATGGCGACGCGCCGACCCGTAACGTACCGACGTCGAAGGCCGAGCGCGTCGCCTTCGTGCTGTCGGACCCCGAGATTCTGACGCTCGCGCGCTGGGCCTGCGTGATCGAGGCGCACTACGGCCAGCCGATGGATATCGAGTGGGCAAAGGACGGCGCGAGCGGCGAGCTGTTCGTCGTGCAGGCGCGCCCCGAGACGGTACAGTCGCGGCGTGAGGCGAGCGCCGTGAAGACCTATCGCATCGGCAAGACCGGCCGCAGGCTGCTGTCGGGCACGAGCGTCGGCGAGGCCGTCGCGACCGGCAGCGTGTGCGTGATCGACAGTGCGCGCGACATCGCGCGTTTCGTCGACGGCGCGATTCTCGTCACGCAGACGACCGACCCCGACTGGGTGCCGATCATGCGTCGCGCCGCGGCCATCATCACCGATCACGGCGGCCGTACTTCGCATGCGGCGATCGTGAGCCGCGAGCTCGGGTTGCCGGCCATCGTGGGCACAGGAAACGCGAGTCACGTGCTTCACGACCAGCAGGAGGTGACGGTGTCGTGTGCGGAAGGCGGGGAGGGATTCGTCTACGAAGGTATCGCGGAATACGAAATCGAGGAGATCGATTTCAACGGCATTCCCGCCACGCGCACTCAGGTGATGCTGAATCTGGCGAACCCCGCTGCGGCATTCCGCTGGTGGCGAATTCCCGCTGACGGCATCGGGCTGGCGCGGATGGAATTCGTCATCAGCAACCACATCAAGGTCCACCCGATGGCGCTCGCGCGCTATGAAGGACTGAAGGACGAGGAAGCCAGGCAGGCGATCGCGGCGTTGACGGCAGGCTACGAAGACAAGACCGCGTACTTCGTCGACCGGCTCGCGCGCGGCTTGGCGCGCATCGCGGCGGCGTGTCATCCCGATCCGGTCATCGTGCGCATGAGCGACTTCAAGACCAGTGAGTATGCGCACCTGATCGGCGGCGCCCAGTTCGAGCCGCAAGAGGAAAACCCGATGCTTGGGTTCCGGGGCGCGTCGCGCTATTACTCGCCGCGCTACCGGGACGGTTTCGCGCTCGAATGCCGCGCGATCGTGCGTCTGCGCAACGAAATGGGTTTCGGGAACGTGATCGTGATGATTCCGTTTTGCCGCTCCACTAAGGAGGCCGATCGCGTGCTGGAGGCGTTGAGCGAGAACGGACTGAAACGCGGCGACGCAGGTCTGGAGGTTTACGTGATGTGCGAGATCCCGTCGAACGTGATTCTCGCGAAGGCATTCGCGAAGCGCTTCGATGGGTTTTCGATCGGCAGCAACGACCTGACGCAGCTCACGCTCGGCGTCGATCGCGATTCGGCGGAGCTTGCGGAGCTCTTCGACGAGCAGGATGACGCCGTGAAATGGATGATCGCCAGTGTGATCGAGGCGGCACACGAGGCGGGCGCCAAAGTCGGCCTGTGCGGACAGGCGCCGAGCGATCATCCCGAGTTCGCGGCGTTTCTCGTTGCATGCGGGATCGACTCGATCTCGGTGAGCCCCGACAGCTTCATCGCGGTCAAGCGGCGTGTGGCTGCCGCGGAACGAGACGTAGAGGACGAACAGGCTGGGCACGCGCCCGAAGCCGGCGCGGCCCGTGTCGGTCCCGCGCGAACCGGTAAATAGGCCGGGCCGCGGCGCTTGTCGGCGGCGGCGCGCCCTGAATCGCGAGGCGAGTCTTGAGCCGAGCGACGTTGTCCTCATGCACGACGTCCGGGCACGTGACGGGGAGCCGGGTTTCGCATTCGATATCGACGATCGCGTCGCGCCCGAGTTTTTCTCCACGCGGATGGTCGAGCGCCAACTTTCCCTGTGCCTTCGGCGTGTCGCGTCACGCGAGATCGATGCCGCTGGCGTCCGCCAGCGTGCCGGCCGAATCGGCCGCGCCGACGACGGTCGCTCCTCTCCGTGCGAGGAAGCGCGCCGCGTGGCGGCCTACTGCGCCGTATCCATGGATCGCGACGCGGGCGCCGGCGAACTCGAACCCGCAGTGCGGCGCAGCGCTTTCCGCCACATGCGCGATGTCCCGGCCGGCGGCGCCGATCCGGGACGGTGGGATATCGATTCGACGCCATGACGAGTACGGTTGCTTGTCAAATGCCGGGAATACACGATAGAGCCGCCCGGATCTCGCAGGGTTGCGGTAGAGAAACGAAAAGCGCGCGATGGCGTCCGGCGCGTTGAGAACGGATGCAGGCTCGGGGCCGGGAACCGCGTTTGTCGGTTTTTCATGCCGGGATCAACCTTGCGGGCTTCCTCAATGAGGGAAGTACCCCGGCCGTACATCGTCGGAAAGTCGACCTGCATCCGACCGGGAGCGACCGGCCGCACCATGCGTGCCAGCCATCCCGACGGGGTCTGGCGAGGTGAGGCCGGCCGGATTCCGTCCCGGTTTCGGTTGGGAAATCGCGATGGTCGACGAGGCTGGCCTGCTCCACGTGGAGTGGTTGATGCAGGTCAAAAAGTTCAGGCACTTTCTACTTAGCCTTGATACGAGAAAGGTGTTCGGCACCTTCTTGTTGGAACTCGCGAGTTCAAGGATGAAGGCCACTCCCGGCAGATGGCTGGAACCGGGTGCCGCCGCGAGCCACTCGGTTACCCGCACCGCTTCATTCTCGGCGTGCCACAATGAAAGCGCATTCGTCTACGCAAGTGCATCCGGTTGCGGTCGACCGGGCAGGGGTTCAGACGCTGATTGACGTGCTCGCCGGAACCGGCTACCGGATAATGGGGCCGACCGTTCGTGACGGGGCGATCATTTATGACGACGTGGCTTCCGTCGACGATTTTCCCGTTGGCTGGACCGACCGACAGGATGCGGGGCACTATCGCATCGAGCGGCGCGATGACGAAGCCCTGTTCGGATTCGCGGTCGGGCCGCATTCGTGGAAGCGCTTTCTGCATCCTCCGATCGAGCGCCTGTTTGCGGCCGTCGATACCGATATCGGCGTCAGCATCGTGCCCGGCGCGGACGAATCGCGCAAGCTCGCGTTCATCGGCGTACGAGCGTGCGAATTGCACGCCATCGCCATTCAGGATCGCGTTTTTTGTGAAGGCCGCTACATCGATCGGCGCTACGCTCAGCGCCGGCGTGATGTGTTCATCGTCGCGGTCAACTGCAGCCAGGCGGGCGGGACGTGCTTTTGCGCGTCCATGGGAACCGGACCGGCGGTCGATTCCGGTTTTGACCTGGCGTTGACGGAGTTGCCGCCCGCCGCCGGCGAGGACTTTGTCGTCGAGGTCGGCAGCGACGCGGGGGCAGCGCTTGTCGAGGGCATTCCGCACCGCCCCGCGACCGCCGCGCACCTCGACGCGGCGCGGGCGGTGGTCGAGCAAGCGTCCGGCCAGATGGGACGCGCGATGCAAACCGACGGTATCAAGTCGCTTCTTCAGGACAACCCGAATCATCCGCGTTGGGATGACGTCGCGGATCGATGCCTGAGCTGCGGCAATTGCACGATGGTATGCCCGACCTGCTTCTGCACGACCGTCGAGGACCATGGCGATCTCGCGGGAACGCAGGCCGAGCGCGTGCGCAAATGGGACTCGTGCTTCACGCTGGATTTCTCTCATCTGCACGGCGGCAGCGTGCGTCACACGGCGGCGGCCCGCTACCGCCAATGGCTGACGCACAAGCTTGCGAGCTGGATCGACCAGTTCGGCACGTCGGGTTGTGTCGGTTGCGGACGTTGCATCACCTGGTGTCCGGTCGGTATCGATATCACGGAAGAGGTTGCGGCAATCCGGGGCTCATCCAGGGCCGCGCGGGAGGAGCCGGATGGAAGGGCTTGAGCACATTCTTGCAGAGCATCCGTTCTTTGCCGGCTTCGACGCGCGGCATCTTGAAATCGTTCAGGGCTGCGCGCGCAATCGCCGTTTCGAAGCAGGCCAGTATGTCTTTCGCGAGGGCGAGCCCGCGGACGAGTTCTTCCTGATCCGTCACGGCCGCATTGCACTGGAGATTTCCTCTCCCGGACGCAAGCCTGTCATAGTCGAGACCATCGGCGTAGGCGAGATCGTGGGCGCCTCCTGGCTCATTCCTCCCTATCGATGGATGTTCGATGCGCGGGCATTGGACTTGACCCGGTTGATCGGCATCGACGCCGCATGCCTGCGCGAAAAGTGCGAGCGCGATCACGATTTCGGCTATCAGATGATGAAGCGCTTCTTGCCGATCCTCGCGCAGCGATTACATGCCACCCGTATGCAGATCCTGGACGTCTATGGAAAGCACTGATGCAGCCGGCGCGCCGCCCGACGATCCGCTCGTGCCAAGTATTTACCGTGTCGCGCGGCGGCATCGGGAGCTTCGGGATACCGCCACGCTCGAGATCGTGCCGTTGTCGGGCACGCGGGCGCCGATCGCATCCGGGCAGTTCAACATGCTGTACGTGTTCGGAATTGGCGAGGTGCCGATCAGCACGAGTGGCGACCCGGCGAACGATGCAACGTTCATGCACACGATCCGCGAGGTCGGCGCGGTCAGCCGCGCACTCGCCGGGCTCTCGCCGGGCGCAACCCTCGGCGTGCGCGGGCCGTTCGGCGTCGGCTGGCCGATCGACGCCGCAGCCGGCACGGACGTCGTGATCGTGGCGGGCGGGCTCGGACTCGCCCCGCTGCGGCCGGCGATTTACGAAATCATGGCGAGCCGCAGGCGGTTCGGCCGGGTCGCGATTCTGTTCGGTTGCCGCCATCCTCGCGAAATCCTCTATCGTCGCGAGCTCGAACGATGGAGCCGGTATCTGGACATCGAAGTCGACGTGACCGTGGATCATGCGGATGCCGGCTGGCGCGGCAACGTCGGCGTCGTGCCCGCCTTGATCGCGCGCGCGGCGTTCGATCCGCGCGAGGCAACGGCATTGGTCTGCGGACCGGAGGTGATGATGCGCTTTGCGGTCGCCGCGCTGAAGGAAAGAGGCGTGTCCGACGATCGCATCTACCTGTCGATGGAGCGCAACATGAAGTGCGCGGTCGGCCACTGCGGCCACTGCCAGTTCGGCCCGACGTTCGTCTGCAAGGATGGCCCGGTCATGCGGTACGACGCGATTGCCCGCATCTTCGCGGTTCGGGAGATCTGACGTGCGTGAGCGACGTCGTCCGCGGCTTGCTGTCTGGAAATTCGCGTCATGCGACGGCTGTCAGCTGTCGCTGCTCGACTGCGAGGACGAGCTTCTGGCTCTGGCTGATTCCGTCGATATCGCGAGCTTCCTCGAGGCATCGAGTACCGTTGCCGGCGGCCCCTATGACCTTTCGCTCGTCGAGGGTTCGATCACGACCGCGCACGACGCGAAACGCATTCGGCAGGTGCGTCGGCAATCGAGGTATCTCGTCACGATCGGCGCGTGCGCCACGGCGGGCGGGATTCAGGCTTTGCGCAATTTCGCCGACGTGAACGAGTTCGTCTCCATGGTCTATGCGTCGCCGCAATACATCGAGACGCTGGCGACATCCACGCCGATTTCCGAACACGTTCCGGTTGATTACGAACTGCAAGGCTGCCCGATCGACAAGGGACAACTTCTCGACGTGATTGCCGCGTTCATCGTGGGCCGCAAGCCCGCGATCCCCGCTCACAGCGTCTGCATCGAATGCAAGACGCGCGGCGCCGTCTGCGTTCTGGTGCAGGGCACCCCTTGCCTCGGCCCCGTCACGCACGCCGGCTGCGGCGCGCTTTGTCCGTCGTTCCGGCGGGGCTGCTATGGCTGCTACGGCCCGATGGAGACGCCCAACACGCCCGCGCTGGCGAACGAATGGCAGGCGCGCGGCGCTGCGCCGCGCGACATTCGCCGGGCGTTTCGAACATTCTATGCGGCGGTGGAGCCGTTCACGAGCGAGAGCGAGCGTCATGCCGAATAAGACGCGGACGATACACGTCGATTATCTCGCGCGCGTCGAAGGGGAAGGCGCGCTCGACCTGCGCATTCGCGGCGATCGCGTCACGTCAGCCCGGTTGCGAATCTTCGAGCCGCCCCGTCTGTTCGAGGCGCTGCTCAGAGGGCGCGGCTATGCCGAAGTGCCCGATATCGTCGCGCGAATTTGCGGAATCTGTCCGATTGCGTATCAGATGAGCGCCGTTCACGCGATCGAGCGCGCATTCGGCGTCGAGGTCGGCGGGCAGTTGCGCGCGCTGCGACGGCTGATCTATTGCGGCGAGTGGATCGAGAGCCATGCACTGCATGTCGTCATGCTGCACGCGCCGGATTTTCTCGGCTTCCCGGACGCGATTACGATGGCCCGCGCACACGGCGACGCGGTGCGGCGCGGCCTCGCGTTGAAAAAGGCCGGCAATGCAATGTTGCGCGTGCTGGGCGGCCGCGAGATTCATCCCGTCAACGTCAGGGTCGGCGGTTTTCACTGGGTGCCCGGGCGCTCCGACCTCGCGCCGCTCGCGGCGACCCTCGAGGAGGCACGCGAAACGGCCGTCGAGCTCGTTCGGTGGGTCGCGACGTTCCCGTTCCCCGATTTCGAGCGCGACTACGAGTTTGTCGCGCTGCGCCACCCGGACGAATACCCGCTCAATGAAGGCCGTCTGATGTCGAGCCGCGACATCGACATCGACGCCAGCGCGTTCGAAACCGAATTCGAGGAACGGCACGTCGCCCATTCGACGGCACTGCACGCGCACGTCAAGCGACGCGGCGCATATCTGGTCGGGCCGCTCGCGCGCTACGCGCTGAACTTCAACCGTCTGCCCGATTGGGTGCGCGAGCTCGCGCGCGACGCCGGGCTCGGCCCGGTGTGTCGCAATCCATTCCGCAGCATCGTCGTGCGGGCGCTCGAAATCGTCTTTTCGTGCGAGGAGGCGCTCAGGCTGATCGCCGCATACGAGCCGCCCGAGCAAGCCGCGCTGCCTGTCGAGCCGGTCGCAGGCGTCGGTTGCGGGTGCACCGAGGCGCCACGCGGCATCTGCTGGCACCGGTATGCGTTCGACGCTGACGGCACGATTCGCGAAGCACGCATCGTCCCGCCGACGTCGCAAAACCAGCCTAGCATCGAAGCGGATCTCGCCGCGCTGGCGGCGCCGCTCGTCGACGCGCCCGACGACGTCATCCGCGATCGGTGCGAGCGCGGGATTCGAAATCACGATCCGTGCATCTCGTGTTCCGCCCATTTCCTCAACTTCACGGTGAAGCGAACATGACGGGCACGATCGAACGGCAGGTCGGGCGACCCGCGATCCGCAGCGTGCGGGTCATCGGGGTTGGCAATCCGGACCGCGGCGACGACGGCATCGGTTGTCTCGTCGTGAAGCGGCTCGCCGGCCGCTTGCCGGCCGACGTCTCGCTGCTGACGCGCGGCGGCGACGTGATGGATATCGGCGACGACATGGCCGATATCGACGCATTGGTCTGCATCGACGCTGCCGCGCCGGCGGGCTCGCCAGGCCGGGTCAGCCGGATCGATCTGGCAGAGCAGGCGCTCGAGCAGGACGCGTCGTTCTCGTCCAGTCACGGGCTTGGCCTTGCGGAGGCGATCGCGCTGGCCGAAGCGTTGGGTACCGCGTCGCGGGACATCGTGATCTATGCGATCGAAGGTGCATCGTTCGTGCACGGCGCGGCAATCACGCCTGAAGTCGCCGCCGCTGCGGACGATGTGGCTGATCGGGTCGTCGCAGAGGTGGACAGGCTCAGGCGACGCATGAAGGAGGGCTCGAGCGATGCATGAAACAGGATTGGTTCGCGATCTCGTGCGAAGAATCGCCCACGCGGCCCACGAAGTGGGCGCGGACGGCGTGAGCGACGTCCATGTGTGGATAGGCGCACTGGTGCCGTTTTCCCAGGAGCATTTCCGCGAGCATTTCGAAGAGGAAGTACGCGGGACGCCCGTCGAGGGTGCCGCGCTCCATATCGAATCGTCCGATGATGTCGGAGACGCGAATGCTCAGCACGTGATGCTGAAGCGGGTCGGTCTGCGCGTACCGTCTGACGGACAAGACGCGCCATGATGGCGGACTTCCTGCGCGCGGCCGGTGAGGCCGGCGTTCCCCGGCGTTTGCGCATAATGGCCACCGGTGAGGTGCAGGGCGTCGGATTCCGGCCGTTTGTCTATCGGCTCGCAACAGGCGAAGGGCTCGCGGGCTTCGTGCGCAATACCTGCGACGGCGTGTTGCTCGAGGTCGAAGGCTCGCGGCCCGCGCTCGCGCGCTTCGTCGAGCGACTCGATTCGGAAGCCGCGGCCCCCATGCACATTCGCGACCGGCAGATCCGCGAGATTGCATCGCAAGGCGGAGACGTCTTCGAAATCGCACCCAGTACGCGAGAGGCCGGACGTCTGCCGGTCATCCTGCCTGACCTTGCCGTCTGCGCGGATTGTCTTGCCGAGATGGCCAATCCGGACGACCGTCGTTACCGCTATGCGTTCACGACCTGCATGCACTGCGGCCCGCGCTTTTCGATCATCGAAGGGGTTCCGTACGATCGGGGACGCACCACGATGCGGCAATACGCGATGTGCGACGCGTGCCGGGCCGAGTACGACGATCCCCGCTCGCGGCGCTTTCATGCCGAGACCAATGCGTGCCCGCGATGCGGTCCCGGGCTGACGCTGTGGGACGCCGACGGGCGGCAGAGGGCAACCGGGCAACAGGCGCTGCACGAAGCGGCAAACGCGCTGCGTAAAGGTGAAATCGTCGCGATGAAAGGCCTCGGTGGCTTTCAGTTGCTTGTCGACGCGCGCGGCGAACCGGCGGTGCGCCGTCTGCGCATGCGCAAAAACCGGCCGACGAAGCCGTTCGCGATCATGGCGCCGTCGTGCGACGCAGTCATGGCACTCGCCGACATGGACGCCGTGGAGCAACGGTTGCTGTCCTGCGCCGCTGCTCCGATCGTTCTGCTGCGCTCGCATGCGCACGCCGGACTGGTCGCGCCAAGCGTCGCGCCCGGCAACGCGTGGCTCGGCGTCATGCTGCCTTACACACCTTTGCATCATCTTCTGATGGGCGAACTGGGCTTTCCGATCGTTGCGACGAGCGGCAACCGCGGCGGCGAACCGATCGTCGCTGGCGAGCACGAAGCACTCGAACGCCTCGGCGGCCTGGCTGACTGCTTTCTCGTGCATGACCGGCCGATCGCGCACCCCGTGGACGATTCGGTCGTCCGCGTGATCGCAGGCGAGCCGGTTGTGTTGCGGCATGCACGAGGCTATGCGCCGCTCGACCTTGCATCGGGCGATCCGGAAGGAAGCGACGCCGCCGCTTGCATCGCGCTCGGCGGACACGGGAAGAGTGCCGTCGCTGTCTCGTCGGCGGGCCAGGTCGCGCTCGGCCCTTACATCGGCGACCTCGCCGCAAGCGCTGCGCGCGCGGCCTTCGCGCGATCGCTTGACGCAATGGCGGCGCTGTACGGCGTCGCGCCTATGATCGCCGCTTGCGACACGCATCCCGACTACCACAGTACGCGCTTCGCCGAGCGTGGTCCGACTCGAGTGCTGCACGTTCCCCATCACGTTGCGCACGTGCTCGCCGGAATGGTCGATAACGGTCTTGACGAGCCCGTGCTCGGCGTAGCGTGGGACGGCAGTGGAGACGGCGGCGACGGGACCGTCTGGGGCGGCGAATTTCTCGTGATCGACCATTGCCGATATCGTCGCGTGGCACATTTGCAACCGTTTCGCTTGCCAGGCGGTGACGCTGCCGCACGGGAGCCGAACCGGTCTGCACTCGGCGCGTTGCACGCGATATATGGCGGAGCGGCGTTGTCGATGACAAACGTTCGCCCGGTTGCCGCTTTTGCGGCCCGCGAACGCCGGTTGTTCGCGGCCATGCTCGGACAAGGCATCCATTCGCCCTGGACATCGAGCGCCGGGCGACTGTTCGATGCCGCCGCAGCCATCATCGGGCTATGCGCGCATTCGAGCTTTGAAGGAGAGGCCGCCATCGCACTGGAAGGGGCCGCGATACGCGCGGCGCGTACGCACCCGCTCGACGCGCCCTTGCTGCGCGAGGAGGAGGGCGCATGGATCGCGGACTGGCGTCCGATGCTTGCGGCGCTCACGGACGCCGTCGGGGAACGTGTTCCCGCGGAAGCGCTCGCGCGCGCATTCCACGATGCCCTCGCATGCGTTGTCGTCGCTGTCGCGCACCGGATCGGTATTCGTTGCGTATTGCTGACCGGCGGGTGCTTCCAGAATGCGGTGCTCGCGGGCAGCACCCTTTCGCGGCTTCGGGCCGCCGGATTCGACGCAAGGTGTCATCGCCGCGTGCCGCCCAATGATGGCGGATTGGCCGTTGGACAGGCGGCGTTCGCAGCGCGGCGCATGATCGAGGAGAAATGCTGATGTGTCTTGCCGTTCCGGGAGAACTTCTCGGCATCGACAATGCCGATGCGCTGACGCGTCACGGACGTGTTGCGTTCGGCGGCATTGTCAAGCAGGTGAACCTTGCCTACGTTCCGGACGCTCGCCCGGGAGACTATGTGCTAGTTCACGCAGGTTTCGCGATCGCCGTGATCGATGAAAACGAGGCATCAAGGATGCTTGACGCGCTCGGCGCCCTCGATTCCGAGGAGCCGCGCCCGTGAAGCACATCGACGAATGGCGCAGCGCCCCCGCGGCACGCCGCTGGGCGGCGGCAATCGCGCGAATCGCGACACGTCCATGGACCATCATGGAGATCTGCGGCGGCCAGACACACGCGATCGTGCGCTACGGAATCGACCGCATGCTTCCCGATGGCGTATCGCTGTTGCACGGACCGGGATGCCCCGTCTGCGTCACGCCGGCGAGCGTCATCGATGCCGCCATCGTCATCGCGAGCCGGCCCGGCGTCACGTTGTGCTCGTTCGGCGACATGGTGCGCGTGCCGGGCGGGCGTGGCAGCCTGCAGAGCGCCCGTGCACTCGGCGCGGACGTCAGGATCGTCTATTCGCCGCTGGATGCGCTGAACGTTGCGCGAAGGGAGCCTGAGCGCGACGTGGTGTTCTTCGCGATCGGATTCGAGACAACGGCACCTGCTACCGCGATGGCCGTGCTGCAGGCCGAGCGAGAAGACATCGGAAATTTCTTCTTGCTGACGTCGCACGTCCTCGTGCCGCCGGCGATCGAAGCGATTCTCGGCGACCCGGCGAACGGCGTGCAGGGCTTTCTCGCGGCCGGGCATGTTTGTACCGTCATGGGATATACGGAATACGAGTCCATTGCGCGACGTCATCACGTCCCGATCGTCGTAACCGGCTTCGAGCCCGTCGATCTGCTGCAGGGCCTTTACCTGTGCATTCGCCAGCTCGAAGCCGGCAGGGCCGAGGTCGAGAACCAATACAGCCGCGCGGTGCGCCGCGACGGCAATCGCGTGGCCCGCGACGCCATCTCGACGGTGTTCGTGCCGCAGTCGCAATGCTGGCGCGGCATGGGCAGCATCCCCGCGAGCGGACTTGGGCTTGCACCTGCGTATCGGCGCTACGACGCGCTCGAGCGATTCGGCGACGGCGCGCCGCTTCCAGAGCGCAACGGGGAATGCATTTCGGCCGAACTCCTGCGCGGCCGCAAGAAGCCGGGAGAGTGTCCCGCGTTCGGCACGCGCTGTACGCCGGAACATCCGCTTGGCGCAACCATGGTGTCGTCGGAAGGGGTCTGTGCCGCCTATTATCGCTACCGGTGCGCAGCGCCGACGCCTGTCGCAGGCACGATCGGCGATATGCATCGTGACGAGAGGAAATCGACATGAACGAGCCCTCCGGTTTCTCGCCGGCCTGCCCGGCGCCCGTCGGTGCCCGTGACATCGTCGAGATCGGACATGGCGGCGGCGGGCGGCTCATGCATCGCCTCATCGACGACGTGTTTCGCCCAGCGTTTGCCTCGGGCCCGCTCGACTTCACGCACGACGGCGCGACGCTAGAGTTCGGGCGCAACGTCGGGCATTTGGCGTTCACGACTGATTCGTACGTCGTGCGTCCTCTGTTCTTCCCCGGCGGCGATATTGGATCACTGGCTGTCAACGGGACGGTCAATGATCTGGCGATGTGCGGTGCCGAGCCATGCTATCTGAGTGCGGGATTCGTCATCGAAGAAGGTTTCGGCATGGACGAGCTGCGCAGAATCGTCGAATCGATGCGCAATGCAGCGGCGAGGGCAGGGGTGCGAATCGTGACGGGGGACACGAAGGTCGTCGAGCGCGGCAAGGGCGATGGACTTTACATCAACACATCGGGCGTGGGTGTGATTCGTTCCCGCACCCCGATTGCACCGCGGCATGTCCAGCCTGGGGACGCGGTGATCGTGTGCGGCGATATAGGACGGCATGGCATCGCAGTCCTCGCAGTGCGAGAAGGGCTGGAGTTCGAGACGGCAATCACGAGCGATTGCGCGCCGCTTGCGGACTCCGTGCGCTCATTGATCGCGGCGGGGATCGAGATTCATTGCATGCGCGACCTGACACGAGGCGGGCTCGCGACCGCCCTGATCGAGATTGCGGAGGCCGCGAATCTCCTGATCGAACTCGACGAGACCGCGATCCCCATTAGCGACGCGGTACGGGGAGCCTGTGAAATTCTCGGGCTGGATCCTCTGTACGTGGCAAACGAGGGCCGATTCGTTGCACTCGTGCCGGCCGCGCACACAGAATCAGCGCTGGCGTGCCTCAGGTGCTTCAGTCGCGACGCCGCCGTCATCGGGCGTGTCGAGCGCGCCCGACAGCCTGATGTGCGTCTGCACACGATAGGCGGAGCGCGCAATCTGGACATGCTAAGCGGGGAACAGTTACCGCGAATTTGCTGACCGGGCTACAAGCAGTTTGATCGAAAAGAAGCGACTGCTTCGGCTGAAACCTGAAATCGGACATTCGAATTCGCGTGCCTGGACGCATGACCAGTTGGGCAAAAGCGGATCGCTAGGCAGCGAAAATTCCACGCCCGGCTCACGACTCATCATCATGCCGCGCCGCGCGACGATCCGATCGTGGAGGTCGACATTGGTCTGGCGCGCGTCGGCGAAGGTTCTTGAAACAGCTTCTGCTGGGCAGTTTGTTGGAGCGTTGCGTCGGATTCATGTAGATCCCTCCGCTTATGCCGTGACTGCTGCAGATTTGTCGCCGCCGCCATGCCATGTTTGAGGCGGCTTTGTGTACCACGTGAACAGGTCGACGCGGATCGCGTGTCCGATCCGGTGGACGGGGTAGTCGCTTTTCTCGAGCTTTTGCGCGTCACCGGGCGCGTTGCAGACTCGATTGACGTGCGTCAAGCGCGTGGAATCCACGACTGCAAAAATTCGTATCAAACGTCGTACTGTCTTCCTTTCGTGCTGCGGCTCCCTTTCAGGATCGGTGCTTGCATGAACAAAGCGTCACTCAAGCCGGTCGTTGCGACTGACCGTCTCACCCGCCGTTTCGGCGAGCTCTGCGCTGTCGACGAAATGACCTTGTCCCTGAATCCCGGGGAGGCGTTAGGCTTGCTCGGACGCAACGGCGCCGGCAAGACGACGGTGATCAAGATGCTGACGACGCTGCTTCCGCCGACATCTGGTCGCGCGACCGTCGCCGGTTTTGATATCGTCGAGGCGGCGAGCTCGGTGCGACGCGAGATCGGGTACGTGCCGCAGGCATTGTCAGCGGACGGCGATCTGACTGGCTACGAGAACCTGCTTGTGTTTGCGAAGCTGTATGACATTCCGCGCGCGGAACGCGCCGCCCGAATTCGCAGCGCTCTGGCTTTCATGGAACTCGCCGAATTCGGCGACAAGCTCGTCAAGACCTACTCGGGCGGGATGATTCGGCGCCTCGAGATCGCGCAATCGACCCTGCATCGTCCGAAGGTGCTGTTTCTGGACGAGCCAACCGTAGGACTCGATCCAATCGCGCGAACAACTGTCTGGGAGCAGGTCGAACGACTCAAGGCGGAGTACCGCAGTGCAATCTTGCTGACGACGCACTACCTCGAGGAAGCCGAACGGCTGTGCGACCGCGTCGCGATCATGAGTCGCGGTCGTGTCACCTCGATCGGTGCGCCGCGAGAGCTCACCGCACAAATCGGGCCTGGTGCGACGTTCGAAGATTCGCCCTCGCGCGTGGCGGCCGTCGACGCGCGGATGCGGCGATGCGATACGAGCACATCCGGCAACAAGGGCGCGAAACCTTTGGCTCTGTTGCTGCGCTCGCGCTCGTCTCGTGCGGATCGGGCCGACGCATTGACGCACTGCGCCAATGCTACGCCCTCGACATCGCGCCGAATCGCCCTTGACGCATGTCAACTGTGCGTCGGCATTCGCTATCTAGAGTGAAAGCTCGAGGTCGACCGGATCATGTTTGTATGAACGCGCCTGCGGTAATCGCCAAAACGCCCGCCGACCTGCGGGTCACCCCGAATCTGCTCGACTACGACGACGAACGACGCCGATTCTCGTGGGCCGCCGCCGCACGGGAACTCGCTGTCGAGCCGGGCGGCGGCCTGAATATCGCGTGGCAGGCCGTCGATCGCCATTGCACTGGCCCCGGCAGAGACAAGACCGCGCTGCGCTTTCTCGCACGCGATGCGGCGCCCCGAGCCGTCAGCTACGGCGAACTCGCGGCGCTGAGCAACCGCTTCTGCAACGTGCTGCGCAGCTTGGGAGTCGGCAAGGGCGACCGTCTCTTCATCGTCGCCGGTCGCATCCTCGAGCTCTACATCGCGGTGCTCGGCAGCCTGAAAAACGGTACGGTCGTCTCGCCGCTGTTCTCCGCGTTCGGGCCGGAGCCCATCGCCACGCGAATCAACCTGGGCGCGGGAACGGTGCTCGTCACGACCGACGCGCTCTTCGAGCGTAAGATCGCGCGATGGCGCGATCGCATGCCGGGACTGAAGCACGTCCTGCTCATCGCCGAAGAGTCCGGCGCAACACTGATCCCCAGCACGCAGGACCTCGCCGCACTGATGGCGAGCGCATCCGATTCTTGCCGCTACGAAGCGACCTCCGCGCAAGACATGGCACTGCTGCATTTCACGAGCGGCACCACGGGCACGCCGAAGGGCGCGGTGCACGTGCATGACGCGGCGATCACGCATTGGGCCACCGGCCGATACGCGCTCGACCTGCACGCCGACGATACCTACTGGTGTACCGCCGATCCCGGATGGGTCACGGGCACCTCGTACGGGATCATTGCGCCGCTGCTGCATGGCGTGACGTCCGTTGTCGATCGCGAGGAATTCGACGCCGAACGGTGGTACGGCATCCTGGAGGACGAGCGCGTGTCCGTCTGGTACACCGCGCCGACTGCCGTGCGCATGCTCATGCGAGCCGGCGCCGAAGTCGCGAAGCGCCATGCGTTCCCATGCCTGCGCTTCATCGCGAGCGTCGGCGAGCCGTTGAATCCGGAAGCCGTCTGGTGGGGAAAGGAAGTGTTGGGGCTGCCGATCCACGACAACTGGTGGCAGACGGAAACGGGCGGGATCATGATCGCGAACACTCCCGCCTTCGACATCAAGCCCGGTTCGATGGGCAGGCCGCTGCCCGGCGTCGATGCGGCGATCTTGCGCCGCGACGCGGCAGGCGGCGTGCAGCTCGTCGACGAGCCAGGCGTCGAGGGCGAGCTGGCGCTCAGGCAAGGATGGCCCTCAATGTTTCGCGGCTACCTGAATGAAGACGCGCGCTACGGGAAGTGTTTCGCGGGCGGCTGGTATCTGACGGGCGATCTGGCGCAGCGCGACGCGGACGGTTACTACTGGTTCGTCGGGCGCGCCGACGACGTGATCAAATCGGCGGGGCATCTGATCGGCCCGTTCGAAGTGGAAAGCGCGCTGATGGCGCATCCGGCCGTCGCCGAAGCCGCGGTGATCGGTAAGCCCGATCCGGTGGTCGGCGAGGCGGTCAAGGCGTTCGTCTCGCTGAATGCGGGCCACCAGCCCGACGAGGCGCTCCGCATGGAATTGCTCGCTCACGCCAGAATGCGTCTAGGGGCGGCAGTCGCTCCGAAGGAAATCGCGTTTGTCGAGCAACTACCGCATACGCGCAGCGGCAAGATTATGCGCCGCCTGCTGAAAGCCCGTGAGCTGGGGCTGGCCGAAGGGGACATCTCGACACTGGAGGCAGGCGCATGACGACCGTCGAGCACCCCGCTCCGCCGCCGCCGTCGGGCCCCGTGCCCTACGGCAAGGACCTTGCGCTCGTCCTGCTGCGCGACATGCTGCGCGTGCGCCGTCTCGAAGAGAAATGCGCCGAGCTGTACGGCGCGGGCAAGATACGGGGCTTCCTCCATCTGTACATCGGCGAGGAGGCCACCGGCATTGGCGCGTTGCACGCCCTCGATCCCGACGACAACGTCGTCGCGACCTACCGGGAACACGCTCACGCACTGGTGCGCGGCATGGACATGGGCGTCCTGATGGCGGAAATGTACGGCAAGCGCGAGGGTTGCGCACGCGGTCGTGGCGGCTCGATGCATCTGTTCGACCGGCGCATCCGACTATTCGGCGGGAACGCTATCGTGGGCGGCGGCTTGCCGCTCGCGGCCGGGCTCGCACTCGCCGAGAAGATGCAGTCCGGCAAGCGCGTCACCGCGTGTTTTTTCGGCGACGGCGCAGTCGCCGAGGGCGTGTTCCACGAATCGATGAATCTCGCGGCGCTCTGGAAGCTGCCGGTATTGTTCTGCTGCGAGAACAACCTGTACGCGATGGGCACGGCCGTCGAGCGCAGCGAGTCCCAGACGGACCTCTGCGTGAAAGCCGCATCGTACGACATGCGTGTGTCGTCGGCCGACGGAATGGACGTCGTCGCCGCGCACGAGGCGGCCATGGACGCCGTCGAATACGTGAGAGGTGGCGAGGGGCCGATGTTCCTGGAACTTCGCACTTACCGCTTCCGCGCGCATTCGATGTACGACGCCGAACTCTATCGCCAGAAGGCGGAAGTCGACGAATGGAAGACGCGCGGGCCGATCCACACGTTCACCGCTCGGCTCAAGGCCGAAGGCAAGCTGACGGAGGACGAATTCGTCGCGCTCGACGCCGACGCGAACGCTGAAGTAGCGCGCGCCGTCGCGTTTGCCGAGGCCGGCGAGTGGGAGTGCGTCGAAGACCTCGCGAAAGACGTGTACACGATAACGGGAGGCCCATCGTGACCAAGCGGCTCACCTACCGCGAAGCGCTGCGCGACGCGTTGCGCGACGCGCTGTCGAACGACCCGCGCGTGTTTCTGATGGGCGAGGACGTGGGCCGATACGGCGGCACCTATGCCGTGTCGGCCGGATTGCTGGATGCGTTTGGTCCCGAACGCATCCGCGACACACCACTGTCGGAACTCGCCTTCACCGGCGCGGGCATCGGCGCGGCACTGGGCGGCATGCGCCCGATCGTCGAGGTCATGACGGTCAACTTCAGCCTGCTGGCGCTCGATCAGATCGTCAACACCGCCGCGCTTTATCACCACATGTCCGGCGGGCAATTCTCCGTGCCGCTCGTCGTCCGAATGGCCACGGGCGCCGGCCGACAGGTTGCGGCGCAGCATTCGCACAGCTTCGAAGGCTGGTATGCCGGCATTCCGGGAATCAAGGTCCTCGCGCCCGCGACCATCGAAGACGCGCGCCACATGCTGGCGCCGGCGCTGGCCGATCCGGACCCCGTGCTGATCTTCGAGCATGCCGGCCTCTACAACATGGAGGGCGATTTGCCCGATGCCGATGCCGTCGACATCCGGTCGGCGAAGGTGAGGCGCGACGGTCGGGACGTCGCGATCATTGCGTATGGCGGCTCATTGCCGAAAGCGCTCCAGGCGGCCGATGCGCTCGCAAACGACGGCATTTCGGCCGAAGTGCTCGATCTGCGCGTGCTGCGCCCGCTCGACGACGCGACGATCATGGCTTCGGTGATCAAGTGTCGGCGGGCGGTAATCGTCGACGAATGCTGGCGCAGCGCGAGCGTCGCCGCAGAAATCATCGCGCGCATCGTCGAACAGGCTTTCTACGAACTCGATGCGCCGCTCGCGCGCGTGTGCGCCGAGGACGTACCGATTCCGTATGCCCGGCACATGGAAGAGGCGGCCTTGCCGCAAGTCGACAAGATTGTCGCCGCGGTGAAACAATTGCTTTCGTGAATGCTCACGCGCTCCGGGAGGAGGAAGCATGATCGAATTCACATTACCTTCGATGGGCGCCGACATGGACGAGGGCACGCTGCTCGAATGGAAGGTGAAGCCCGGTGACGTCGTGAAAAAAGGCCAGGTGATCGCAATCGTCGACACGAGCAAGGCCGCCGTCGATATCGAAAGCTGGCAGGAAGGCACGGTCGACGAACTGATCGCCGAGCCGGGCGAGAAGATTCCGGTCGGCACGCCGATCGCGACGCTGCTCGAGCCCGGCGAAACGCCGCCAGCCGTCAGGCTTGCGCGCCGGCAGGTGCGGCTGCCCGCGACCGTCCGCGCCGGCGTGCGACGCAAGATCTCGCCCGCCGCCCGACAACTTGCGCAACGACATGGCGTCGATCTCGACGCCGCGCCCGGCACCGGTCCCGGCGGCTCGGTGACGCTGGCGGATGTCGAGCGGACCGTCGCCGCCGTCGCGGCTCCGACCGCGGCCGCCGCGACAGGCGAGCGCCTTCAAGAAATGAGGCGCGTGATCGCCGCCGCGATGGAGCGCTCGAAGCGCGAGATCCCGCACTACTACGTGTCCGAAACGATCCCGTTGGGCAAGGCGCTCGCGTGGCTTGCCGCGGAGAACGCGAAACGTTCCGTCGTAGACCGGCTGCTTCCGGCAGCGCTGCTGCTCAAGGCCGTGGCCGTGACGCTTAGCCGGTTCCCCGAACTCAACGGCTTTTACCGTCAAGGCGTTTTTCAGGCTGCCGGCGAGGTGCACCTCGGCGTGGCGATCTCGCTGCGCCAGGGCGGCCTGATTGCACCTGCACTGCTCGATGCACACTCGAAGCCGCTGATCCAATTGATGCGCGAGCTGCTGGACATGACACAACGCTGCCGGGCCGGCTCGTTGCGGAGCTCCGAGTTGTCGCAATCGACGATCACCGTGACGAATCTCGGCGAGCGGGGCGCTGCGGAAGTGTTCGGTGTCATCTATCCGCCGCAGGTCGCGCTCGTGGGGTTCGGGCGGGTCGTCGAGCGGCCGTGGGCCGAAGGCGGCGGACTCAGGATCATGCCGGTCGTGACCGCCAGTCTATCCGCTGATCATCGCGTATCCGACGGCCATCGCGGCGCGCTGTTCCTCGTCGAGCTGAGCGACGCATTGCAGGACCCCGAGGAGTTGAGCCGATGAACGATACCGACGTACGCGCCGCCGTATTGGCGACGCTCAAGGCGATCGCACCGGAAGTCGACACGTCGACGCTGCGCACCGATCGCCCGTTGCGCAGCCATGTCGACCTTGACTCGATGGATTGGCTCAATTTCCTGGCGGGGCTCCACACAAGGCTCAAGGTCGATATTCCCGAGTCCGACTACGGCCGGCTGCGCACGCTCGACGACGTAGTCAGATACGTGGTCGACAAGCGCAGGTCCTAATTTTCAGACGGTGCGTCGCCCTGCTGATCCGGCGTTGTCGTCTGGGGCAAGCTGACGTATTTTCCGCCGTCGGCGACAATCCTCAGCGCCTCGACAAAATCCGATCTGCGGCCGAATCCGCCGACGAATCCGGAAACGCCGGCGGAAAAGGCATAGGCCGCCTGTTCTTCGCTGGCGGTGGCGCTGACGACCAGAATGCTCAATTCGGGGTACTGTTGCTTGACTAGGCTGACGAATTGGGAGTGCAGCCTGCTGAATCCGATCGTGCTGACGACAAGTACCTGTGAGTCAGCCGCACCCGGATCGGAAAGTAATGTCGCTTCGTTGTCCGATTCCCAGGCGATCTCAATGTCGCTGTCGCCTTCGAACTGATGGCGAACGGATGCGAGACCGTCGGGAGTGGCATCAAAAATGGCAACCCCGATCACGATCAGAACCAATTCACGGATGATCGAGGCAGGGGCTAACAGTTATCGTGACGGCTCGGGGACCATCGTCAGATTAACGGCTAAACAACTCGCGCTGGCAAACGGGGACGCGCGGGCACCGATCCGCCGCTCGCACGCTTCGATGGCGATCCTTTGCTTTGCCGCGCTGTTTCTGGCCGAAACGGGAGTCAACCTCGCCCAGCTGCTGGCCATGATCAGCTCGAGCCTGCGGGATGCGTCGGTTGCACGTCAGACGTTTCGTGAGGTCAAGTACCGGGCAGGCGGGCGGGACGTTACATTCACCGTCTCGCTGGGCTTCATGCCGAAGCTCAAGGCTTATCTGGCGTTGCGTGAGTATCTGGTGCAGGACGCAGACTGCGACGCGCTGTTCATGACAGTCGGGCGTTCTGCGCAGCGAGGACAGCTAGTGTGTCTCCCACCTGAGTTTCTGGTTCAGCTTTACGATCGACTCGACACGCTCGGGATCGTGCTGCCGCGCATTACCGCGGGCCAATGGCGTGTGGCGAAGCAGGATTGGGCGGTGAGCAAACACGGTCCTGGCGTCGCAGCCAGACTGATGGGGCACTCGGTAGAAACGGCGCTGCGCTCGTACTCGAACGGCACGGACGCCGCGCACAAGGCTGAGATGGGCGCATTCCTCGCGTCGGTCGAGAAGACCGTTTTAAAGATCGGTGAAGACCCGACTGGCAGCATCAGGAGCGCAGTGGGCGTCTGCATCGATTTCCGCAAACCTGGGCCGATCGCCGCATCAGTTACCGTGAGGCCGGATTGCCGCTCGACCGAAGGATGTCTCTTCTGCGATCAATATCGCGTGCACGCTGACGCTGCCGACATCCATGAGCTGCTGAGCTGTCGTCATTGCGTCAGGCTCGTGAGCGGACGCGCCGATTCGATCGAGCAGTACAGCAGTGCGTTTGGCGCTGTACTGCAGCGCATTGACTTCCTGCTGGATGAACTGCGCAGGCGCGACGCCGCGCTGGTCGATCAGATTGAGCATGACGTTGATGTCGAAGGGAATCTGGACGCTTTCTGGTCGGCCAGGCTCGACCAGCTTTACGAATTGGGAGTGGCATGAATAACACGCTGATCGCGCCGATCGCTGAGCGGCCCGACTGGTATCGTGTCGAGGATGATACGGTTGTCACGCGGGATACAGATGGGAACGCTGTTTTGCTGTTCGGTCAAGACGCCTGGGATATCCAGGCATATACGTTCGGACTGCATCGCACCCACATCCATTTCAGGGGGCACCTGCCTGACGGTGCGAGTCGAACCCTTTCAGAGGCGATTACACGTCAGTGGAAGCAGGCGATGTATTTTCTGATGCATGAAGCGACCGATACGACACCGGCAACTGGGACGCTAAAAATCCTTTCAACGCACCTGAGGGCGTTCACGCTCTTTACCTCGGCACGTCAGCTTACGCTCTATGAGGGCCTGTCCACTGCCGCGGTTGTTCTGGATTATGCGGCGCAAGCCGGGATGGAGACGAAGGCGCAGCCTCTTTACTCGATTCTGGTAAAGCTTCACCGTCTGGGCGTTGACGCCACAGGGGTGCGCGTACCGCTGGCCCAACTGTAAGCGGCCCGCGAGAGCCGTCGTAGACGGCAGCGGGGATCGGCATCAAAGTGGTGCCCATCATTTTCGAAGTGATGGACACCACTTTGCCAGAGCTGATGGAGAAACCGGGCAGTCGTAAAGGACGCCCAAACCATAGTCCCGAATTCCGGCGTCGTCTGGCGAAGGCTGCTTGCGAGCCTGGCGTTTCGGTTGCCAAATTGGCTCGTGAGCACGGCCTGAACGCGAATCTTGTGTTCACGTGGCGCCGCCAGTATCTCGCGGAACAGCAGGCTGCTGTGGCGGCGCTCTTGCCGGTGACGGTTGTGGATGAGGCGCCTTCAGAAACTCGGCCCATGCCCGTCGTCGAATCCGAGATCGTGAAACCGGTTATGCCCGCCGGCACGATTGAGGTTCGAATCGGCCGAGCGGTGATCAAGGTCGGCGGCGTTGTCGACACCGAGATGCTTCGGACGGTGTTGGAGAGTCTGCGATCATGATCTCTCTGCCCACTGGTACTCGTATCTGGCTTGCGGCGGGCGTGACCGATATGCGATGTGGCTTCCAGGGGCTGGCCGCAAAGGTGCAGACGACGCTCGAGGAGAATCCGTTGGGCGGCCACGTGTTCATCTTCCGCGGCCGTCGAGGCGATCTCGTGAAGCTGCTTTGGGCCACCGACGACGGGCTCTGGCTGCTGTCTAAGCGATTGGAGCGCGGCCGCTTCATCTGGCCGCAAGCCGATGGCGGCAAGATCTCGCTCACGGTCGCGCAGTTGTCGATGCTTCTCGAAGGCATCGATTGGCGACAGCCCCGCCGTACGGCACCTCTGTCGATGCTGTAGGTGTTGTAAACCGCTCGGGAGGCTCGTAAACTCCGGCACATGCCGAATCTCGACGATCTGCCCGACGATGTCGCTGCGCTGAAGGCCATGCTGGCTGAGGCTCGCGCGTCGGCCATCGAACGGGAACTCGAGATCGAGCAATTGCGCCGCGACATCGCTGAAAGCGATCTCGAGATCACACGGTTGAAGCTGCTGATCGACAAGCTCAAGCGAATGCACTTCGGCCGCAAGTCGGAACAGCTTGCCCGAGAGATCGAGAAGCTTGAACTCCGACTTGAGGACCTGGCCGCAGGCAGCGGTGTCGCCGACGTTCAGCACGCAAGGGTCCCAAGAGAAAAATCCACGACTGGCAGCGATCCGGCCGCACGAGAGCCGCTGCCGCCGCACCTGTCGCGAGAAGATCGCGTGCTCAAACCGGATTCGATCTGCCCCAAGTGCGCCGGTGCAATGCAGTGCCTGGGCGAGGACGTGTCCGAACAGCTCGCCCGTGTTGCGGCGATGTTCAAGGTGGTCCGCACGATCCGGCACAAGACGGTCTGTCCGGACTGCGGTCACATCGCGCAACCGCCGATGCCGGGACTGCCGATCGAGCGCAGTATCGCGCATCCGAGCTTGCTTGCCGACATTCTGGTGTCGAAGTACGCGGATCATGCGCCGCTGTACCGACAATCGGAAATCGCGGCGCGCGACGGGGTGACGCTTGACCGCGCCAGCATGGGGCGCTGGGTCGGGCAGTGCGAGACGCTCTGCCGCCCGCTGACCGACGCGCTGCGCCGGTACACGATGGCGGGCACGAAGTTGCACGCGGACGACACGCCGATCCCCGTGCTCGCGCCGGGCAACAAGAAGACGAAGACCGGGCGACTCTGGGTGTACGTGCGCGACGACAGCCGTTCGGGCTCGACGGAGCCGGCCGCGGTGTGGTTCGCGTACTCGTCCGATCGCAAAGGTATCCATCCTCAGACTCATCTCGCCGGATTCGAAGGGATCCTGCAGGCCGATGCCTACGGCGGCTTCGACGAGCTGTACGTAACTGGCAAGATACGCGAGGCTGCGTGTTGGGACCACGCGCGGAGAAAATACTACGAGATCCACGCGAGCGCACCGACGGACGAGACCCAGAAACTGCTCGAGATGATCGGCGAGTTCTACGGCATCGAAGCCGATATCCGCGGCAAGCCGCCCGATGAACGGCAGCGCGTGCGGCATGAGAAAAGCAAGCCGCTGCTGGACGCCTTCGAAGCGAGAATCCGGGCCAAGCTCGCGACGCTGTCGCGCAAGTCGGAGCTGGCCGGCGCGATCCAGTACTCGCTGAATCACTGGACTGCGCTGACGCTGTTCTGCGACGACGGGCAAGCCGAGATCAGCAACGCGTTGGCAGAAAATGCCCTGCGCTGCGTGAGCCTCGGGAGAAAGAACTTCTTGTTCGCTGGATCCGATAGCGGAGGTGAGCGGGCTGCCGCAATGTACAGCTTGATTGGGACGTGCAAACTCAATGGCATCAACCCGCGCGCCTATCTGGAATTCGTCCTGACCCACATCGCTGAACTGGACATACCTCTACGTGAACGCATCGCGCAACGCGCTATATATTCACAACACCCGGTCATCCCGACGCGGATCTATCAGCACTTTCTGTCGGTCTGTGAGCAGGACCTCAGTATCGCAGAGGGCGCCGCCGACATGCTCTCGAGCCACCTCGCTCGCAGATACGCTGGAGAGAGGCCGGGCGTCTCTGCAGCGCTGAAAGCGACTGCTGCGCACTTCCAGTGCGACGATTCGCCTGGCGTCGTGTCGTCGCTCGTGTCATCGATTAGTGCACTCGTCATCCCGACGTTCACCGGCATGCGCGCGACGGAAGCAGAGACCCTCCCATACGACTGCCTGAGCGAGACACGGCTGGATGGCGTGACGCACTACACCATCGAGGGCATCACGACCAAACTGGCTGGGGGTCGACCCAGGCGCGCATGCTGGGTGACCAGTCCGCTCGCTGCCCGCGCCATCAGGCTCGCACAACGGCTATCGGGCGAGGCACACCGTGCGCACGGCGCGCGAGGCTACGCTGAGTCGACGGACGGGTCACACCTGCTGTTCTGCCAGATGGGCCTGCGTTATCGATACGTGGCAAATCGGGCAGGTAACATACAGGAAGCTATCGAAGCCTTTCGTAAGCGCGTCTTTCCGACTATCACGGTCGAGGATATCGCTGAACTGAAGCGTATCGACATGCACCGCTCGTGGGAGGAGGAGTCGAAGTACGCACTCGGGCAGCAGTGGCCGTTTACGCGCCATCAGCTTCGCCGGACGCTGGCGCTGTACGCCCATCGGAGCGGAGTCGTGACGTTGCCAACGCTCAAGCGTCAGTTGCAGCACATCACGCAGGAGATGAGAATGTACTACGCCCGCGGCTCGGCGTTTGCGAAGGGCTTCATCGACACCTCCAGGACCCACTTTGCGAAGGAATGGGCCGAGGCGCAACACCTGTCCGCGTACCTTGCATACGCCGAGCAGGTGCTGTTCTCTGACGAGCGGCTGTTCGGTGGGCACGCAGCGTGGACGCAGAGCCGTGCCGTGCAGGCCTCACCCGTGTCAGTTTACTCACGCGAGCAGACGGTGAGGATGTTCGGGAAGGGCGAGCTGGCGTACCGCGAGACTGTGCGGGGTGGCTGCGTCAGCGTCGAGCCGTGCAAGTCGACGCCACTCGACTGGATGCGCCTGGATTGCCTTGAATCCAACTGCAGTAATCTCGTCATAGCGATATTTGTCTACCGATTTGATGGGGACTGTAGACCAATTCCTCGTCTTCGGCACCGCTTCATACTGGTAACGACCGAGTCAGTTCATGATGCGTTCGCGGTACCGACGTTCAATGGTCTCGTTGATACGAGGTTGAATGTTGGAAATGGCTCTTTCCATCTCGGGCATGATCAAACCTCGACCTTTGCGGAGCCATGCTTGTCCCGCCGGGCTCATGTAGAAATCGTTGATGCCGCGCAGCTCGCTGATCGTGAAGTTCCTTGCGCAGCTCTCCAGCAGCTGTCTGAGTATGGGATCCTTGGCATCATTAAGTGTTTCGCCGAGCACTTCGCTGTAGACATTGGCATCCGTCGAACTTCTCATTCCTGGTCTGCGTTGAATAGCATCATACGAGTTTATGACAATTTCGCGGATGCGTTGGTCCATATCATCTTCTACACCTGCCAATTTAATTGATTGGCGGCACAAGGCTCGCCTGTCGCCGGATCGATTCCAGTCGTCGAATCCGCGAAACTGGGCGTAGGCCGGGGAGCAAAACAAGCATGATGCGACGAGCGCAGTCATCAGGTAATCCCCCCGCTTTTAACGCGAGTCAGAAGTAGAGACTATGCCGCGGCCATGAGCCGCTGTTTCGGCGTCATGCCGCCAAGGCCCATGTTAGGGCGCTCGTGATTGTATTGCCACATCCATTCGGTCGCGAAGCTCTGCACGTGCGCAAGGTTGTCC
>NZ_LOYJ01000105.1:0-5963 GCF_001526245.1 Burkholderia sp. MSMB1498
GTCCGAGAGGCCCGCCCGCGCTCGAGCGAGAAGGGAGTCGAGGCGGGAGCTGGAGCGCGAGGCTCCTGCCGAGGGCGTTCAGGGGATTGGCGGAGGCGTAAAAAGCAAAACCCCCGCCGGCGAGGGCGGGGGTTTTCAGAGGGGAGCCTGACGATTACCTACTTTCACACGGGCAATCCGCACTATCATCGGCGTGGAGTCGTTTCACGGTCCTGTTCGGGATGGGAAGGGGTGGGACCGACTCGCTATGGTCATCAGGCAAAGAGGGTTGTTCTGCTGGCGCGGCCAACAGAACCAATCTGGGAAGAAGCAGTAATCTTGGGTGGGTTGTGAGGTTGTATCTCACACATACGCGGTACTTCAACCGCAGTACGTCGAGCGCCTTGCACTCGACACTCGATATCCGTGAGCGCTGACGCGCCAACGACTACCGAGACAGACTTGTTATAGGATCAAGCCTTACGGGCAATTAGTATCGGTTAGCTGAACGCATTACTGCGCTTACACACCCGACCTATCAACGTCCTGGTCTCGAACGACCCTTCAAGGGGATCAAGTCCCCGGGGAAGTCTCATCTTAAGGCGAGTTTCCCGCTTAGATGCTTTCAGCGGTTATCTCTTCCGAACATAGCTACCCGGCGATGCGACTGGCGTCACAACCGGTACACCAGAGGTTCGTCCACTCCGGTCCTCTCGTACTAGGAGCAGCCCCCTTCAAACTTCCAACGCCCACGGCAGATAGGGACCAAACTGTCTCACGACGTTTTAAACCCAGCTCACGTACCTCTTTAAATGGCGAACAGCCATACCCTTGGGACCGGCTACAGCCCCAGGATGAGATGAGCCGACATCGAGGTGCCAAACACCGCCGTCGATATGAACTCTTGGGCGGTATCAGCCTGTTATCCCCAGAGTACCTTTTATCCGTTGAGCGATGGCCCTTCCATACAGAACCACCGGATCACTATGACCTGCTTTCGCACCTGCTCGACTTGTCGGTCTCGCAGTTAAGCACGCTTATGCCATTGCACTATCAGCACGATTTCCGACCGTACCTAGCGTACCTTCGTACTCCTCCGTTACGCTTTGGGAGGAGACCGCCCCAGTCAAACTGCCTACCATGCACTGTCCCCGACCCGGATCACGGGCCAAGGTTAGAACCTCAAACAAACCAGGGTGGTATTTCAAGGACGGCTCCACCGAAACTAGCGTTCCGGTTTCATAGCCTCCCACCTATCCTACACAGATCGGTTCAAAGTCCAATGCAAAGCTACAGTAAAGGTTCATGGGGTCTTTCCGTCTAGCCGCGGGTAGATTGCATCATCACAAACACTTCAACTTCGCTGAGTCTCGGGAGGAGACAGTGTGGCCATCGTTACGCCATTCGTGCAGGTCGGAACTTACCCGACAAGGAATTTCGCTACCTTAGGACCGTTATAGTTACGGCCGCCGTTTACCGGGACTTCAATCAAGAGCTTGCACCCCATCATTTAATCTTCCGGCACCGGGCAGGCGTCACACCCTATACGTCCACTTTCGTGTTTGCAGAGTGCTGTGTTTTTATTAAACAGTCGCAGCCACCAGTTTATTGCAACCCCTTCACCCTTTGCGCGCAGGCGCATCAAGCTACCAGGGCGTACCTTATCCCGAAGTTACGGTACCAATTTGCCGAGTTCCTTCTCCCGAGTTCTCTCAAGCGCCTTAGAATACTCATCTCGCCCACCTGTGTCGGTTTGCGGTACGGTCATCGTTAAACTGAAGCTTAGAGGCTTTTCTTGGAACCACTTCCAATTGCTTCGCTCCCTAAGGAGCTCGCGCCACACCCTTGAATTCCGCGCCCGGATTTGCCTAAGCGCCTTCTCCAATGCAGCGACCGGGACTTCCAACACCCGGACAACCTTCCGCGATCCGTCCCCCCATCGCATTTAACAATGGTGCAGGAATATTGACCTGCTTCCCATCAGCTACGCATTTCTGCCTCGCCTTAGGGGCCGACTCACCCTACGCCGATGAACGTTGCGTAGGAAACCTTGGGCTTACGGCGAGGGGGCCTTTCACCCCCTTTATCGCTACTCATGTCAGCATTCGCACTTCCGATACCTCCAGCACGCTTTTCAACGCACCTTCGCAGGCTTACGGAACGCTCTCCTACCATGCGTGCAAAGCACGCATCCGCAGCTTCGGTATATGGCTTAGCCCCGTTACATCTTCCGCGCAGGACGACTCGATCAGTGAGCTATTACGCTTTCTTTAAAGGGTGGCTGCTTCTAAGCCAACCTCCTGACTGTTTTAGCCTTCCCACTTCGTTTCCCACTTAGCCATATTTGGGGACCTTAGCTGGCGGTCTGGGTTGTTTCCCTCTTGACACCGGACGTTAGCACCCGATGTCTGTCTCCCGTGATTGCACTCTTCGGTATTCGGAGTTTGCTATGGCGGGGTAATCTGCAATAGACCCCCCAACCATGACAGTGCTCTACCCCCGAAGGTGAGACACGAGGCACTACCTAAATAGTTTTCGGAGAGAACCAGCTATTTCCAAGTTTGTTTAGCCTTTCACCCCTATCCACAGCTCATCCCCTAACTTTTCAACGTTAGTGGGTTCGGACCTCCAGTACGTGTTACCGCACCTTCATCCTGGCCATGGATAGATCACTTGGTTTCGGGTCTACGCCCAGCAACTGAACGCCCTATTCGGACTCGCTTTCGCTACGCCTGCCCTATTCGGTTAAGCTTGCTACTGAACGTAAGTCGCTGACCCATTATACAAAAGGTACGCCGTCACCCCTTACGAGGCTCCGACTGTTTGTATGCATGCGGTTTCAGGATCTATTTCACTCCCCTCCCGGGGTTCTTTTCGCCTTTCCCTCACGGTACTGGTTCACTATCGGTCGATCACGAGTATTTAGCCTTGGAGGATGGTCCCCCCATCTTCAGACAGGATTTCACGTGTCCCGCCCTACTTGTCGTACACCTAGTTCTTCCATACTGTTTTCGTCTACAGGGCTATCACCTGCTATGGCCGCACTTTCCAGAGCGTTCGACTAACAATACAGATAAAGAGTACAGGCTCTTCCCATTTCGCTCGCCACTACTTTGGGAATCTCGGTTGATTTCTTTTCCTGCGGTTACTTAGATGTTTCAGTTCACCGCGTTCGCCTCACATGACCTATGTATTCAGCCATGGATACTCCAAAAGGAGTGGGTTTCCCCATTCGGACATCTACGGATCAAAGCTCGTTTGCCAGCTCCCCGTAGCTTTTCGCAGGCTACCGCGTCCTTCATCGCCTGTGATCGCCAAGGCATCCACCACATGCACTTGTTCGCTTGACCCTATAACGAGTCTGTCTCATCTTTCGACGCAACAGTCGCTACAGGTTGAGTTCTCGCGTTGTGCCGTATTCCAAAATTGATGTCGGTCCGGCGTTAGCGCTTTAGCGCTTACGCCGGCCCCACTCCCGAAGGGAGTAGACCCGAATCATCTTGAGATACATCGATACAATCACAACCCGGATAGTTTCCACGTCCATCTCATTAGACGCTTCCGCTATCCAAATTACTTACTTCTTCCAGATTGTTAAAGAACGACAGCCGATACGTACTACGTATCACTCTGACTGGCTCAATCGCCAATGGGGAATACTCGATTCGTTCTCTCGAACCCAATCAAATATTCTCCATTGGGACTCCCTTCGGGAGTGAAATGCTCGTAAGCGCTGAAGCACTAACGAGCACCGCAATTGGTGGAGGCAGACGGGATCGAACCGACGACCCCCTGCTTGCAAAGCAGGTGCTCTCCCAGCTGAGCTATGCCCCCTACAGAGACTTCACCCAGGTTTCCTGCGCCAGACAACTTGGTGGGTCTGGTTGGATTCGAACCAACGACCCCCGCCTTATCAAGACGGTGCTCTAACCGACTGAGCTACAGACCCCTGAGTCTGTCTTGATTACAGCCGATAAGCGTGAGCGCTCAACTTCGCGGAAATAAGCTCGAGAAAGGAGGTGATCCAGCCGCACCTTCCGATACGGCTACCTTGTTACGACTTCACCCCAGTCATGAATCCTACCGTGGTGACCGTCCTCCTTGCGGTTAGACTAGCCACTTCTGGTAAAACCCACTCCCATGGTGTGACGGGCGGTGTGTACAAGACCCGGGAACGTATTCACCGCGGCATGCTGATCCGCGATTACTAGCGATTCCAGCTTCATGCACTCGAGTTGCAGAGTGCAATCCGGACTACGATCGGTTTTCTGGGATTGGCTCCCCCTCGCGGGTTGGCGACCCTCTGTTCCGACCATTGTATGACGTGTGAAGCCCTACCCATAAGGGCCATGAGGACTTGACGTCATCCCCACCTTCCTCCGGTTTGTCACCGGCAGTCTCCTTAGAGTGCTCTTGCGTAGCAACTAAGGACAAGGGTTGCGCTCGTTGCGGGACTTAACCCAACATCTCACGACACGAGCTGACGACAGCCATGCAGCACCTGTGCGCCGGTTCTCTTTCGAGCACTCCCGCCTCTCAGCAGGATTCCGACCATGTCAAGGGTAGGTAAGGTTTTTCGCGTTGCATCGAATTAATCCACATCATCCACCGCTTGTGCGGGTCCCCGTCAATTCCTTTGAGTTTTAATCTTGCGACCGTACTCCCCAGGCGGTCAACTTCACGCGTTAGCTACGTTACTAAGGAAATGAATCCCCAACAACTAGTTGACATCGTTTAGGGCGTGGACTACCAGGGTATCTAATCCTGTTTGCTCCCCACGCTTTCGTGCATGAGCGTCAGTATTGGCCCAGGGGGCTGCCTTCGCCATCGGTATTCCTCCACATCTCTACGCATTTCACTGCTACACGTGGAATTCTACCCCCCTCTGCCATACTCTAGCCTGCCAGTCACCAATGCAGTTCCCAGGTTGAGCCCGGGGATTTCACATCGGTCTTAGCAAACCGCCTGCGCACGCTTTACGCCCAGTAATTCCGATTAACGCTCGCACCCTACGTATTACCGCGGCTGCTGGCACGTAGTTAGCCGGTGCTTATTCTTCCGGTACCGTCATCCCCCTAGGGTATTAGCCCAAAGGTTTTCTTTCCGGACAAAAGTGCTTTACAACCCGAAGGCCTTCTTCACACACGCGGCATTGCTGGATCAGGGTTGCCCCCATTGTCCAAAATTCCCCACTGCTGCCTCCCGTAGGAGTCTGGGCCGTGTCTCAGTCCCAGTGTGGCTGGTCGTCCTCTCAGACCAGCTACTGATCGTCGCCTTGGTAGGCCTTTACCCCACCAACTAGCTAATCAGCCATCGGCCAACCCTATAGCGCGAGGCCCGAAGGTCCCCCGCTTTCATCCGTAGATCGTATGCGGTATTAATCCGGCTTTCGCCGGGCTATCCCCCACTACAGGACATGTTCCGATGTTTTACTCACCCGTTCGCCACTCGCCACCAGGTGCAAGCACCCGTGCTGCCGTTCGACTTGCATGTGTAAGGCATGCCGCCAGCGTTCAATCTGAGCCAGGATCAAACTCTTCAGTTCAATTCCTGTTACTGTTTTCGGTTGTTTCCAACCGGTCGCTCACTCAAAGCTGACAGGTATATGAATTGCTTCATAAACCTGACTTACTTTAGTGTGAGACTCTTGATACTTTTGCTTGCGATCCAAGGATCGCCCGCTTCCATCAAGCGCCCACACTTATCGGCTGTTCATTGTTAAAGAGCACATCTGCGAGAAGACTTCACTACTTTCTGCCGCCTTCTCAGCAGCGCTGCGTTGTCTGCAGCAGAGAAACGAGATTATGATCACTTATTCGCAGCGCGTCAACAACTTTTTTACTACCGCGTCGCGCTCCGCCCTGATCACCTTTCCGTGCCGCCGGTCGGCTACCGCTTCGACCGTACCACCTCGGCATCGGAACTTCCCGCTTCCCCTCTCGCGCCGCGTTCGGCTTGGCGCGAAAGAGGCGTGATTGTAGGCA
>NZ_LOYJ01000106.1:0-67565 GCF_001526245.1 Burkholderia sp. MSMB1498
GCCAGTCGTCGATAAAGTACGGCTGATAGCTGCGCACCGGCTGCCCCTTGTTGTCGTATTCGACCTTGCCGGACACCGCCCAACGCGTCGCCGTCTCTTGACTCATCGGCTTGCCGGCCTCGTCTACGACGATTTCACCTCGCGCATCGCGTTGCCAGGCGGTGCCGCCTGGCACTTTTTGCGCGCTCTGTAATGCCCGGCCAAGACCATCGACGCAACCCACGCTGACTCGCACCTGTTGCGCCGAGTCGGATGGGTAACGATCCGCGATCAGCGACGCCTGCTGAACCGGCTGTCGAGGCAGTGCCCGAATAATCTGGCGAACGCCATCCGGAAGGTCGGCTATCGACACTTCACCAGCCGCCCACGCATGTCCCACGGACAGGACTCGACCATCGGGGGTAATGAACGCGTGCGTCAGCAGTGCATTCCAAATTGGCGTGACGTCGTCCGTCACGACTTTCAGCGCATCCTGAGTCAATTGCCCCATCCAGCTCAGCGGGGCAGCCAGATAAATGCCGGCAACCTCCTGCTTCGACACACCCGCGTTCTGGATCGCTTGGGCGACCGTGAGGTCGTTGAGAGAGAAATCCGCCAAGGAGCTAAAGCCGACTGGTTGCCCTTCCTCTGTACCGTAAAAACTATTCACCAACACGCGCCCCAGCGCATCGAACAACACTTCCTGGGTATTGCCGTTGAGGTCTACCATCTGCTTGGGCTGCAAGAAGCGATAGTCGTAGACCGCCGTCGTCTGATTGTCCAGTGCGTCGGTGGTCTTCTTCAGTCCGCACGTGAAGTTGTCGTACTCATACTTCACCTCACCCGTCAGCGCGCTCGTACGCTGGCTGATCGGGCGATAGAACTCCGCCGCAGATCCATAAGACGTGTATCCGCGCGGCGCAACCCAGACTTGCGGTTCTTTGGCCTGACCATCCGGCGGCAGTAAACGATCCGCCAACCGATACCCGGCCTGCTTAAGCAATGCGGTCAGTGCGTCATCGTCCAGCACGCCATCGAACGCCTTGAGCGCGGCATCGTCGAGTTCAGCCGTTTCCACATGGTCGACAAGCGCGGTCAAGCCAACCGGGGTGTCCGTATAAAAGATCTGCTGCTGCCCTGCGTACGTGCGCGACTTTTTGGCATCCAGCCATCCCCCCGCTTGCGTCAGCAATTCGTAGCTCAATCCGTTCACCGGCGCCTGGCTGCCGTCGAAGATCAACACGTCGCTGCGCTGCTGACTAGGAAGGCCTAATCGCCACGCCTGCGCATCATCCAGGTGGATCGGCAGGCTGCGCTGCTCGGTCAGAATCAGACTGGCTTGCTGGTCGTCATAACTGCTGGCCCAACTCGTTGAGGGCAGCGTCGCTGGATAGGGATTAGCGTTCGGCCGCGGACGACGCGGATAATTCACGGCAACATTCCACGTCACACTACCGTAGCGGTCCAATTGCAACTGAACCTGCTGGCTAACCAACGGATCGACCGCGATACGCTCATAGCTATAGCTGACCTGCTCGAGCCCAGTCGGCATGACAACCGGACTCGCTCGCCCAGCCCCGGCCTGGAGAAGCCGGACCTGATACCGCGCCGTCGACACCGTATATGGCACCGCTTCCTTGTCGCTACCATCCAGGCCATACACTTCCTGACGTAGCTGGACACCCTTGAGTGCTCGGAACAACCAGTAGCGCGTGTCGGCATCCACTGCATCAAGATCGACGTCCTGCTGGTGTTCGGCATCGAACTCGGTCAGACGGGTAGGATTGACTGACACTGCACTCGCATCTTGGTAAGGCGAATTCGCCAGTACCGTTTCATCGGTCTCCCGACCGGTGTGGTACCACGTCTTGGTGACGAGCGGCGGCGCAAGCGGCACCGAACTAACGATCGTCGTCGCCACCTGTTGCGCGTCTTGTGCCGTCACGAGCCCGAAGCCGCGAAACTCACGCTCGACACCGTCGTACACGCCATGGTGATATCCATATTGCTGGACAATCGAATTGCCGGTGATTTCATCGAGCGTCGTCACCTGGGCGACCGTGGGGATCGGCATCGGCAACGCGGACGTCAGCGTCGGGTCCGCCTGCTTGTCGTCGAGCCAGTATTGCACCGAACTGCGGTAATCGAAGGTCGTATGCATCCCCATGTTGTTGTTCACGCTCGTGAGCAGATATGGCTTGGCCTTGGCAAAATCCAATCGCCAATGTTTCGGCGTCATATGCGGATGCGAAACAATCAGGCTGGCGACGCCCACCCCCTGCAGATCGGCAAAGCTGGCTTGGCATAACCGGTCGAACGTCAGACCATCGGGCAACGGCAATGTGACCGGCGCCGCGAAGCCATTGCCGGACTGGTTCAGATAGAGCGTCAGGTGGTCCCGCTCGAGATAGATCACGTCCGTCGCGCCGCTGCCGTCCAGATCGGCCAAGAAGATCTGGTCGGGATTGAAGGTGTCGCGAGCGAAATTGAGCGTGGCGAGCAGGAACGGCCGACCGAAACGGCCGCGCCCTAGATTCGGCCAACACATGACGCCATCGTGGCGGATACGGACGAGATGCGTCTGGCCCGAACCCAGTACGTCGCTGAAGGCGACCAGTTCCCGCGCGTCGCGCCCCGCAATCGGCAACGTGGTCTCCTCAGACTGCACGACGTCGGTTGCACGAGCAAACCCGTCTCGCTGGTTAGCATAGAGACGCACGCTCTTGGGGCCGATCAATGCCAGATCCGACAGGCCCGAGCCAACCAGGTCGGCCAGTTGCGCCTGCGGATGGAAGAACTCCGGCGGCAGCGCGTTGAAAGGCGTGAATCTGGACCACTGGTTGCCTTCCTTGAGCGAAAAGCAACCGCTCATACCCGGTTGAGCGACCAGCCAATCCAGGCGGCCATCGCCATCGATATCCATGAGCGCGAGCCGCACCGGTTGCATCGTCGGAACATCGGGCAGCGCTTGCCAAGCACCGTAGGCAACCTCCTCGGTTCCTGCTTCGCCGCGCATCGGTGGCTTGTAGCGCCAATCGACATCATGACGAAACAGCACACCGGCTAAGCCGTCGCCGTACAAGTCCACCAGCTCGTAATGCTCGCCATCGTTCAATTCGGGCACACCGTCGAAGACTGTGCCGCTGCCCGCAAGCGCATTCGGATCGAACTTGCTGTAATCGAACTCGATCGGCGCCAGGCTTTGCACTGCTCCGTCGGGTTCATAGGCCAGTGATCGCACCTGCGTCAGGTGACTAACGATGGGTGATTCCTCATACGCGAAGAGCATGCGATGGATCAGCGTATGATCAGCCTCTAACTCCTCGCGAATATGATGAAACACCAGCACCTGCCGACACAGTCGATGGGTACGCACTTCGAAGCCGTATTGATAGCGGGAAAAGCTGTCGGCACGCATCGACCACGCCCGGCCACTCGGAACATCATAGGTCGGAGGCCTGTTGAAATCGACGCCTCGCTCGCCGTAATCCAGCACAACGCTGAACAGCCAGCCTTGATCGCGGGCATCAGGCATGTCCCACAGATACAAGTGGGGCGCCGGAGCTCGATTGCCGTAATAGACTTCGGCGAGGTAACGATTCGCCGCGTGATCGCGGTTGTTTTCGTTATCCGCCGCAACACCGTCGTCGGTTTCGGCAGCATAGCGGTAGTAAATATGCTCGCCGGTCGGATTGACCGACTCTTCGATATACCATTCCGCAATTTGTTCGGGGGCACTCGGGTTCGCCACCCGTGCCGCCGCGGTCTTGCCGAAACAGTGAAGCTGGCCATCGGCGCCGTGGCTCATCCAAAAATCGTCGACGGCGCCGGAGCCTTGCCAGCGCTCGATGCGGTCGAATGCGCTCTCGACCCGCGGGAAATAGCGGGTGACCTGGTAAGTTTCCCCCAGATCCTTATCGCCATACTTCGCGACGGAGGTCGTGATCGTCTTGCCGTGCTCGTCGCGTTCGCTGACAAGCACTTCACCGTCGAGATCGAGAAACTCGTCTTCTGGCCCACCGTCGTAACGCGGCACGCCACAGTTGGTACGGCGCCGGATGGCCGCTGAACTCAATTGCCATCCGAGGCCGAATGGGCCGTTGCCTGCACCGCTGCTGTAATTCAGCATCAGCGACGGCGCGTATCCCCGCCCTGCGGAGACCGGCAACGGCAACGCAAACCCAGCCATTCCACTGGGGCCAATGGGCGTGAGGCTATCGCCCAATCCAACGATCGCGCCTCCGCCTTTGGGCAACGATAGGCTTTGGACCGATACTGAAGCATCATTCTGCATGGTAGATCGAATCCTGTTGGATCGGTGCCCGTGGGCACCGATAACATCGTGAACGCTCACGACGGCGTCTGTGCAAAAGCACGCTGGTTATGCGGTAGCCGGACAAGCCCGGATCAGCTATACCGGTCCGGGCAAGACAGGTCACCGCTTTGCCTTCAACAAGCCTTCGACCTCCTTCGCAAACGACTCCCCGCCATCAACCGCCGTGTAACGCACGTGGACGATCACATCAGTCAACGCGTCTAGCATCGCTTTCTGCGTGGCCGATTTATCATGACGTGGAAACGAGAGTATCCAACTCGAAACGGCTCCCGTCCCTTCGAACGGCAAATAACGTTCGTCTCCAAAATTCAGTTCGAACTGTCCTGCATCATTCAAGCCGGACGAGATGGCGATCTGCTGACTCGCACGCAAGTTGGTCACGATATTTGCGTCACCCTTATCGCTATTCGGATTGTTCAAGTACTTCACACCGTTGACACTGGCGTTCAAAAGCGTACTGCTCTTGGTCTGCGTCAGCGTCGCCTTGACGTCTTGATAGGGGCCAACCAGCGTCGGCAAGCTGATCGACACCGTCTTGATCTGTCGCATGTAATGACCAGGATAATCTTCATCGAACAATTTTTCATTCAGATCGAAGTCGAAGCTGCCTGATTTTCTCTTGCTGTCGAACTCTTCTTTTTTCAGCAGATCCTTGAGCGATACCGTCCTTGTGATTTCGAGACGGCGTTCATTCCGGGCAAGGTAAGCCGCCTCCATCTGATGCAAGTTTAATTGCAGCGTCTCGCCAACCTGCAAGCCACGATAATGATCGTTCCATGCGCCGGTTCGAACAAAGGTTGTCGCAAAATCTCCCATTTCGTACTGCCAGCACGCTTGCGCCGACAGGCACATCGACACCACCGCGTCATAAACTTGGTAATACAGTGCTGCCAACTGACCACTCAGCCACTGGTACAAGGTAGCCTGCGTGAAACGCGTCTTCAGAAAATTGAGCGTCGCTTGAGTCTGCGCCTGCTGCACCTGCACACGCATCAACTCTGTTTGTGCCGCTTGCTCGCGAATCGTAAGTGCATCCAGCTGCTTGTCCAGCGCATCGACTTCAGCCTGCGCCTGTTCGTACTGGATCTGCCATTCTTCACGGCGTCGACGATAGTTCTCGCTCGTGGCTAAGCGATCCGCGCCGATCTCCATCGCTTGCGAGACCGTCATCAACACGTTGGCAGTCGCTTCGGTTGCCCCCTCATAGCGCGAGCCTCCATCCGCAAGACCAAAAACGTTGGGAATCAGTTTCAATGCGCCAGTCGCGATCAACATACTTTGCGCCCCAATCAATATACCCTGTGCGCTAGCGCGTGTGTCCATTATCGATTGCTCGGTACTGGAGATGTTTTCTTGATAGAGGGCGTAGTAGCTGTCGTAGCGATTCTGCGCAACCACTCGACTAGCTTCCAGCGACTGTCGGTCGGCAGCCAATCCGTCAATCGCTTGTTGTTGCAGCGTGATCGCGTAGCTCGACATGTCGAGGAATTGCTGTTGCTGCAGTTCTTCCTGGCTCGCTCTATCACTACGCTCAAGCAATGACAGCAGCGTCTCCCCAAATCGGCTCAACGTGGCAACCGCGTTGTAGGCGCGGGGCAAGATCGCGATAAAACGGTACGGCGGTACCGTCAGTCGCGCGCCGCTCACTCCGCTGACCTGCGTGCCCGACTGCGCGCGCTGCACAAGCAACGCGACAGGATCTGCAGGCGCCTCATAGAGGGCGAGCGACATCGGCTTTCCGTCGATCGTCAGGTTATGACGCAGGTTATACAGGCGCGCATCCAGCGCGTCCCAGTGCGCGAGCATCAGCGAATTCAGTGGCTCGATGAAGTTGTCGTTATCTACAAGTCGCAGGTAACCAACGTGTTGACCCGCCATGGCGATGAACTGTTCATCGTCGGCCTTCGCTTGTTCATGCTCAAAACCACGCAGCTTTTCACTTCCAGCTTTGGCCAGTTCATCCAGGGCATGCGGTGCCCACGTGTTGCTCAACGAGACATCCGGACGTGTTCCCAGCAATTCAGCGGCAAGATTGTAGAACACGCGCGCTTGGGCTAACCCATCGCGAGTAAGTTGGCGATACCATTGATCGCCTTGCGCGATCAAGTTGCTAACATAGGCTACAAATACCGCCTTCCTGTATACGTCCGGGTGTGCATAAGCTTGCGTATCCGGATCCAGCGGATCACCCAGCAAATGCGATAAGTGGCCCACCGCATCAACTAATGGACGGACATTCCAGTAAAGGGGGGCCCCGTTATCTTTCTGACCTGCCGCAGGATCAAAAATGTAGCGCAGCCATTTCTGCGACTGATCAAACTGCCGCTCGCTGGCAAAGCGCGATGCAATCAGGAAAGGCACATGAAAGAATAGCTCCCAGAAATATAGCCCGTTTGCACCACTGAAGTCCATCGGCTCACTTCTTCCATCGTTCTCGAGATCTGCCTCAAGCGAGTCATCTGCCTGGAGGGTATAATCGAGCAGACTGTCTAAACCTATATTTGCTTTTTCGATCAACGTGCGCACGAAAGTCGTGTTCATACGGGTGTTGGCCGGCAATTTTTTTACATCTGAAAAATCCAGGTACTGAACCAGCCCACGCTTGCTGTCGTACCGCGATACGATGTGAGGAGCGTTTTCTGGTGCATTAGTATCATCCAGCTCAAGATTAACTTGAAATGCCTTTGATACACTCGACCCCTCGCTCTCATCTCCCGAAAATATATTATATCCACTCCACTCGACACCGAGCGTCGCCGTAATAAATCGCTTTTCTTCCGTGAAATCCTCCTCAGATAGAGCATGCTCCACTAAACATGTTGCGCTTTCATCCATCGAATCTGTCGGATCGCCTTTTCCCACGGTCTCCACCCCTGAGGGAGAGGCAATCGACACCACCTGATTAAATTTATTATAGTCATAAATCTTCTTTATATTATCAATTACCATAACCCCCATTATTGAATCTTCATCAATATCATCAACATCGGTGACACTCGAATCCATCAAACACACAAAAAATCCTGAAAAGTCACTAGCATAATAAGCTTCCTTCGGGATCTGCATAACGAGACCAGACACATTCATTCTTGATTCAAATTTATCCGACCCAATGGGCGCAATTCCCCCATCTTTAACACTGAAACTCAAATTCAATTTAGTAAGTTTGTCGTACTCAAGCCCAATCCATGCTTGATAATCCCCATCCTTAATTTTGGTTGATCCGTAGCGAGTCACATCATATAAAATAGCAGCATCATCAAATACATATGCACCATCACCGAGTGATCTTATCGTGACGCCAGAGTCGCCATTTGCCCGACAAAAACCAATCGGAACAAATAGGTCACTCCAAGCTCCATGTTCAATATTCTCCGTTTCCTCCTTGCTAAATTCGTAGATATTGGAAAATTCCTCCTTAATCCCCATTTCGACACGCACTGTCGAGCCATCAATCACGTAAACGCAAGACTTAGAACCGTGATCACTCGACTCGAGATCAAAAATTCTTTTCCACCAGCCAGTGTTATTTTCATCCTTATGATCCTTATTTTCCACCCCCTTCACTACGTAAGCTTTGTTATAAACAGAGAATTGAAGTGAATTTTTATCGCCAACCACATCCCGATAACTTTTGAACAACGCCTCTTTCGCCATTCCTCCAAGATCATGAACATTGAATGCCGAATCGCAATATATATAACCATAAGTGTCAGGATTATTAATGCCATCATTGCCATCAGATTTGTTAACAAATACTGCAAGCATCAAACGACCATATGGATTACCATCACCACCCTGACCAGGATCAACGCTAAAATCGGAGGTTGCTAGAAGATTAACTGCACGAAACTCAGAACCTGCGTCAGCATCGCGGATTTCGAGGCTGGAACGAAGTACATCCCCCTCGTCTGTTGTTACCCGAGTCATCAGAGGAATGTTGTTTGGCGCAGTCCAAGAATCATCGAAGCGCTTGTAGCCGAAATTGATGACATATTCATGCATATCAAGAACATCTTCATTTTTATTGTCTTTCACGTCTTTCAGTGACGTAGCATTACGCTCGACCCACGCGACGTAAAGCCTGTCGTTGTAAAACACCGGTCGAACCGTATGCTCGAGCACCGCATCGGAAGCAAGCGGCAATGAGATCGCCTGCCAGTCACTCCAGCAATTCGGCGTAACTGGCTTCCCGGGCGAATCCTCACGATTCTTATCGAGATCCAATTGTCTCCAATAATACTGATATGGCTTGGTCGTCGTCCGGCCAATAAAGTAATAGCTGGCCCGTGCAAAATCACGCCCCTGAATATATCCGCTTAGAATTTTTAAGTTGCTGACGGCCTCGAACTGATTCAGATATGAGAGCGCCGCATCTTGTACATGATCAGGATCCAGTCGGGCCTGATTCAGTGCCGTTTCGAGATCTTCAAAATAGTGACTCTTTTCTAGTCGAGTTATCGGAGAAATATAATTCTCCGGATAATTCTGAACCTCAGCTCCGGCTGCCCAAATCGAGTATTGGTTCTCGTCGTCGCGCCACGATTTTGCTACCGGCGAATCCACAGCAGCAAAACCCGGCTCAGATCCGTTGACGATTCGCGTCATGTACATCTGAACGCTCGCGATTACGCTTGCAACCCGACTTGTCGTAACTTCATCAGCAATCAGCGGATCGAGCAGCAGAAATTCGTACAGATCTTCGATCGTGAGTGGGTTGCTTCCCACTCCTTGCAAATTTGGCGCAACAAACCTCATATAGCCAGTAACCAGCGCGTCGCGCTGGGATTCATTCAGTTGTTTCTCCATTGCCGGTAACATAGGAATCACCTCGATAAGGAAGTCGGGCAGCAAAATCACTCAACGAACGTCGTTCAGGTGATCCGGCAGGCAAACGCCGGCCGGGGGTAAGTATCAGTCGGCGCCCTTGACGTGGCTCACACCCGCGATCATGGCCTGGCCAACTGCTTGCCAATCGTCATAGCTACTATTTCGCCCCAACACAAATGCTTGCTGCTGCTGCGTAACCGTTAGTCCGATCTGACTTTGTGCCTGTTGCAATCGCATCACGACATCGAGCTGCGACACGGTTCTGGCTGTTCCGCCGAGCACCTTGCACGCCGCAGCCACTTCCTCTTGCTCCCAGCCCAACAGCGACGCCAGCAGTTCAGTCGCATCAGACTCGCTAATCGGCGCATCACGATTGACCGCCTGGAAAAAGGCAAAGACATCGTCTTCAGTGCCATTTCCTGATGCACCAATCTGACGCAGAAGATCGTCATAGCGACTGAGCAAATACAGCAACCATATCGACACATTCCCGTCGTACGGCGATGGCAATCCGAAATGTTCAGGGAATTCGAGCAGATGTCGAACCGCGGCCGGGCTTAATGAAAACTGTTGACACAGCAGAGCGCGTCGTGCGATTTCTCCCAGGCTATTCAGATAGCCAGAAGGAATATCGGCGGATGTCTGGACATCCCCCTTCAATGACCACGTGCTCTTCAACCATTTATACGACGTCAGTTGCGCCCAGTGCAGTACGAACGCCGACAGCGATTGCGACACTCCCAGCGTTTTTGCCAGCAAGTTGGTTGCAACACCTGATTGTGTTTGCCATGCTTGTACTACCGCCGCATTCAACGAAATCTTCGCCTGGTTCCTTTCAGCATCACCCAGTTTCTGGCGGTCGACGGCATCGCTAATAAATTTGATCAGTTGCACGACCTGACCATCGATCGTCGCGCTAATCGTATCAACAACGGCGTCAGTAACGAGTCCCGCATCGATCAGTTTGGCGTCCTCTCTCGACAGCAAATCCAACCATTCAATCGGCTCCCGATTATCGTCGACAAGCGGTGCGCCACAGCGCCGCAACAACGCTCCGTCGACCAGCGCATTCGGAAGAAGTCGCCAGACATCTTGGATAACATTTAGCTGATCGTTCGTACCTTGCTGCGGTTTTTCACTTTGCGTAGTTAGGATTTGAATACCGCGGCCCGTCAGTTGGCATTTCTGCAGCCACTGAAAAATTAGACTCAATGCTTGCAGCAGAGTCAGAAAATCATCACTGAGAGAGCCTCCCTCTTTCGGCGCGACTACAACTGGACGCCCGGCAAGCTGTTTCCACACATTATCGGTATTTCGATCCATTAGATCGACCAGTGCGCAGAAATCCTCGGGACTTGCTCCCAAAACACGCGCAAGCGACGCCAAGCGGTAAAACGCCGATACGACGAACAAATTGCAGTTCAGCGTATGTTGGTCAGCTTTGCCTTGCTGATGCGCAATTTTATCAGCAAACGTAAGAAATTGGCGATGATTCAACCCCAGAGCCGTGCAGAGTTTTTTCACGCGCACATCATCGCCTCCTGATGTCTGCGTATAGACAAAGTCCTGATTATCAATCGAAAACGGAGTATCAAATTTTCCTTTTTTGTTGAATATTTGATCTAGAAACGGGGTGCCTGGAGCGATCGCAAATGGCGTTACAACATGCAACCACGAAGCGAATTGCTTAGCAGAAACACCGTACGTATTCTGATAATGCTTGAACACGCCCAACATGCGCAGAGTATTGTCGTTCATCAGCAGTACGCCATCGCCCTCAGCCTCCATTGCCGATGTAATCATCAGATCAATATCTTCAAACGGCATGCTCGACCATTTCTTGATTCGAACAACTCTATTAATCCTATCCAGACGATCGTCGGTTAGTTCTACCAGCCTCAAAGATCCGCTCTTGTCCTTCGAAATATAAATACATTTATCCAATCCGCCATTAATAAATTTCGCGCCGTATATCGATTGCAAAGCCATACCGCTTGACACCGGACGGCTAGAAGATATATTCGCAAACATATCACCGGACACCAAATAATTATCCGACTTGACAATGATAGACGAATTTTCTCCACCGGCCGTGGAGCACAGCATTTCCTCTATATCGGGCACCGTCAGGTTCGTTCTGGACGTCAACTCCTCCATCGATTCAAAACGAAGGACGTCGAGCATGCCATCTCCGTAGTTGTCTGCGTAGAATTGTTCCCGTACCGTTGCATCCCCCCCTTTGTCGTCGTTCGCAAGGCTTTCAAAGTAAGCCGGTTCAACAACGATGTTCTGCTGCTCTGGAGCCAATCGACTATTCATAACCTGCAATCTGATCAGGTCACTTGCGTCAGAATCCGTAAATTTAGCTTGTGCAGCAAAAAATTTCTGCAACATGCCTGGCTTCTGAAGCAACAACGTTTCCAAAAGAGATATGTCTACTGTGGACTCTGCGATGCAGATTTGCTGAGAGCCATAATGAAATGGCAAGGTATTTGGGAAGCGAGTCGTCGCCAACAACTTGTTCACATCGCCCAGATGATCAAAATTTTTATAATCCTGAATAGCTGAGCCAAGAACCTCGTTGACCAGCTGGATCTGTGGAATTATTTTATTAATCGCCACATCATCGACGATTAATTTGCCGATGTCCGGACGTCGGCCTTTCAATTTATTCTTCAACCCAGGCCCCTCGTTTTCCTCCTCCTGAAGCGCAAGTTGATATATATATGTAAGATACGCAACAGGACCATCGTTAGCTTCTATTGCGCCGCTCGGCGCCTTATCTTTCCACCCAGTTTCGGCATCCAGGAACTGGCTTGCATAGTCGGGGCCAGGCTTCGAGAACGGCCCACGCAACGCTGTATTAATGGCTCTGGTTAAACGCTTTCGGCGAAGTTTATGACTAACCTGATGGGCATAGCCAATTGCAAGGTCATACATTTTTTCAGCTCGCCGGCCGAGGATGTTCCGATGCTTGCGGACGAAACGTTCGCGGGGAACGCGCACGACATCGAAGACCGAGTGATAACCGAGTTTAGTTAGCGTGTCGGGAAGACCATGTGTATCTTCGATGTGTTTAATCAAAAGGCTGATTGGCGTCATGCTAATTCCTTTGTCACTGAAGTTAGTCGAGTAACAGGCCGAGACGCTTCTCCGAGAGAAGCGTCACATCGTACGTGGCCCCCTGCGAAATCCATATTTTCGAATGCCCGAGTTCAGCGCTTTCCGCTCAAACAAACTTCTCCGAGTCCGCTCAGAGCGACAACTAGATTTCTGGTCGGCCGGGCTGTTCAACTCTGTAGCAAGCCTTCATAGGTATATTGCTATTCATTTTTCAATGTCCTCGCCCTATCGCCAAGGTCCGCAGTATGTGGTACGAGTTGTTCAACTTACCTACGGCTCATGCTCATTTAACTTAAAAAATTTAGACAGCGTTTTTTGATCACGTGAAGATTCGAGTGCAGATCGTGTACTTCGAAATTTCCGGCCCATCTGCACGCAATTTAACTTGCGCATTCCAATATTGATGTGAATCTGAATGTCGCTCGCTATTTCATGCATAGACCCATCCGCTATGCGGCATGATTCAAAATCATGCATGCTGATCAAGAATCGGAATTTTCTCCATCTGGATAGTGGTTTCGGCGGAGATCAATCGTTTAGGCCAAAAATACATCGGTCGCCGCTTGCCACCGCGCCTGTCGCTCCGGATGTCCAGTCAATCCGCCGTTGATGACACGCGTGATTCGCACAAAATCGCCGTCATCCGCCAGTTTGTTCAAGCCGTTGGCCCTCCAGAACCAGCCCGCCGACCGCGCGGCGTACTCGTCTTGCTCGAGCAACTCTGGTTGCGCGACCAGATCCACACTCAACGCCACACCACACATTCGGTAGTTGTCCTTGAACGTGATCTGCTTCAACCCTCGGCCTCGATAGCGCCAGCCATCGCCCGAGCTCGCATCCCCATTGCCGTATCGCCCTCCATAGGCGAGGTTGGCGATCGTCATCTGTCGTTCGATTGGGACGATTCTCTCGTTTGATCGACGACCGAGCTGCTCACGCATATCGGCCGGGATGCGCGAGAAAATTTTCAAGGCATCGACCCTATAGTTGAACGATTCGACAAGCTGAGTGAAGCCACCCGACTCGTGTCCGATCTGCGCAATCCAAGCAGCGAGGCGTTTTGAGGTCGTGATTTCAAATTCGGCGGCCGCGGCCGATACGTGCGGGAACCACCGATCCGCGAGCACATCGGATAATTGCGCTGCTTGCTGAAATGTCTGTCGATTCATCGAACTTCCCCAATTAAGAGGCGCCGAGTAAAACGAGCGCTCCGCACCTGCAACCCGAGCTTGGACGTGAAAATCAGAAACGGTCGCTACTCCATCAACCATTGGCCTCGTCGCCTCGATTTTCACTCCTCATTCCAGCAAGACTCCTCGTCGCGCATGGCTATCGATACGAGCAGCCCGCCGTTATTGTGTATCCGAATCCTTCTCTTTATCGCCTCGAATTTTTCCCAATAAACTGTGTGCGATCTTTTCTAGCATCGGCTGTCCCAGCAAGCCGATTGCAGCAGCGACACCCACCAGCGCTGTCGGCGTGAGCTCTTGAAACAGAATGAGTACGGCCCCTGCACTCGCCGACAAAGCAGCACCTGTAACCATGCCGCCTAGGATCATCCGCGCCGAAAGCGGCTCGATACCGGTCAACAGCTTTCCCAACCCTATAGCGGCGCCAATTCCCAGCAATACCAGCAGTTCCTTTTCGTGCACTCCAATTTGCATAACCGTGCTCCTGCCGAATCCGGGTTAACAGATGGCTCTAGCAAGCTACGACACATTCCGATACTTTTTATGACCTAACGTCGTCAGGAGATTGGCCCATCTCGCGCTCCGCTTCGCCTACGTGAAGATTATTATCGGCGACCTTCTTACAGTGTCCAATGCATTAAATGCATTGCAATTTATTGGGGTCAGCGGGCGGCGTTACAGCGCCAATCTGGGGACGGCGTAATCGAGCCACCTCATGGGCGACGTAAAGGCGCCACCCTGGGAGAAACCTACCATCACAAGCCGTCCGGGATGTCAAACGGCATCGCTATCGCCATGCGTCGCGGCTCGTCGCTTCCACTTGCCCATCTCATCGATTTCGCCTTCAAATCAGCAGCTTGGGTCGGGATGCGGCGGTTTTTTACAAACTCCAGCCGGACATCGAGAAGGGCCTGCGGTCGTTTTTACAGCACCGCTCAATCGCCTCTATTGCCGCTCGCGCCCGCATTCGACCGGTCGCCAAATAGGCGCTGACTGGTGCCCCCTTCAGCTATATAAAGTCCATGAAGCATCAGTCGAATCGGAGGAACGCAAATGTCCCACGCCTTATACATCGTCATAGCGACGGCATGTATCTTGATGATCACCTACCGCTTCTATGGCATTTTCTTTGTCCGCAAGGTGCTTGCCGCCGACGACAGCGAGGTAACGCCGTCCCATGCCCTCGCCGACGGCAAAAACTACGTCCCCACCAAGAAGTGGGTCAACGCGGGCCAACACTTCGCGGCCATCGCCGCTGCCGGCCCGCTCGTGGGCCCGGTGCTCGCTGCGCAGTTCGGCTATCTGCCCGGTCTCGTCTGGCTGCTGGTTGGCTGTGTGATCGGCGGTGCGGTGCACGACACGGTTGTGCTCTTCGCGTCGATGAAATACCAGGGCAAGTCGCTTTCCGAAGTCGCAAAAGCGGAACTGGGCCCCATCGCCGGCTGGTGTACCGGTCTCGCAATGCTCTCCATCATCACAATCACGATGGCGGGGCTGTCCATCGTCGTCGTGCACGCGCTTGAACGCAACGCCTGGGGCACGTTCGCCGTATTCATGACGGTGCCGATCGCCATTGCGCTCGGCGTGTTCGAAAAATGCTTCGGCTCATCGAAGATCGCGACTTGGGTCGGCATCGCGGCGATCGCAGCCTCGGTGCTCGCCGGTCCCCATATTCAGGGCACAGCCCTCGGCAACTGGCTCACGCTCAACGCGCACACCATCTCGCTGATCCTGCCGATCTATGCATTCTTTGCCTCAGCCCTGCCGGTGTGGCTGCTGCTCACGCCGCGCGGCTATCTCTCCAGCTTCATGAAAATCGGCGTGTTCGGCGCGCTTGTTATCGGCGTTGTCTTCATCAACCCGGCGGTGCATTTCCCAGCTGTCACGAAGTTCATTGCCGGCGGCGGCCCGGTGCTCTCCGGTCCGGTGTGGCCGTTCATCTCGATCACGATCGCCTGCGGTGCGATCTCGGGCTTCCATGCCTTCATCGGTTCAGGTACGACTCCGAAACTTATCGACAAGTGGAGCGACATCCTTCCCGTCGCGTTCGGCGGCATGCTGGCCGAGTGCCTGGTCGGCGTGATGGCACTGATCGCCGCGATCTCGCTGCAACCGGCCGACTACTTTGCCATTAACGCAGCACCCGCCGCGTTCCACACGCTCGGCATGACAGTCGTCGACCTGCCGCGCCTGTCGAGCGAAATCGGCCTCGATCTCTACGGCCGCACTGGCGGCGCGGTGACGCTCGCGGTCGGCATGACCGAAATCTTCACGAAGGTGCCCTGGTTCAGCCAGCTCGCTGCGTACTTCTTCCAGTTCGTCGTGATGTTCGAAGCGGTGTTCATCCTCACTGCCGTCGACTCCGGCACGCGCGTCGCCCGCTATCTGCTGCAGGACCTCGGCGGCGACTTCTACGCACCGCTTAAGAAGCTCGACTGGGTGCCCGGCGCCGTGGGCGCGAGCCTCGTCGCCTGTGCCGCATGGGGCTACATGTTGATGTCCGGCGACATCAACTCGGTGTGGTCGCTGTTCGGTGTGTCGAACCAGATGATGGCTTCCATCGGCCTTGCCATCGGCGCCACGATCATCCTGCGCCTGTCGGTCAAGAGGAGTTACATGCTCACGTGCCTGATTCCGCTGGCCTATCTCTACGTGACAGTGAACTATGCCGCCTACTGGATGGCTGCCAACGTGTACTTCAACAACGCATCGAAGGGTTATAGCCTCTTCAATGGACTCCTGACGGTCGTGATGGTGGTACTCGGCGTCGTGATCATCGGATCCGCGGTCCTGCGCTGGAAGTCGCTTGTCGACAAGCGCGCCACGGTGATGAGCGCGACGGCCTCGCTAACCAAAGTTGAATGAACGAATTGAAGCGCTGTTCCTGACTTTTCGCAATTAACGGAGTTGAATAATGAACATGATGTCGAAGACCCAGAGCGTAGAACCGTGGGCAGGCTTTGTCGGGGGTCCGTGGCAGACATCTGTCGACGTGCGCGGCTTCATCCTGGCCAACTATGTACCCTATCAAGGCGACGACTCGTTCCTCGCCGGTTCGACGGAACGTACCAAGGCGCTCTGGGCAAAGCTCGCCGAGCCGCTAAAGAAAGAGCGCGCAAAGGGTGTGCTCGACGTCTCGGCCGATCGCGCCTCGTCGATCACCGCGCATGATGCCGGTTATATCGACCGCGAGACCGAGTTGATCGTCGGCCTGCAGACCGACGCGCCGCTCAAGCGCGCGATCATGCCGAACGGCGGCCTGCGGATGGTGGAAAACGGCCTCGAGGCCTTCGGCTTCAAGATCGATCCGTCGGTCAAGGAGGTGTGGACTAAGTACCGCAAGAGCCATAACCAGGGCGTCTTCGACACGTACTCGCCGGAAATCCTGGCCGCACGCAAGTCGGGCATCATCACGGGCTTGCCCGACGCCTACGGCCGCGGCCGCATTATCGGCGACTATCGCCGCGTCGCGCTGTACGGCACCGATTTCCTGCGCGCGGACCGCCAGCGCGTGTATCACCAGCTGGACGACGCCGTCTTCAATGACGATGTGCTGCGCCTGCGCGAAGAGCTTTCGGAGCAATATCGCGCGCTCGACGAGCTGAGGGAAATGGCCGCCAAGTACGGCTACGACATCTCGCGTCCGGCGATCAACGCACGGGAAGCGATCCAATGGACCTACTTCGGCTATCTCGCCGCCGTGAAGGAGCAGAACGGTGCGGCGATGTCGATTGGCCGAATCTCGACCTTCCTCGACATCTATATACTGCGCGACTTCGAGCGCGGCATCCTGACCGAGCAGCAAGCGCAGGAGCTCTTCGACGACCTCGTCATCAAACTGCGCATCGTGCGTTTCCTACGCACGCCTGAATACGATCAGCTGTTTTCGGGCGACCCGACCTGGGTGACAGAATCGATCGGCGGCATGGGCGAAGACGGCCGCACGCTCGTCACGAAATCGAGCTTCCGGATCCTGAACACGCTGTTCAACCTTGGCCCGGCACCGGAACCGAATCTCACTGTGCTGTGGTCGGGCAAGCTGCCGGAAGGCTTCAAGGACTTCTGCGCGAAGGTGTCGATCGAGACTTCGTCAATCCAGTACGAAAACGACGACATCATGCGTCCTCGCTGGGGCGACGACTACGGGATCGCCTGCTGCGTGTCGGCGATGCGCATCGGCAAACAGATGCAGTTCTTCGGGGCGCGCGCCAATCTCGCGAAGGCATTGCTCTACGCGATCAACGGCGGCATCGACGAAAAAAGCGGAGTGAAGGTGGCCGAGGGCTTCGAGCCGATCAACGGCGACGTGCTCGACTACGACGAAGTAATGGCCAAGCTCGACCCGATGATGGATTGGCTCGCCAAGACCTATGTCAAGGCGCTCAACTCGATCCACTACATGCACGACAAGTACGCATACGAGCGCATCGAGATGGCGCTGCACGATCGCGACATCCTGCGCACGATGGCGTGTGGCATCGCAGGCCTGTCGGTGGCGGCGGATAGCCTCTCGGCCATCAAGCACGCGAAGGTGCGGGTCGTGCGCAATGGATTGGGGCTGGCCGTCGATTACGCGCTCGAAGGTGAATATCCGGCCTACGGCAACAACGACGATCGCGCCGACAGTATCGCCGTGTGGCTCACCGAGGCCTTCATGAAGAAGGTCGCGAGCCAGCCGTACTTCTACCGCAACGCAATGCCGACCCAATCGGTGCTGACGATTACGTCGAACGTCGTATATGGCAAGAAGACCGGCAACACGCCGGACGGACGACGCGCGGGCGAACCATTCTCGCCGGGTGCGAACCCGATGAACGGCCGCGACAAGAAGGGTTTCGTCGCAGCGGGCGCGTCGGTAGCGAAGCTGCCATATGCAAGCGCACTCGACGGCATCTCGTGGACGGCCTCGGCCACACCCGATGCGCTTGGCCGCACCGGCGGCGAACGCCAAGGCAACCTCGCGAAGTGCCTCGACGCCTACACCAGCGCAGGCGGCCACCACGTTAACGTGAACGTATTCAATCGCGACACGCTGGTCGACGCGATGAGCCATCCGGAAAAGTATCCGCAACTGACGGTGCGCGTCTCCGGTTATGCCGTGAACTTCATCAAGCTCACGCGTGAGCAGCAGCTCGATGTGATCTCGCGGACGTTCCACGCATCGCTGTAATCCTGAAATCGAGTGGCGACAGCGGCCGCCGGGAAGTCCCGGCGGCCAACGAGGCAAGCGCCATGCAACGACGTTCATATAAACATCATGACAGCCGCCATTGAGACTTCGTGCCAACATCCGCTCTGCGTACCGTCGGCCGGGGTCGCGAAAATCAACGGTCCGACCGGCTATCTGCATTCGGTGGAAAGTGGCGCAGCCACTGACGGCCCGGGCATGCGCTTTGTATTCTTCTTGGCAGGGTGCCCGTTCCGCTGCGTCTATTGCCACAACCCAGACACGTGGAAGCGCTCGTCGGGCCGTCCCGTGACAGTCGACAAAGCTATCGCCGAAATCCGTCCCTATATCCCGTTCCTAAAGATGGCAGGCGGCGTGACGGTTTCCGGCGGTGAGCCGCTGATGCAGCCAGAGTTTGTCGGTGCTTTGCTTTCCCGCCTGCATAACGAGTACGGTCTTCACACCGCGCTCGACACGCAAGGCTATCTGGCCCGCAATGTCAACAGCAGTTGGTTCGACGCCGTCGATCTGGTGCTGCTCGACATCAAGCACATTAATCCGGAGCGCTATCGCAAGATCACGAGCTGCGAGCTTGCTCCGACGCTCGACTTCGCCCAACGCCTCGTACGCCTGGGGAAGCCGATCTGGATTCGCTATGTGCTGGTGCCCGGCCTGACCGATGACGCCGGCGATATCGCCCGCCACGCCGATTTTCTTGCCAGTCTGGGCCCTCTCGTCGAACGGGTCGACGTCCTGCCTTTTCACCAACTAGGCGCTCACAAATGGGAACAGCTCGACCGCGAGTACGTGCTAGCCGACACGCCGACCCCCACGTCTGAGCAGGTCGCGGCCGCCATCGAAATTTTCCACTCCCGCCAACTCTCGGCGGTTTGAGAGCCGATCTACTGAATCAACATACCGTCATGTCCAATCATCCGCTCGACCTTGTTCTAGTCATCAACTGCGGCTCCTCGTCGCTGAAATTCACGGTCCTGCCAACACACGGCGGCGAACCGCTCGTCTCCGGTATCGCGGAATGTCTCGGCCAAGACGATGCGCGGCTCATCATCAAGAAAGAGTGCGAGAAAACCACGGTGCAACTTGCCAGCGGTGCCGCCCATAGCCGGGCGCTGGAAGTGCTGATGGACCGTTTCGACGACGCGGATCTGCTCGACCGTGTGGCCGTCGTCGGCCATCGTGTCGTGCATGGTGGCGAGCGCTTCACCGAGTCCGTGCTGATCACGCCAGAGGTGATTCGAGATATCGAGGGGGTGTCCGGCCTCGCGCCGCTGCACAACCCGGCCAACCTGCTCGGCATCCACACGTGCCTCGAAGAATTGCCGTTCGTGCCGCAAGTGGCCGTGTTCGACACTGCGTTCCACCAGACCATGCCGAAGGCCGCGTACGCGTACGCCGTGCCACAGCGCCTCTATCGTGAACACGGCATCCGCCGCTACGGCTTTCACGGCACCTCACACCGCTACGTGTCGGGCGAGGTGGTGCACCTCGCCGGGCTCGATCCAGAAAACCATGGTGTCGTCGTCGCCCACCTCGGCAACGGCGCGTCGGCGACGGCTGTCGTAAACGGCAAGAGCGTCGACACGTCGATGGGCCTCACACCGCTCGAAGGCCTCGTGATGGGCACGCGTTCGGGCGACATCGACTTCGGCGCGGTCGCAAAGATCGCCAGCATCACCGGCTCCGATTTCGCCGACATGGAAGCGCTGCTCAACAAGAATAGCGGCCTGCTCGGACTATCCGAACTGTCAAGCGACTGCCGCGACCTCGAGACCGCGGCGGCTGACGGGCACGAAGGCGCGCAGCTTGCGCTCGATGTGTTCGTCCACCGGCTTGCCTGCTACATCGGCGCACTCGCAACCTCGCTGCCGCGCTTCGACGTGCTCGTGTTCACGGGCGGCATCGGCGAGAATTCGGTCCGTATGCGCGCGAAGACGCTCGAGCGTCTGAAAGTGTTCGGCTTCGTGCTCGACGAAGCAGCAAACGGGCTTGCCGTGCGCGGCCAGTGCGGCCGCATCGATTCCGGCAGCACCCCACAGGCCTGGGTCATCCCGACCGATGAAGAAGGGATGATCGCCCGCGAGGCGACCCGAATCGCCAGGGCAACGCGCGACACAACCACGAACGTCTGCAAGACTACTCGCCGCCCGCTGGCCCTGGAACAATAACCATGAATCTCCCGACTCTTCCCCGCACTTACTACCTCGTTCCGGTATCGAGCCACACCGGCCTCACATCGATGACCCTAGGCCTCGTCCGGGCGCTGCAGCTCGCCGGCGTGCGCGTCGGTTTCGTCAAGCCTATCTCCCAGCCCGAGGCGGCGACGAACGATTGCGATCTGTCCCCCCACTTCGCACGCACCCTGTGCGGCACCACGACGCCCGCGCCGATCACGTTTGCCCGCGCTGCCGAAATGGTGCGCTCGGGACAACTCGCCGGCCTAATGGAGGAGGTCGTCGCTATCGTCGAAAGCGCGCGCAAAGGCTGTCACGTGATGGTCGTCGAAGGCTTGATTCCCGATGTCGATTTTCAGATCGCGACACGCCTCAATATCGAAATGATCCGCTCAATGGGCGCCGATCTGGTGCCCGTGATGGCCGGAGGCACGCGTACCACGCCGGAACTAGCCGCCATCGCTGCGGCGGCGACCGAGCAATACAGCAACGGCGGCCGGCGGCCGCTTGCCGGCTTGCTGATCAACCACTGTAGCGAAGCGTGTGCCGCCGCGCTCGGTGAAGCGGGTAGCCTGCAGCTCGCGGATTCGGCGTGCAATGTGCCGATCCTCGCTGCGGTGCCGACCAACGACCACCTGTCAGCGCCGCGCACGCTCGACGTTGCCAACGCTCTCAATCTGAAAGTGCTCCGCCGCGGTGACATCGGAACGGCGCGTGTCGAGAGCTTCGTGGTCGCGGCCCGCTCGCCGGAGAAGATGATCCCGCATCTGAAGAGCGGAACGCTCGCGGTCACGCCCGCGGACCGGTCTGATGCGGTTCTCGCCGTCGCTCTCGCCGCGCTGCGCGGGATGCCGCTTGCGGGGCTGCTCCTCACTTGCGGCGACAAGCCGTCCCGCGAGGTGATGAATATGCTCGATGCGCCGCCGCTCGATCGCCTGTCGATCCTGCTGTCGGACGAAGATACCTTCACGGTCGCCGCCCGCCTTTCGAGCCTGTCGACCCATGTGCCTGCCGACGACGCCGTACGCATGGACCGCGTGCTCGACTTCATCGCGGGCAAGGTCGATACGCGGCCGTTCGCGGCGCGCGTGGCCTTGCCAGCCGAGATGCTGATGCCACCGCCGGTGTTCCGTCACCGTCTTGTCGGCAGCGCCCGCGCTGCCAACCGTCGGATCGTGCTTCCCGAGGGCGACGAGCCGCGCACGATCGCCGCTGCCGCCATCTGCGCCGAGAGGGGCATCGCCCGCCCGGTACTGCTCGGCGAACCGGAAACGATCCGCTCGGTCGCCGCCGGTCACGGCATCGAGCTGCCGGAATCGGTCGAAATCATCGACCCGGACACCATCCGTGACACCTATGTAGAGCCGATGTGCGAACGTCGCCGTACGAAGGGGCTAAACGCGCTGCAGGCACAGAAGCAGTTGGAGGACACCGTCGTGCTCGGCACGATGATGGTGGCCGAGGGCGATGTCGACGGCCTGGTTTCCGGCGCCGTCCACACGACGGCCAGCACGGTGCGCCCGGCGCTGCAGCTCATCAAGGCCGCGCCGGGCTCGAACATCGTTTCGAGCGTGTTCTTCATGCTGATGCCAGATCAGGTGCTGGTCTACGGCGACTGCGCGATCAACCCCGATCCGAACGCGGTTGAGCTCGCTGAAATCGCGATCCAGTCGGCCGACAGCGCGAAGGCTTTCGGCATCGATCCGCGCATTGCGATGATCTCCTACTCGACGGGCTCGTCGGGCTCCGGCGACGACGTCGAGAAGGTGCGCGAGGCGACCGCGCTCGTGCGCGAACGCCGACCCGATCTCATCATTGACGGCCCGATGCAGTACGACGCTGCTACTGTGGAGAGCGTCGGCAGGCAAAAGGCGCCGGACAGCCCGGTTGCCGGACGTGCCAACGTCTGCATCTTCCCCGACCTCAACACGGGCAACACGACCTACAAGGCGGTGCAGCGTTCGGCGAACGTCGTCTCGGTCGGCCCGATGCTGCAAGGGCTGCGCAAACCGGTGAACGATTTGTCGCGTGGCGCGCTCGTCGACGATATCGTCTACACGATCGCGCTGACGGCCATCCAGGCAACTGCTCGCGACGGGAGCGCGGTACTGCCAGCCCCTGCCGCAGTCGCCGCCTAATCTACAAATGCGAGGAGTGCTGTGAAGCCAGTAACTGAAATTTCGGCGGGGGCTGCCGACCCAGCAACCGGCACCGAGAAACGCACGGCAGAGGTGCCGCTCTTCAATGCCCTTACACCGCCCGCGATCGCGCGCGCGGCCGAAGACCTAGGCGTCAAGAAGGCCCACTACGACATCGCAACGCTCTTTGTGCTCGCCATTCTCGGCGGCGCGTTCATCTCGTTCGGTGGTTTTTTCGCGATCGTCGCGATGTCGGGAGCCAACGGCTATATGTCGTTCGGGATCACGCGGCTCGTCGGCGGCGTGGTGTTTTCGCTCGGTCTCGTGCTGATCATGTGTGGCGGCGCACAGCTCTTCACGGGCGATTGCCTGATGGTGATGGCCTGGGCGAGCAAGCGTCTGCGCTTTCGCGAGATGATCCGGGTCTGGGTGACGGTCTGGGTCGGCAACGGGATCGGGGCCGTCGCCACTGCCGTGCTGCTCTTCCTGGGCGGCGCTTACAAGATCGGCCATGGCGCGTTCGGCGCAAGCGCGCTTGCGCTCGCGTCGGCCAAGGCCAACGACGTGCCGATGGAAGCATTCTTCCTCGCGATCCTCTGCAACGTGATGGTCTGCCTTGCGGTTTGGTTGTCGCTCGCGGCTCGCTCGCTCACCGATAAGATGCTCGCTATCGCGTTTCCGGTTGCCATGTTCGTCGCCGCGGGCTTCGAGCACTGCATAGCCGACATGTTCTTCGTGCCATTCGGCCTGATGATTGTGAAATGGGCGCCACAGTCGTTCTGGCTCGACCTCGGTCACGGGACCGTTGCAGCAGCACCGCCGATTCCGCTCGAGCACTTTCTCGGCAATCTCGCGCTGATCACTGCGGGTAACTGGATCGGTGGCGCGCTACTCGTCGGCGCGGTCTACTGGTTCGTGTTTTGCAGAAAGCGCGGTCATTGATGCATCGACCGGGCCGTGCGACGCGGCGGCCGGATGGAGCACGTCTTCATCGAAACAATGGCCTCACACAATCGCGAGCCGCGCCTTAAGTGGCCCGAGAAAACGGCGGCTGACCGGTATCTTCTGATCGCTGAACGTGACAATCTCGGCAAGCCCGTTTTGCTGAAACACGATCTCCCGAATGGCTTCCGGATTGACCAGTACCTGCCGATGGCAGCGAATCAGCGAAGTGCGCGCTTCCAAGGTCTTCAGCGTGAGCTCGGTGAAGCGCTCCTGCCCCCCCCGGCCGCCCACGAATGCGCCGCTCGCCTTCGAGATCACGTACTCGATATCGGCCACCTTCACGAGATAGATGCGGTCCTGTCCCGAGCACGGAATCTGCGTGAGCATCTGGCTCGGATCGAACAGCGCAGGCTGCGGGAGGCTCGCTTCGCGCAGGCGTTCAATCGTTTTCGCGAGCCGCTCGTGGTCGGCAGGTTTCAGCAGATAGTCGAACGCGTTCTCCTCGAACGCCTTGAGTGCGTATTCCTCGTGCGCCGTCAGGAACACGACCTTCGGCTTGCGCCCGGGGTCGAGCATGGTGAGCATTTCAAGTCCCGTCACGCGCGGCATCTGGACATCGAGGAACACGACATCGGGTGAGAGGCGGTTGATTGCCGCGATCCCTTCGACCGCGTTCCCGCATTCACCGACGATCGTCACGTCCTCGAAGGCTTCCAGGAGCCGTCGCAGCTCGTCGCGGGCCGGCGCTTCGTCGTCGACGATGATGATGTTCATAGCGTTGTGCTCTCCATCGGGATACGCAGCGTGACGCGCGTCCATACGTCGTCTTCGCACATTACCGTGGTGCCGTAGCCCGGGCCGAAGCTGTTCCTGAGACGCTTGTCGACGAGATTCATGCCGAGTCCGCCACATGGCAAGTGCTCGTCGTAGAGCCCCGCATTGTCGGTCACTTCGATGAGCAGATCATCGCCGTCGCGTCTGGCGGCGATGAACACCGCGCCCTTGCCGATCAATTGTGACGTGCCATGCTTGATCGCGTTTTCGACGATCGGCTGGATCGAGAAGGCCGGCAGGCGCACGCCGGAAAATTCGGGCGGGATGTCGATCTGCACGTCGAGCTTGCCCGCAAAGCGCGCCTTTTCGATCTCGAGATAGGCCTCGACGTGCTCGAGCTCGTCTTCGAGCGGCACTTCCTCGCTCGGGCGCTTCAGATTCTTGCGGAAGAACGTCGACAGGTTCTGCACGAGCTGGCGGGCGCGCTCGGGATCCTTGGCGATGACGGCGGCGAGCGTGTTCAGCGTGTTGAACAAGAAGTGTGGATTGATCTGCGCCTGCAGGAGCTTCAATTCCGACTGCGTCAACATCTGCTTCTGGTCTTCGTAGCGGCCGGCGAGGATCTGCGCGGACAAGAGGCGCGCGATCCCTTCACCGAGCGTGCGGTTGATCGTCGAGAAGAGCTTGGTCTTGGGTTCCGCAAGAATGATCGTGCCGATCACGCGCTCCTCTTCGCCAAGCAACGGAATCACGAGCGCGGCGCCGAGCGGGCACGTCGTCGGACAGATCGGGCACTGGTAGGCGAGTTCGTTGCCGTCCGCGTAGACGACGACGTTGCGCTCGATCGCCTCGATGGTCTGCAGCGACGTGATCGGCGTGCCCGTGAGATGGTGATCGTCGCCGATACCGATGAAGGCGAGCACCTTATCGCGATCGGTGATGGTGACGGCGCCGACGCCGGTTTCCTCATAGACGATGCGTGCTACGCGCGTCGCGTTCGCCGTGTCGAGCCCGCCCCGCAACGCGCCTTCGGCGCGCGCTGCGATCTTCAGCGCCCGCGCCGAGAAGAGGCTTGACTGCCGCTCAAGCGCCTGGCGGCGGTCGAGCAGGATGCTCACGAACATACCAGCGCCGAGTGTGTTGGCGAGCAGCATCGGCACCGCGATGTGGCCGACGAGCTGGTGAGCGAGGCTCCCGGGCTTCACCATCACCAGCAGGATGGCCATCTGAACGAGCTCCGCGACAAACGTGACGAGCGCCACGCCGATCGGCTGCAAGAGGCGCTTGAGCCGGCCGCGGCGGATCATCCACAAATGGTAGAGCCCGCCGATCAGCCCCTCGGCGACCGTAGACACCATGCAGGCGAACGCAGTCGGTCCGCCGATCGTGTAGCGATGCAGTCCGCCGGTCAACCCAACCGCAAAGCCAACGATGGGCCCGCCGAGCGTACCGCCGAGCACCGCGCCGATCGCACGCGTGTTGGCGATCGAGTTGTCGATGTCGAAGCCGAGGTAGGTGCCCATGATGCAAAAGAGCGAGAACACCACATAGCAAGCGATGCGATGCGGCAGGCGCATGCTCACGTGCATGAACGGCAGGAAAAGCCGCGTGCGGGTGAACAGGTACGCGATGACCAGATAGACGCAGGTCTGGACGATCAGCATAAAGCTCAAGTGGGCGGTGTCGGTCGACAGCACGATGGCCAGACGAAGGGCTTGGTTACGTTCGCTTTACAGTGCGGGGAGCGAGATGCGCGAAGAGGCCGACCAGGCCATCGGAACCCGGCGAGACGAAACCATCCTCTTCATCCTGGAAATACAGAATGAGACATTTTCCGACGGATGTAAACAGTGATCTGAGGCGAATTTTGTGACCAATCAGGCAGTGAGCCTCGCGTCGATATTATCGGAATCCAGCCAGGCATGTCAGCGGGCGGCGTTTTAGAGCCGATCTGGGGGCGGCGTAATCGTGAACCGCACCGGATTTGGTGGAGGCTCCAACTCTTGAGAGAATGGAGCCATGAACAAGTCGAACAAGTTTTCTGCTGAAGTCCGAGAACGTGCAGTCCGCAGGTGCGCGAGCATCGCGACGAGTATCCGTCACAGTGGGCGGCGATTGAATCCATCGCCCCCAAGATCGGCTGCACGAGCCAGACATTGTTGGGGTGGGTCAAACGAGAAGAAGTCGATTGCGGCGAGCGTGAGGGGGTCACCACGTCGGAACGTGAACGCCTCAAGGCACTGGAGCGTGAGAACAAGGAACTGCGCCGTGCCAATGAGATTCTGAAGCTAGCGAGCGCATTTTTCGCCCAGGCGGAGCTCGACCGCCGCCTGAAGTCCTGAAGGCCTTTATCGATCAGCATCGCGACACCTTCGGGGTCGAGCCGATCTGCAGTTTGCGAGCCCAGTAGTGCGCGCTGGCGCACGCCTCCATCCCGATTACACAGGCGGGGAGGTTGGCGAAGAACTCCGCAACGTGATTTCGCTTGAGCACTTTCTTCAGCACGGTTCGGCCATGCTCATTTACACCATGGACGGCAAAAATATTCTTCGCCAGATCGATGCCAATCGTCGTAATCTTCATGATGGGCGCTCCCCTCGGTCAGGTGGTTGCTTTGACACTTCCACTTTGGCACATTGATGCCGCTTCGGGTGGGGGCGTCCATTCCATTACATTTGACATTAGCTCGCTTTCGAGTTCGCGCCTGAACGCCGCAGTATCGAGCGGCGTGTGAACGGCGTCCCGAGCTTGCGCGTGAGACAGGTTGAACGCAAGCAGAGGGGCGGTAGGCATGCTGGCGCCCGCGCGTCCGAGCGCAATCCGCGCATCGGTGAATCGGCGCAACGCGCTCCACGGGTTGGCGGCGATCGACCGTGCGCCGCTATCGTCCAGGGCGTCGTCCGTCATGATTCGATCCAGTCGATCAGCAACGGGTTGCGCGACTGCCCTTGAATCTGCCCGCGTTTGTCCGTGATTTGCATTGCACTGAGCCAGTCCTCGAACTCCGGCGCGCGTTTTAGATCGAGCAGGCGCCGGATATAGAGCGCGTCGTGAAAAGACGTGCTCTGGTAATTGAGCATGATGTCGTCGGCGCCAGGCACGCCCATAATGAAGTTGATATTGGCGGCGCCGAGCAGCGTGAGCAGGGTGTCCATGTCGTCTTGGTCGGCCTCCGCGTGGTTCGTATAGCAAATGTCGCAGCCCATCGGCACCCCGAGCAGCTTGCCGCAGAAGTGATCTTCCAGGCCGGCGCGGATGATCTGTTTCCCGTCATACAGATACTCGGGACCGATGAAGCCGACCACCGTATTCGTGAGAAACGGATTGAAGTGCCGCGCGACCGCGTACGCTCGCACTTCGCAGGTCTGCTGGTCAACGCCATGATGCGCGTTCGCGGACAGCGCGCTGCCCTGGCCGGTCTCGAAGTACATCAGGTTTTGGCCGACCGTACCGCGCTTGAGCGACAGCCCCGCGTCGTACGCTTCGGCGAGCAGCGACAGCGATACGCCGAAGCTCCCGTTCGCCTTCTCCGTGCCCGCGATCGACTGGAAGATCAGGTCGACGGGCGCGCCCTTCTCGATTGCGGCGAGGGTGTTCGTCACATGCGTGAGCACACAGGTCTGGGTGGGGACGTCATAGGCGCGGCGGAACTCGTCCATCATCGTCAACAGCGCGGCGATCGCCGCGAGAGAGTCAGACGCCGGGTTAATGCCGATCATGGCGTCGCCGCAGCCATACATCAGACCATCAATCATCGAAGCCGCGATGCCCTTTACGTCGTCAGTCGGGTGGTTCGGCTGCAGGCGCACCGAAAGATGGCCCGACAATCCCACCGTGTTCCTGAAGCGCGTGATCACGGGCCGTTTGCGCGCGACGAGAATCAGATCCTGGTTGCGCATTAGCTTCGATACCGCTGCGACCATCTCGGGCGTGAGCCCCGCGCTGATGCGCACGAGCGCCGCCGTATCGGTGGTATCGGCCAGCAGCCAGTCGCGAAAGTCACCAACCGTGAGATGCGAGATCTCCGCGAAGGCCTCCGCCGAATGCGCATCGATGATGAGGCGCGTAACCTCGTCGCTTTCATAAGAGATCAGCGCTTCGTTCAGGAAGGCGGCGAGAGGCATCTGCGCAAGCGCCAGTTTCGCCGCCACGCGCTCCTCTTCCGACGCGGCGGCGAAACCGGCAAGCTCGTCCCCGGAGCGGCGCGGGCTCGCTTTGGCAAGCAGCGCGGCGAGGCCATCAAAACGATAGGTGCGCGCGCCGATGGTTTCACGAAAGTTCATTTCTGCGATCTCGCCGGCGGATATCGGAAAGCTCTAGACGCCGTTGCCGCCGACGGTCCTTTGGCTCTTCCATTGCCCCTGCTGGACTTCGAACAGGGTGTAAGGCGGCTTGATCAGATCGCCTTGCGGATCGAACGCAATCTTGCCTGTCACGCCCGTGAAGGTCACCTTCGGGAAGGCCGCGACGATCTTCGCGCGATCGAGCGAATCGGCGTCATGGATCGCCTTGTGCATTGCTAGCGCCGCGTCATAAGCGAACGGCGCATACAGCTCGACGTCCTCGTTGAAGTGCGCCTTGTAGCGCTTCGCGAATTCCTGTGCGGCAGGGAGCTTGTCGAGCGCCGGGCCCGGCTCCAGATCCCGCGTGCCTTCGCCCGCCGTGCCGGCGATCTGCAGAAATGCATTGCTCTTCAACGCTCCGGCGCCGAACAAGCGCGCCGGCATGCCGAGCGAGCGCATCTGCTTGACGAGCATCGCCCCTTGTTCGTCGAGCCCGCCAAAAAAGATCATGTCGACATTCTTCTGCTTCAGCGTGGTCAAGATCGCACGGAAATCAACCGCCTTGTCGTTCGTGAACTCGCGGTCGACGACATTGCCGTTCGCTTCTTTGGCGCCTTTTTCAAAGGCGTCGGCGAGACCTTGGCCGAATGCGGTGCGGTCATCGATAATGCCGATGCGCTTCGCCTTCAACTGCTGGACCGCGAACTGGCCCGCGATCACGCCGCCGATGCCGTCGTGGCCCATCGTGCGGAATACGTTGGTGAACCCCTGGTGAGTCAGCACCGGATTGGTCGAGCCCGGCGTGATCATTGCGATATTTGCTTTATGGTAGACGGCCGACGCCGGAATGCTGCAGCCCGAGTTGTAGTGGCCGATGACACCGACCACGCCGTCATCGATCATCTTCTGCGCGATCTGGACCGCGACGCGCGGGTCAGCCTGATCATCCTGCACATCGAGCACGAACTTGACCGGCTTGCCGCCGATCGTCGGGTTCTTCGCATTTTCCTCGTCGAGCGCGAGCTGCGCGCCGTTTTGCAGATCCTTGCCGACGCGGGCGACAGGCCCCGTCAACGGACCGGCGAATCCGATCTTCACGATCTCTGGTTCCGCACCATATGACGGCGCATGCGCGCATAGGAGTGCAAGTGCTAGTGCGACTACCACGTTTCGGCGTTTCATGATTCCGTCCTCGTTTGTGCAGACAGTTGCGGTGGTTAAAAGCGACGCGGGCTATAAGGCTCGAGATCGATGGGAGGCATGCGGCCGGCGATCAGGTCGGCGACGATGCTGCCTGTCACGCCGCCCAGCGTGACGCCCAAGTGCTGATGCCCGAACGCGTAGACAACGCGCGGCGAGGCGCTCGACGCTCCGACGACCGGCAAGCCGTCGGGCAAGCTCGGCCTGAAGCCGAGCCAATTGCTGTCCGGTTGATGCAGGCCCGGCAACGCTTCCTGCGCGGAAGTCGTAATCAGGTTCAGCAGCTCCGGGTTCTTCTGTGGTCCAAATCCGCCGAGCTCGACGGTGCCCGCCGCGCGGATGCCGCCGTCCATCGGCACCATGTAGAAGCCGCGCTCGGCCCAGCCGCACGGGCGGGAGATCAGCGACGACGTGCCGGGAAAGCGCACGTGATAGCCGCGCTCGGTATCGAGCGGCACACGGTCGCCGCATTGGCGTGCGAAGCGGCCCGACAGCGCGCCCGTGCAGACGATCGCGTGCTCGGCGCCGTGCACGCGGCCGGCTTCGTCGACGATGCGTACGCCGCTCTTCTGCGGCTCGAGCGAGCGGACCGCGGTGCGCTCGTGCTGCAGCCCTTGGCGCACCATCGATTCATACAGCACCTGCAAGAAGCCGCGCGGGTCGCTCAGGAACCAGCTGTCGTTGAACATCGTGCCGTGCGCGAAGATCGGCGCGAGGTTCGGTTCGAGTTCGCGAATGCCGTCGCGCTCGAAGTTTTCGAATCGCACGCCGAGCGAACGGCGTAAGGCGAGTGACGGTTGCGCCGACTGGAACGAGTCTGCGTTCGAGTACAGGTACAGGCATTCGCGTTCGCGCACGAAGCTCGACAATCCATCGATCGAAAGCATCTCCCGATACCCCTCGAACGCGCACCTCAGCAGGCTCGCCAGCGCTTTCGCGCTGTGCTCGTAACGCTTGGGAGTCGCGTTCAGCAGAAAACGTGCGAGCCACGGTGCGAGGTGCGGCACGTAGCCCCAGCGAATCCTGAGCGGGCTCGTCGCCGAGAACAGGAATCGCGGCAGGTTGCGGAACACGTCCGGGTTGTTGACGGGGATGCACGCGTAGTTCGCGAACGTGCCCGCGTTGCCGTACGACGTGGCTTCACCGGGGCCGAGCGCGTCGTAGAGCGTCACCCGGTGGCCGTCGCGCATCAGCCAGTACGCGCTCGACAACCCGATGAATCCCGCACCAAGGACAGCGACGTCGGCCATTATTTTTTCCAGTCTGCGGCAGGGGCCGGGAACGCGCGGCGGCGTGCGTCGCGGCGCGACGAGGTATTGCGCCGATGGGCATGCGGTGTGGCACCGCTGGAGGCGATAGGCTCGTGGCCTATTGCCCCGGCGGCACGTTCGCGCTGTTTGCGCGTGAGAACGAAAGCGACCGACACGACCGCGACGCTGCCAAGGCTCGCCATCAACTGGCTCGCGAGCGAATGGTCGAAGCCCATCGCGATCAGCACGCCGGCAATCGCCGCGACCACGGCATAGGAGAGCCACGGAAACAGCCACATCTTGAGCGTCAGGCGCTCGGGCGCGCTCGCCTCGATGCGCCGCCGGATGACGATCTGCGAGACCGCGATCGCGAGATACACGAAGAGCATGATCGCGCCGGACGCGTTGACGAGATATAGGAACACGCCCTGCGGCGAGACGATCGCCGCGACGATCGCGACATAGCCGACCACGCTCGAGAGCAGCACCGCGAGGCTCGGTACTTTGTTCGGCGATAGCTTGAGGACCGCATGCGGTGCGTCGCCGCGTTCGGCAAGCCGGAACATGATGCGCGACGACACGTAGAGCCCCGAATTCAGCGCCGACAGCACGGCCACCAGCACGATCGCGTTCATCATGTCGGCGGCGCAGGGGATGTGCATCGTCTCCAGCGCGGCGACGAACGGCGAGTAGCCGACCTTGATCGACGCCCACGGCACGATGCAGGCGATCACGAACATCGAGCCGACATAGAACGTGATCACACGCAGGATCACCGAGCGCGTCATCGCGGCGACGTTCTTGCTCGGGTCGTCCGATTCGGCGGCGGCGATCGTCGCGATTTCGGCACCGCCGACCGCGAAGATCACGGTCGGCACGCTCGCGAAGATCGACATCATGCCGAACGGCAAGAAGCCGCGGTCGCTGGCGAGATGCTGCGCCGTCTGATGCCACGACGAGAAGCCGAACAGATAGCTCGCGCCGACGACGATGAACACGATGATCGCCGCGACCTTGATCGACGCGAACCAGTACTCGAACTCGCCGTACGACTTCACCGACAGCAGATTGATGGCGGTGATCACGGAGAGCAGCACGAGGCCGATCGCCCAGACCGGGGCCGGTATCCAGCGCTGCAGGATGCCGGCGCCCGCCACCGCCTCGACGGCGACGACGATCACCCAGAAGTACCAGTAGAGCCAGCCGTTGGTGAAGCCGGCCCAGTTGCCGAGGCCGATGCGCGTGTATTCGGTGAACGAGCCGATGCCGGGCGTGGCGATCGCCATTTCGCCGAGCATGCGCATCACGAACAGCACAACGACGCCGGCGAGCAGATACGACAGGCACGCGGCAGGTCCCATCGCGCTGATCGTGGCGCTGCTGCCGACAAAGAGGCCGGCGCCGATGATCCCGCCGAGCGAAATCATCGTCACGTGGCGTTTTCTGAGCGCCGTGCCGAGATGGGCCGTGTCGGGCGTCTCTGGGGTGGTGGTGGGCTGTCGATCTGCCACAAGCGTCTCCTCCTGTACTACAGTTCGGGATCGCACCGCTGAGCTGGCGCCGTACAAACGATGGGCTTATACTCACACAAAGATTTTTTGTGCGCAATTGATTTGCCTTTGTGTGGACTTAGGTGTTTTCCCCGATGCCGCAGCGCTCTTTGTCGCCGGATGGCGGGTGAGTCCTTGATTCACGACCCGATAAAGGGTTTAGTATCTGTTCCATGGACGTATGCCGTGCACTGCGTGGCGAGATTTGTGCGGGCGAACGATAGTTTTGTATGGAGTTTCTACCTGAATGAATACCGAAATAAATCACACAAATGGTGAAGAAAATCTCCAGACAAAGGGACGCCAAGCCACCTACCTGGAGGTGTCGCGCAATCTCGAAGAGAAAGTGCGCAGCGGGCTCTACCCGCCGGGCAGCCGCCTGCCGCCGCAACGCGACCTCGCGCTGGAGCTTGGCCTAAACGTGTCGACGGTGTCGCGCGCGTACAAGGAGCTGCAGGCGCGCGGGCTGATCGTCGCGAGCAAGCGGCGCGGATCGATCGTCACCGGGGGCGCGATGCCGTCGGTGCACGCACGAGCGGAAAACAGCCCGAGCGCTGCCGCCGACGTGAACGCGGTAATCGACCTGACCGTCAATCGCCCCGCGACCGGCGAATTCCTCACGCAGCTGGCGCGCACGATGGCAAATCTCGCGCGCGATCCGCGCTATCCCGAGACGCAGGAATACCAGCCGCCGCAGGGGCCCGATTGGGCGCGCGCGGCTGGCGCGCAGTGGATCGCCGCGCCGGGTTTCGCACCGCTGGCTGATAACGTGGTCGTGACGAGCGGCGCGCAGCACGGCCTTTACGCGGTGCTGAGCAGCTTGATGGGCCATGAGGGCGTGATCCTCTCGGATCAGTTGACCTACTACGGGCTCAAGGCGCTTGCGCCCGTGTTCCAGTTCGAGATCGTCGGGATTCCGAGCGACGGCGAAGGGCTGCTGCCGGACCGTCTCGAAGACGCGTGCAAGCGCATGCGCGTGAAGGCGATCTTCGTCGTGCCGAATCTGCAGAATCCGACTGTCGTGACGATGAGCCTCGCGCGCCGCGTGGCGCTCGTCGATATCGCGCGGCGCCATCACATCGCGATCATCGAAGATGACGTGTACGGTCCGCTCTTGCGCACGCGTCTGCCGACAATCGCGAGCCTGTGCCCCGAGCTGACCTTCCATGTCGCTTCGACGTCGAAGATCCTCGCGCCCGGGCTGCGCATCGGCTACCTGCATACGCCGCCGCATGGCGCCGCGTTGGCCGCTGAGGCCGTGCGCACGACGGCGTGGATGCCCGCGCCGCTCTCGACGCTGATCGTCACGCGCTGGATCGAGGACGGCACCGCGCACACGATCCTCGAGGCGCAGCGTACCGAACTGCAGGCCCGCCAGGAAATCGCGCGCGAATTGCTGCCGGCCGAGTTGCTGCACAGCGATCCGGCGTGCATGTTCGTCTGGCTGCGCGTGCCGCCGCCCTGGCGTTCGGACGATTACGCGGCGAATGCGCTTGCGCGCGGCGTCAATGCGATGCCGGCGTCGGCGTTTGCGGTGGACCGCTCGACCGTCGAGCACGGCGTGCGGATCAACCTCGCCTGCGCGGCATCGCGCGAGCAGTTGACGCACGCGCTGCAGATTCTCGCGCACACGCTTCGCGACCGGCCGCGGGCGCTGTTCGGCACGATCTAGTGGCAAGTGCTGAATACGTTGCTCGTGACGCGCTCACGAAGATATGGATTGGCCGGCGATCTGGATTCCGCGGTTGCACCATTGGGAGGCCGACGAGCGATCGATAGCTGCCGCTCATGATGTGCGCTTGTCAACGGCGCATACGGGTCCGTTGCCGGTCTCGGTATACCGCAGCGCGTCCTGCGGGTGCGATCGAGTCTCGGCCGTTTCGTCGGTCAGCCGCGGCCTGACGCGGACCGGCGATGGGACAGACCTCATCCACCCACAGAGCGACGTGCTATAAGCGCTGACCCGGCTTAGCCTTAGCGTACGATTTTTTCCGAATTCTGAAGCCACCCCGTGTTCATCGACGATGCAACCGGACGGCTGCCGTAGGAGGCCAGCATCCAATCGCGCGACATCGTTCGGGCGTCTGTCGCAATCACTTGAAATTGGTATCAAATGTTTTATAATCAGGTATCAAGTGATACCTTTGGGGGCGCTATGTTGCTTGTTACTCCGGAAGCCGTGGCTGACGTTATGGAGCTTCGGCCCGTACCGCATACGCTCGCGGAACTTGAAGCGCTCGTGCGCAGCGGACTACCGAAATCTGCATTGCGTGCGGGCGTCGAGCACGCTACGCAAGGGGCAGATGCTCGACGCACGTTGCTGGCGCGCATCATCCCCGAGGCCACCTATAAGCGGCGTCGTGACCGGCTCACTCAAGACGAATCGGAGAAGACAGAGCGGCTTGCACGGATCGTCGCAACCACATCATACGTCTGGAGTGACGAAGATGATGCGCGGGAGTTTCTGGCGACACCGCATCCGGAACTCGAGGGGCGTACGCCGCTCGATGTTGCGCTCACCGAACTCGGCGCGCGTCGCGTCGAGGAATTGCTCTGGAAGTTGTTCTACGGGCTGCCGGCATGAAGCTGTTCCGCATCGCCGATACACGTCACTCGATCTGGAGCGGCACCGGTGCGATGTTGGTTGGCGGCCGATTCAATAGTCCCGGACGCCCTGTCATCTATGCGGCGTTGAGTTTCGCTGGCGCCATGCTCGAGGTGCTGGTGCATGCGCGCATTGGGAAGGTACCCAAGACGCATGGATGGGTCGAGGCGACGGTACCCGACGAAGTGGTCATCGAACGCCATACCGCGGCGACACTACCGGAAGGATGGGACGCACCCGCACAACATTCCGCACGGCGGTTCGGCGATGCGTGGCTGGCTGAAAGCCGTACTGCCATCTTGATCGTTCCCTCGGTCGTCGCACGCGCCGAGTTCAATGTGCTGGTTAATCCCGCGCATCCGGACGCCATGCGGATCGTAGTATCGGATCCACAGTCGGTTGTGTGGGACGAGCGGCTCTTTGTCGCCCCACCCGGCGGCACCTCGTAATGCGTGGACGCTTGAGGTTTTCGTGGGTATGAATAGTCGAGGGCGCTGCGGACATCTTTCCCAGCCGAAGGCCGCTTGCAGGATAGGTGTAGTTTGCTTAGCAACTCGGCTCCGTCCACCTCGATCCGGCTCCGGATGGGCACATCGCGTCGACGGCGATCACGGTCTGCACGAGATCGTTGATCGCCGCTGGATACTGCCGCTCGAGCGCGACTTCGGATGCACAGCCGAAGGCAGCCGCAGTCGCTGCTGCGATCGCGTGCATGCGCTCTCTTCTCTTTGATGCTGACTCATGCCGTTCCCTATTTTTGAAAGTGCATAACATTCTCTAAAATACCGAAAGCGATGAGGCACGCGTATGAAGCTCCGCACCTTTTCTTGCTTGCGCCGCGGCGACAAGCGGAAAGCGAAGCTATTGGCTCCGGCTGTTCCACTCGGCGGCGGCTGGCTTTCTGGATGGCTGGCATGGCTGCCATTCGCATGAAGGAAAACTCCTTCCTGCCATCGGCGAACCCCATACTGTGGTCCAGGCCGCATTCGCCCTTGGCCACCTCGAAGCTGATCTTGATTTCCCGCCGGCGGGCCGCAACGTTGATGAGCGTTTGTCGTGAAGCCGCCCTGCGTAGCGCATACTCGACGTAATAGGCGTGTTCGCGCTTCTCGTCAAGGCTGCGCCGTACCAGTAGGTAATGCTCGAAACGACGTTCTTCCGCCGTACGTGAACTATCTTCTACAACACCCTCGGCTGCGTCAGCGATGACTGCCGAGCCAAATTGATCAGCGCTTCCCTAATCGAGTCGAAGTTCGCTTTTCAAGCGATTCGCGATGCCGACCAGATCTTTCAACGCATCGTGCAGTTCTTCGCCACTGCGCTCGCCAGATACGCGCGATAGCGCCAGCAGCAAGGCTTCGTCGGCGTCTGCCGCCAGTATCACGCTGCCGGCATAGTTGTATTGCAACAATCTTTTCAACGTTTCCGGATCTTCCGGCAGCGCGCCCAGCGGGCAGACCATTTCTAACCCGGTGGGCGATTCGTCAAAGTGGACGGCCAGATTCTCGTCAAAGAACAGTACCAGATCTTCGTCGTCCCATTCCAATCCCATGATTTCATACAACGGCGATAACAAGCTATACATGTCTTTTCCACTGTTAAACGAGCGACGATAATCCTCGTGCCTGCTGATGCACGCCGGCATCGCCGACACGCTTCGCGTAGGACAGGTTGAGCAGCTGCCTGAACGGCAGCGTCTTGAGGACCTTGTTACCGGATGCGCCTGTGTTTTTCTCCTGCACCGCCAGGTTGCCGCCGTCGAGGAGCACGGCGCGGAACAAGCGCTGCATGGGCTCGGTCAGCCCGGCCATCGGGCGGCTCGGTGGGTGTCCCTCGTGCTGCGTGATAGCCTCTCGCTTGATTTCGGCGTCCAGCATCCCGGTTCGGTCTTTGCCGCTCTTGCAGTTCCAACAAGGAACCGCCCCGATCTCATACGCGAGCATTGCTACTCGCTGGGCGGCCTTGTACGGCTCTCCACCGTCTTTGCGGTGCGCGTGCTGCGCCCAAATTTCCTTCAATTGCGTAACCATCGTCCTGATGCATTCCGCATTTTTCGGCCTTCCGATCAGATACTGGCCGACCCAGCCTCCGAGTGGCGCCGAGGGATTCAAGTCGGGCCCGATCAAGGTGTGCAAAGCCTGTTCGTTCATTCGGTCCGATTCACGATGACCGAGCCCAAGCTTTAACGCAGGTTCGTTGACGGCGAAATTGAACGCGGCTACATCTAGACGCACTTTTATGTTACACAATTGACCGTTCTGATCGCGAATGCTCAACGCAATCGGTTGAATGCACCCGCTTAGCGCCTTCCAGGCCGACGCCTGGTCACGCAGCATCGTCTTTTCTTGGCCGAACGGCGTGAGAAGCGAGCAGGACGCGAGCCTTAGCGTGACGGTTTCGCCAGCCAGCGCGTTGCGCAACTCGTCTGGCCGAGAAAAAAGGGCGGCGGTAACAACCTCTTTCGCGCGTCGAATCGCTCCTTGCTCGCGCAACTCGGGATCGTCCAGACCGAAAGGCGATAGCACGCCGTGGCGAATTCCTCTGAAGAGCAGCTTGCTCGAGCCGTCTTCTTGCAAGGCAGTCAGTTCCGACTGCCATAGGTTGGTTGCATGCTGCGCTTCCGTCGTGGACGCGCTGCATACTCCCTGGTCGTTGTACGAGCGTTCGAAAATGTCCTGTGCGCCGAGCTTCATTTGTGAAGCCGGCGTCAGCTCACAACCGTATTTGCGACCGTCATATGTCACCGTGGTGGTGATGGTTTTCCACTCCTGCTGATTGAGCAACTCGGTATCGGCCTGACGTAGCAGCTTTCTAGCTTCCGGGAGGGCGGTGCTCGGCGTTGTAAACATATTGCGCAGGTGGCGCGAGACGATCTGAACCAACTCGTCGTTCAACCGCTTCATTGAAGCCGTGTCATTGGGCAGGACCGGCCGGTCTTCTTTGAATCGGCTGGCGCTCAGCTGCGCGGACATATTCTTTAGCAGCTGCGCATCGGGTGTGTTGCCGTATCCAAGTTTGTCGAGTGCCACGCGGGCGGCATCCAGCTTATGACATTGCAGCGCAAAAAGCGCATGGAGCGAGCGACCATCCGAAAGCCGCGATTGCCGGGGCTGCATGTCATGCGCGAGCATTTTTGGATAGCTGATTTCCGGTCGTTCGATCTTGCGTGGAGTCGGACGGTTATCCGAGGCGTTGCCCAGATGTCGGTTGGTCACCGTATTGCGCCGCAAGGGGAAAAGGTTTCGAATATTCATCTATGCTCTGCTAATCTTACTGTGTCAATAAATCAGCATTGGAAGCTGAACAAAACGGACATCGCTGAAGCCGGCGCGCGATGTAGGCAGCGATACGCCAGCGCAGCGTGGTGATGGAATCAGCCACGTGGCGCTGCGCGCGCTGGGGACCCGCGTGGCACGTAATCCGAGGGTAAGGCAAATGGGTCGCGGATCACGGAGTTTTTTTTACTGTCGCCTTGAATGAGGCGTTGAGCGACAAGAAACCCGTAGGCAGCAATGCACAACGATGCATGGTGATGGAATCCACGCCAGCCACGTCCTTCGAAGTGTCCCAGGCCGAATTCCTGCTTGAGATCCCGATAGTCTCGCTCGATACGCCAGCGCATCTTGGCGACATGAACCATGCGTTCGAGCGTCGTGTCTGGGAGCAAAGTCGAAAGCCAATATTTGAGCGGCTCCGCATCACCTTCGGGCCATTCGATCAGCAGCCATTCCTCATCGCGCAGTGTGGATCGCCAGTAATCGCGGTGCGAAGCACGCACACGCACAGCGGCAAAGCGCGAACTGAGCGCGGCACACGTACCTTCACGCCATATCACCGTGCGATAGTGCGAGGCATCAAGCGTCAAGGCCAGATCTTTGACTCCGATCGGCTCATGCCCCGGCGCGCGCCGTAATAAGCTGCGCGGCCGGCCCGACTTCCCTGCGGAGGGTTCGGGCGGCAGAGGACCCGTACCCGGCGCCCATACGCGTGTGTTCGAGCGAATGCCCACCGCATACTGCAGTCTGAGCTCGCTGACGGCCTCGCGAAACGAGGTGTCGTCTCCATAGCCAGCATCGGCCAAAACGACACCGTCGGGCGCGCCACTTTGCCGAGCTTCGCGCAACTGCCCGGCCGCAATCTCGGGTTTGGTTACAAACTCGATTTGCTCAGGCACGCCGGCTTTCTGTCGTCGCGCGGGGTCGTCACTCCATTCACGCGGCAGATACAGTCGATACGACACCGGCAAGCTCGCGGCTTCCGTCGCCACCGATAGACTCACCGCAACCTGGCAGTTATCCTGCTTGCCCAGCTGGCCGCAGTATTGCCGCGCTACGCCGGCCGAATGCTTGCCCTTCTTGGGAAAACCCGTGTCGTCGATAATCCAGTACAACCCGCCCGCTGGGTCCATGTGCGGAAGCACCCAGCGCCGCACCTGCTCGAGCAGCGCTGTATCGGACCATTCCGACTTCGCCACAAAATGATGCAGCGACTGGTGCCGCGCGCTCACATGCTCCGGCTCCAGATGTGCGGCCAGCGGCTCGACGCTCTTGCGTCGAATTGGCAGCATTAGCCCTTGGCAATAGCCCTTCAAACCTGATTCGCGGTCGTTATGTCCAAGCGCCCCGCACAAATGTTCCAGATACGCCTCGAATGACGTCTCCCAGTCCATCATTCCTCACGCCATGGATGAAGAAGTTCCAATAATGGCATGAATTTATTGACACAGTAAGATTAGAGAGACGTCGCTGATGAACCGCATACTCTTCTCTATCGCCCCCGACTACCTGTCAGTACGACCACCTCACTGAGCAACTCAGCAACGTTGCCGACCGTCGCCAGGTCATTCAATCGCGCTCGATCAAGACGAATGTTCCAGCGCTCCTCGAGTTCCATCGCGAGCTCGATCAACTCGAGCGAATCCATCGAGAGATCCTCCAGTAATCGATGCTCGGCCGCGATCTGCGCGTTTGGCACGCCGAGCATGCTGGATAACATCGTCTTCACCACTGAGAGCGCGATAGTTTCATTCAGATGCGAACCGACGCTCATCGCTTCACGCTCCCGCTGGCCCGCGTTGGACCTTCGGTCGTCACGACTCTGTCGGCGGGCGTGATGGTCGGAAACGTCCTCGCTGATCGCGGCCCCGCATCCTTCGTCGACGATTCAATATGGCGCGGCGGTGAAACGCTGCGATTAAACGTGTCGGTCACCTGCATCGATGCTCCGGTCTGCACAGGCGTGCCCTGTCTCGAAACGCTGGCTGACGCGGAACTCGACGACGCCTTCGATGCCTCGGCGGACGATGTCGCTGGCGACTGCGCCGTCGACGCGTCCTCCGCGCTCGATCGAGTCCCAGAACGAGGCTGCGCGTCGTTCGATCGGACCGCACGGACGCCGAGCGCCGTTGCGCCTGGCGTCGCCATACCGTGAATGCCCGCACCCGCTGCATTTGCGCCAACACCGCTGAATGGATCGATCCGCATCGCCCCTTCCGTCGTTCGAGCAATCGGATTCTCGCGCGCCATTCGCCACTTGCCGTTCTCGTCGCGCGACCATGCGCCAGTCGGCGCCTCCGTTCCCTCTCCGCGATCCTGCGCCGGCCGCGGCATCGGGCGCTCAGCCCGCGACTCGTCCGACGACCGGCTCGTCGCGTTCCGAGGATCACGTTGTCGCGTAACGTTCGCGTCACCTGACGCGGAATTCGACGACGCCTTCGATGCCTCGGCGGACGATGTCGCTGGCGACTGCGCCGTCGACGCGTCCTCCGCGCTCGATCGAGTCCCAGAACGAGGCTGCGCGTCGTTCGATCGGACCGCACGGACGCCGAGCGCCGTTGCGCCTGGCGTCGCCATACCGTGAATGCCCGCACCCGCTGCATTTGCGCCAACACCGCTGAATGGATCGATCCGCATCGCCCCTTCCGTCGTTCGAGCAATCGGATTCTCGCGCGCCATTCGCCACTTGCCGTTCTCGTCGCGCGACCATGCGCCAGTCGGCGCCTCCGTTCCCTCTCCGCGATCCTGCGCCGGCCGCGGCATCGGGCGCTCAGCCCGCGACTCGTCCGACGACCGGCTCGTCGCGTTCCGAGGATCACGTTGTCGCGTAACGTTCGCGTCACCTGACGCGGAATTCGACGACGCCTTCGATGCCTCGGCGGACGATGTCGCTGGCGACTGCGCCGTCGACGCGTCCTCCGCGCTCGATCGAGTCCCAGAACGAGGCTGCGCGTCGTTCGATCTAACGTCTACATTAACGTCGATGTTGTTAACAACCATCGGTGCGGTCTGCTGCGGCATCGCGCCGGGCACGGGACCACCATTCGAGGCCGCCGGATCACCGCCCGGTGCGCGCGAGTCATCTGGCGCAGGCGCCGGCACAGGCTGCTTCTGCGTTACGCTATTAAGCAACTGGTCGGTGCGGCCGATTTGCTTGAGCGTCGTGCCGACCATGTAGACAAGATTCGTTACGTGCCCAGCATAGCGCGCGAAGCGTTGAGCGACGTCCGCCATACCAAGCTGCCTGTCGCCACCGTGGCGATTCACGATGCCGTCGCGAACGCCTCCTTCCATCTGCCCGCCGAGCGCATTGGACACGCTATTCTTCGCCCAATCGTCGCTCCCCATGAGCGCGCCCTTGAACACCTCATCGGTGACCCCATCCTTCATCACCAATGTCGCGATGCACTCGCATAGTTCCCGGTACTTCTTGTTACCCTCGATACATCGATCCTGCGACATCGACCCCGACTGCGCGGCAGCCTTCAGAAACGACGCGAGCGCCTTGCCGATTTCGGTGAAATTATCAGAGAAGGCGTCGTCGCCAACCGCAAGGTGCAGTGAATGCACTGTCAGTGCAAGATGATCTAGTGCGCGACGATCATGGCCGTTCAGCTGCGCGACGAGCGTCGTCATCTTGCTGCCTTGATTTCCGACAAGTTCGCTCAGGTACGCGTGCGCCTTTTTGAGTGAAATCTCCTCGTACAATTCAACGCCACGTGCGTTGATAGCGCGTGATTCGCCTGTGGGTGCGCCCTTGCAGCGCGAGGACACGGCATTAACCTGCTGTGACAGCAGTCGCGGCGACGAGGCTCGACCGCCCTCGTCGCCTCGAAGGCTCACATTCGGCATGCAATGCCCGCGCGTGCTCATCACGCGCGTCACGCTAGTCGCCAGATCACCGCCGGATCGGGGGAAACGAACATCGGAGCCGACGATCGTCGACCGTACGCTAACATTTCGTGGGACGCGTGGAAATTGAGCATCGGACGGAGGCATTGCGAAGATTCTCCATATTGATTCGTTCATGGGACAGCGAAGGCTGCACTAGGTTCTGTTCAGATTCTCACCAGCGGCCCAAAGGCGCAGGTAGGCGCGGCGAAGGCGAGATAGTTGCCCGCGAGCTTGTCATATCGAGTAGAGACGCCGCGAAAATGTTTGATGCGATTGAAGAAACGTTCGACGACGTTTCGAGTTCGGTACAGCACTCGGCTGTACCGACGCTTGGTCTTTCGATTCGAACATGGCGGGATGACAACCTCGGCATGCGCAGCACGGATAGTGTTCGCGAAGGCATCTGAGTCGCAGGCTTTGTCGGCCATCACTGCGCCCGTGCGCAGATGCTCGACCAATTCGTGCGCGCACGAAATATCGGCGACCGGCCCCTCGGTAATGATCATTCGCAGAGGACGTCCGGCTTCATCGACAGCCAGATGCAGCTTGGTCGTCAGTCCGCCGCGCGAACGGCCGAGAGCTTGCGGGCCGCTTTTTTCGAGCGCCGGCCGAATGTTGGTGCGCACGCACGATGGTCGAGTCGATCAGCACGCGTTTGATCTCCGTTTCGTCGGACCCTGCGTGCGCCACGCGCTCCCACACTCCTTTGCGACGCCACCGCGATGCGCATGTACACCGTATGCCATCGGCCCAACTGCTTCGGCAAATCGCGCCACGGGCAGCCCGTTCGGCCGATCCAGAGAACGGCTTCGACAAACCAACGATTGTCGGCTGCCGTTCGCCCTGGATCGCCTTCCTTGCCCGGCAAAACCGATTCGATTTGTGCCCATACCTCGTCGCTCAGTGACCTTCGAATCATCTTGGCCCGCTTGTGCAAAAGACAAGATGTAAACACATTTCATCGAATGTAAATAGACGCTAGCGAGTGGCCAGAATGAGAACGCAGCGCCGCTCATTCCTTTAGAGGATTTTCGAGGTATCTGTCGAGGTCGACATAGCCCGGCGCAGCACCCTGATTAAGTTGCGTTCTTAAGGAAGCTCGATGCGACGTCCATCAGAGCCGATATGGCGCCGCTCAGCACCTTGTTCAAATTGTCGAAACTCGAAATCTGATGCTGGTTCTTTTCAGCGAACGTCTGGACATCGTTCTGAATGTTGCTTTCTTCCGCCTGAAATCCGGTATACCAAGCGCTTTCACGTGCAGTGTCCCAGTCCACACTGTCCTTGTCGGGTAACGAATCACGCATGCTGATCAACTCGTCCGGCTTGATTGTCACCACGCCGTCATCACTGATCGAGAAGGCACCGCCGAGTTCCTCGCGCCAGCGATCCAGATCCTCGCCTGGCGGCAGTTGATACGACGGCAAATTATCGATGACCTTCTGCAGCAGCGCGCGGATCTCCTTACACTTGACGGTCATGGTCTTATCGTTCTTTGCCGAGATGTAATCCTGGATCTTGCTCATCGCGTCGGTGACCTCCTTGAAGGAGGTCACCAACTTTTCGAGGATGTCCGTCTCGGCGTCGACATCGATCTTGCCCTGATTGATCACGTCGATAAGTCCCTGCAGAATCGGATCAGGCTGGATATCCGAATACTCATTGCGCACACAACCCGGATTCTCCGCCTCCGAACGTTCCAGCAGGTTGTGCAGCCCGCACGCATACGCACGCACCGCGACGCGCGCATCGTCGAACACCGCCAGATTAGCGCGACTGCCTTCGATGAATTTTCCGGCGATCAATTTGGGATACCTGATCGCTAAAGCCTCATCGCTCATCGCGCGGAATTTCCGAATCAGATTAAACGTCACATGGCAATGGACATCCGTCGTACGCACATCGTCCGTCACATCCCGTACACCCGCATCGCGGACCGCTACGTCGCCGGTCCGCGCAAGCGCCTGACGATTTCGTGCGTCCATCACGCGCCCCATATCCACGCTGATACTCATCGTATTTCACCTTCCTGCTGTCGGATTAATCAAGGGCGCGCATAATACGCGGCCCCGTCTTCACTCGATCAAAGCTCAATCAAAAAATCGTCGCGGTTCTGGCAGCGAATCCATCTCGGTGCGACACCGCGCCCCGTCCAGGTCGCACCCGTCACGGGATCTCGATATTTCGGCTTGACCGCTGCACGTTTGCGTTGGTTCGAATTCCCCCGGTATCCGAACACCTCACGTGCGGAAATACCGTATTCACGCACCTTCATACGCACTTCGTCAATCACGGCTTGCAATTCGGCCTGCCGAGCCTGTTCGGCCGACGCCGCAAGCGCGTCGGCACGAGCCTTCAGTTCTTTGTAATTCGCCATTTGATCAATCATCGGAATTCCGATCATAGGGATGAGCATTGCTGCCGGCTTTCACAAAAACACCATTGCCAATCCCGCCAACCGCACGGCTGCGAGCGATGGGGTGACGCCCGCCGCTCGCAGTTGAGCAAACCGTCAGGTTCGCAGGTTGCCAGTCACTTGCGCCGCGACGGCATTGCTGTTCGCGACCAAGCTCTTCGCCGCGTCGATCGCCTTCTGCGCAGCCTCGCGACAGCGTTGCGCGGCTTCATGACGCGCGTTCGATGCCGCCGTCAAGATCTGCTGCGTGCTCTCGTCCGTTTTCTGCTCCGCACGAGCTTCACTCTGCTGCTGCGCCGATACCGCATCGATCTGATTCTTGCCAATCTGGCCGCCCGATTGGATGAGATTTCCCTTGATCTGGTAGCGATTCGCTTCGATGAGATTCTGCTCGTGACGCAAACCATGCATGTCGATCCGTTGCTGACGGGCGGGAGCGTCCTTTGCGAGCACGGCCTCGTGCTCGCTGCTCAGCCGATCACCGCCGCCGTCGATCTCATAATGTGCGGTTTCTCCAGTGTCGCGCTTGACCGTCACGTGCGAAACCTCGTCATTCGACAGCACCGGCTTGTTGACTCCCCGTAGCTCAAGCGATTGCTCAGCATGGAACTGTTTGAGTTCCGCCTGCGGCTTCATCTCGTTTTCGATCGACATCGATTTCGTGTTCAGCCCCTTCATCTGCTGGACCGCGCCGCCAAGCGAAGTTGCCGCTTGTAGCGCGCCGCCCGCAATCGCGGCCGTCATTTGTGTGTAGCCGATTTTGCGATCCTCCTCGGCGGCGTTCCTCGCCATTTGAGATGCGCGCTCCATTTCCTTGCCCATCTCCTTGTCATCCTCCACCGCGCCCTTTTGCATCGCGTCCTCGAAAATCAGTTCTGCGTTGAACGCTTCGTCAACGCTCAAGATCGGCGATCGCAATCCATCGGAGACGGCGCGCGACACATGCTGCTCAACAAGCGCGTCATGCACACCCGTCACCGTCGGATGCTGACTCGCGCCCAACCGACCCTGCACGCCCTCCATTCCGGTGACTGTCAGTCGATCGGCACCAGGTGCTTGGACCGAAGACTTCGGCTCTGCGAGCGCAATACGCTGCACGGACATGCCTGCATCACAATACTGCTGCGGGTGGCCAACGACAACCGCCGCAAGCCCCGCATCCGCCTCAGCCAGCATCTTCTCGTCATCGCCGACCGCCTTGTTGCCGCTTTCGGAAATGCCCGTATTGGCGACCCGGGACAGCTCCGCGCTGTTGATGCCGCTGTTTTGCACACTGAATGACATACGCACCTCTACCTTTGAAAATAACGTGATCCCGTACTAATTAAACTGCTCGGGCATCACACAGGACGCAGGCTCTGCTTGCAGGCCAACATATTTGTGTTGATCGCATCCGACACGTCCTGCATCAATCGCACTAGCACGCGGTTGTGCTCAGCAAACGTATCGACTGCTTTCCTCAGCAGATCACTGATCAGCTTGATGTCATACATATCCTCCTTGATGTCGGCAAGGAGGCCCATCGCCTTCGCCCGCTCGATGCCAACGACGATCCCGCCCGCCGCCTGCGACACTTGGTTGCCGACGTCGAGCACCGTGCTCGCCTTCTCGAAGCGGCTCGCGAGAAGCATCCCGTCTTCCTCCGCCTCGACGCCGATCGCGCGGCGCATCCGCGTCATTGCTGTCGCGGTGCGCGAGCTGAGCGCCTGGAGCCCCGATTTCTCCGAAACCTTCTCGGTCAGCTCCAAGAGCATCTTGCCGATCGCAGAATCCATCACCTTCGCCAGCTGGCCTGCAACCGCATCCATCACCTTCGACGCAACGGCCTTCACGACCGATGCACCGACGAATGCCGCGGCAACGAGTGCCACACCCGTCACGATGGCACCGAGGATCGCACCCGCGAGCTCGGCTTTCTGTTTATCAACTCCACACGCAACGAGCGCTTTCGTGATCAGCGACGAGATCATGTTCATCAGCGGCTTCAGGATCGCGTCCATCACGGGTTGCATCAGCTTGTCCATGAACGACACGCCGGTCGTCGCTTGGCTAATCTCGTCGCCGACCGCGAGCGCGAGGCCAACAGCCGCGAGCGCGAGGCTCGCGCCGCCAGTGAACGCAGCAGCCGCGAAACTCACTGCGGTGATCGCCCAGCCAACGATCTTGCCGATGCAGCCCATCGTCTTCTGCATTTCCTCGGCTTTTTTCTCCTGCTTCTGAAACTCTTCGGACTCCTTTTTCTGCTTGGCTTCGAGCATTTTCTGCTTCTCGATAAAGAGCTTGTGCTTCGATTCAAGCTCCTTCACGTTGCCCGACGAGATGAGTTCCTGCAGCTTACCGAGCACGGCAGTCAACTCAGCCACGCCACTCAGTTTCTGCGATATCGCCCCACGCAGCTGAGCACTCGTACCGTACTGCTTCATCGCCCGATTCACTGCTTCGTCGACCTTTTCCTCGTATTCGCATGCGCGCGTCGCGAGTTCAGTCGCCGTGTCAAGTTTTTTCGTCGCGTCCGCCTGCAGCGCGTCCGCTTTTCCGTGTAGCTCGTCCGCCTTCTGCTTCGCCTGTTCTAGCGCCTTGTTTAGCAGTTGTAGCTGGTCAGCAGGAAGGCCCTGCTCCACCGCATCGTCATACCGCTTCTGTGCGGCGTCGACCGCCTCGTCCGCCGCTTTCGCGTCCGCGGCGGCCTGCTTGGCGGCAGCAGCAGCCTGTTCGGCAGCATCGGTCGCAGCCTTCGCATCGTCCGTCGCTTGCCGGAACGCATCGGAAACTTGGCTCAGGCTATCCTGCGCGGCCTTCGACATCTTGTTCCAAATGTCGGAGCGCTGCTTCAGGTCCTGCAAGCTATTCGCGCTGATGATGCTCATCAAGTCCCCGAGCAATTTGGTAAGCTTTGCCGAGCCACTCACCCCGCCGTTGACGTCATCACCGGATGTGCGAACATCTGCCGCATCAGATGACGATGCATCATTCGCAACGGGCGTGCGCAGCTCGGGCACGTCGTCGAGCCGCGCGCCGTTAGCAGTCTGCGGTGCATCGCACTGCTCGGACGCACGATGCAGCATTTGCTCAAGAAACTTACGTTGTGCGACCGACATGACATCAACGCAAACCTGCGGCGACAGCATGCCCAGCGTGCTCGCTGCGTCGCGCAGCGGATGATTTTGGTATGCGTTCGCATTGGCGGTTGAGCCGCCCAGCACTCCCGATGACATACGTTCAGCTCCTGTTGGCTAGTTTTCAATTCCCGTCATGTCCGGCGCAGGATCTGCGCCAACGCCCACTTCGTCGAGTCCGTCTAGATAGGACTTTGCCTTCTGCTTCAAGCGCTCGTCGGATGAACATTCGACGACGATGCCAAAGCAACGCCGTGCGAGCCCCGCCTTTCCCATCAGCAAATGGCACTGGCCGGTATGAAACATCGGACGGTAGTCGTCCTTCGACAGCGAATACGCGAGCGCATACAAATCGATTGCCTTCGCGTATTCCTTCTTTAACTGGCAGACCGCCGCGAGACCCATCGCATATTCAGCGTTGTAGAAATCGTAGATGCACAGAAAGCGGAAGAACACCTCTGCGTCATCGAGCCGCCCCTGTTGATAGAAGCGATATGCGAATGCATAGATTCCGTCCATCAGATCCTGCGGCACGCCATGCAGGTCCTTCAGCGTCGCGCCGTTCTGTACTGCGTCCAACAGCGCCGCGGCCATTTCTTCAGCTTCCATGTCATCGATATTCACGTCACGTTGCGTCATGCCCTCACCTCGTTCGGTATTTCAGTTACAAAGATATCGGCGCTCGATGCACTGCCATCGAATGACAGTGCAACATTACGCGCCGTTCGCTCAAAAGGATTTCACAAAGCAGTTTTTTGGCTTGTCAAGTGTTCCGATTATCTTTTGGGGCGGGCGGGACGCCATTGCCCGATGTGCCTGCGGCATCCGTTCCGTCGAGCCCATCCTCACGATCGTGTTGCGTCGGCTCCACATCGTGATACGGAACCGGCTCGTCCTCTTCCAAGTCACCGCCGGTCATCGCCGATGTGAACGACTCATCGAGGTCAGCCGCCACAAAACGATTTGCCACCTCGACTTCCTTGAGCCATGTCAACACACGCATCACGCCTTCGATGTCGTCGTGGCTCACGAAGCTATATCGGCGCGGAGAGTTCCGGTAAATCGAGCGTGCGAGCAAGACGTTACGTACCACCGGCACACCATTCGCTTCGGCATGCCGAATGACTGCCAGAGCGCGTGCGTTTGTCTCACGGATCGATACAAACGGAATTGGCACAACATCCAGATTGATGTAAATGCCGATCGCGATATGGGTAGGATTCGCGACGATAAAGTCCGACTGCTCGACGTTCGCCTTGATTTCCTCCGACAGCAGTTCATGATGGATTTCACGCCGCTTGCTTTTTATCTCGTGATTACCTTCACTCTCTTTGTATTCTTGCTTCACCTCATGTTTAGCCATCTTCAATTCCTTGTAGTACAGGAAGTACTCGACGACAGCATCGAGGACCATCACGGGTAGCGCACATAGTAGGAACAGCAAGATAAGCCTCACCGTCATCACGATCCACATGTGGCCGAGCAGTGCCGGTTGGGCGCGGAATAAGCCAAAAACATCGCGGTGATATAGGCGGGCGAACATTTGCACCGTGACTGCGAAAATCACGACGTAGAGCAACGCCTTCACCGTCTCTTTCACCGAACGCCAACTGAAGAGCCTCTTCATCCCCTTGACAGGATCGAGCGCGGTAAAATCGATCTTGATCGATTCGACGGCCAGCGTGAACCGACTCTGCATAAGCGCGGGCAATGCGCCCGCGAGCGCACAGAGCAGCATGAACGGCATAGCAATTCGCAAAAATAGTTTCGTCAACTCGAATACATAATCGGCGGGATTCGGTAACGTGTTCATCGAAGCGATCCGCAAGAATTCCGCCATCGCACGCGTCAAATCAACGATTGTGGTAATCGACATCACGCCCGCCGCAACCACGACAAACGCGACGATATCCTTCGACTTGAAAGTTTGTCCTTTCTTTGCCGCGTCGCGCAGCTTCTTCGCTGTCGGTTCTTCGGTTTTCTCGGCCATCGATCACTTCACGAGCTTAGAAAATGAATGTACGTGCAGCAGCGCCGTCAGTTCGTGCGGTGCTGCGGACACGAAATACAAATGGAATACCGAAAACGCGACGATGCTCTTGACAGTCAGTGATAAAGAAAATGCATTGACCTGCGGGCAGAAACGCGCAAAGAGACCTAGCAATGCGTCGGTCAGAAACATTACGATGAGTACGGGCGCTCCGAGCGCAAGCCCGTGCGCCACGAGGTCGTTCAGCAGTGTGCCGATGCGCGAGAGGTCGACATTAAACAGCGCGCCCGTCGGCACGGCCGCGTAGCTCGATTCGAGCTGCTCGACGATCGTCAGCATGCCGCCCTGCTGCAAAAACGCAGCTGCATAAAACAGGCTAACGAAAGGAGCGAACGCGGACGCCTCGACGCCAGTCGCCGGATCGATCGAATCGCTGATCGTAGCGCCGCGTTGATTGTCGATCAGTTCGCCAATAGCGGTCGCGACCCAGAATGGCAACGACAAACCGACGCCTAACACGAGGCCCGCGGCGCCCTCGGTAAGCGCAATCCCGAGGAGTGCGCCACCACTGGATGAATGCGGATGTGCAAAACTCGGCCAAAGACCGACGATGACGGCGAACACGATTGTGTTCTTCAGCATCCCATTGACGATCGTCCGGTCATTCAGAAACGGCAGCAAATAAAATACCGGCGCGATCCGTGCATAGGCGATTGCGAACGCGCCGAGGTGCAGATAGAACACTTCCATCGAGATGATCATCGTGTCGCTCAGTGCGAAGCCGATCAGCGAAGGCCAATCGTGAGCATTTCAGTCGCGAACGCGAGCAGCTTGCTGCCGAACCAGCCGGACAACATCATCAAGCAACCAAACACCGCGAGCATCTTCAAACCAAACGGCAGCGTCTGCTCCTGCAGCTGGGTGACCGTCTGGAACAGGCCGATCGTCAGACCCACGAGGGTTGCAACAACGACCGGCGCGGCGGACAGCAGGATTACGAGCAGGATCGCCTTGTCGCTCGCGTAGGTGAGTTCAGCCATCTTGTACTTTCCTAAAAATATGCCGTGTCGCTGTTACTTCATCAAATTTAGATACTGCTCGATCATGCCCTTGCAGATCAGGGTCCAACCGTCCATTGCGACGAACAGGATAAGCTTGATCGGGACCGAAATTGTCACGGGGCTCATCATCATCATCCCGAGCGCTAGCAGCACGGTTGACACGACCATGTCGACGACGAGAAATGGCAGGTACAAGTAAAATCCGATCTTGAATGCACTTTTGATCTCAGTGAGCGCGTAGGCAGGCAGCAGCGCGAACAGCGAATTGTCGAGTCCGTCCGGCTCGTCGACGTGATTCTCTATGTTCGCGTCATCGCCTTTCAGGCGCGCAGTTTGCGCGTGCTCGAAAAAGCCGACGAGCTCCGGGTCTGAATAACGCCTTAGATAACGCTTGTAATCGCCAAGACCATCGTCTATGAAATCGTTGACCGACGCGCTGCTCATCACATCCAGCGGATGATGCTGCAGATAGCGATATGCGCTTTGGGCAACCGGCATCATCACGAACAGCGACATGATCAACGCGATGCTGTTGAGCGCGAGGTTCGACGGCACCTGCTGAATGCCGAGCGCATTGCGCACGAGCACGAGGACGACTGAGAACTTGATGAAGCACGAACCTGCCGCGACGACGAACGGTACGAGCGTCGCTGCCGTCAGCAGGACGATCAGTGCGATTTCATTATTCGCCATCACTTGCTGCCGGTTTCGTGAACCAAAGTGTCTTCACTTCGACCGCGAGCTGTTCGCCGACCTGAATCAGCTCACCCTGGCCGAGTGGCTGGCCGTTGGCACGGATCGTCACATCGCGGGACGTTCCGCGCAACGGCAACACCGTCCCGGCATGGCAGCCGGCTAACTGTGCGACTGTCATGCGCTCGCCGGGCAACGAAAACTCCAGCGTGACGGGTAACGCGTCAATTTCGAAAGACTTCGGCGGCGCATCGGCGAGCGCGTCCACCTCGATTCGTTCTTCATCTACATCGTCGAACGTGTTCTCAACAATTTGTTCGTCCAGCATAATTTCCTCTCCTTTCCAGCGAAATTCACAAAGCGACTTCGCGCCGATCCTGACCACGTTGCGCGGCTCACAAACGAGCAACACGTCGCCTGGTACGATGGCGGACAGAAGCGCGTGCGGCAAACGCGAAACACCAATCACGAAACACATAACAACCGGCAGCTTGGCCATATCGACGACAGCACGCCCGGCGGGCGCGGCATCCGGAAACGTGCGAAACATCGAACGTACTCCGTCGACCGCATCGAAGCACAGCAGCGGCTCTGCGTGTAGCTCGCGCTCGACGAGATCCACGAGACGGACGTGCTCCCAACCGCCCGGAGGCGCGGGCAGATCCGTGGCCGCGTCTCTTCCGCCCAGCAGAGCCAGCGCGTAATGCTTGTCGAGTGCGCGCCATGCGAGCGTGGCGAGTGCCGGATAGTGGCGGCGCATCAGATCGTCGATGTCGACCCAGCCCTCGTATTCCATGCCCTTCCAGAAAGCCCGCAGCACCGCGTAGCCGCATGGCGGTGCAATTACGCGCAGCGCCGCGTGATGACCGACTGCGCTCAGCGCCCGTGCGCTTTGGTACAACGGCAACTGCGTGGTCTCGACGCAGCGCAATGACAAGTAGCGCGCACTCATTGCTCGTCCGCCTCCGATTCCTGTCGCGCGTGGCGCCGCGACGAATGACTGCCGCCATCGTCCGCTTGCTGTCGATCGAACTCGACGATCCATCCCGGCGCGAGCTGATCGACGCCGCGCTCCATTGCATGTTGTACGCGCTCTTGGCTCGGCTGTGCGGTAACGACTTGCGATGCATGATCAAGGTTGAAACGCAAATTGACGGCAGGCCGCCCGTCCCACGTGTTGAAGCTGTAGCGCACTTGTGTAACAGGAGTTTCAGACATGTCTTGCGCGCTCACATTCGCCGGATCGGCCACCGCGTCACGATATGTTGCGCGCGACTGTTCAAGGGTCCGTATATGGGGCTCTGTGGTTCGAATCGGCATCTGCGTCGAAACGCGTGCGAATCCCGTTAGCGGAACATCGTTCGCGTCAACGCTGGAGTCATGCTCATTCGGCGCGCGCATCACGCCTGTCGCTGACTTCGCCTGTTGTGACACGAACTCGTGCGCTGTTCGTGGATTTTGTGAGGCCGGCACGATCGGCGTTGTGCCGGCATTTAGAGCACTGGCTGGCTGGCGCGAAAACGACGATGACATCGCTTCCGCAGGGATGAGAGTAACGCTGTCCCGTGTTCTGTGCGCCGCCATCGGATCGGCATGCGCAGGCGCCACCGTCCGATCCACATTGGCATGCGAAACATGTGTCGCATCGTTCGACGTATCTCCCGCTCGGCCGTCCGCGATGCTCGATACAACCGGCGCGAAAGTTTCCTTCTGTGTTACATCCGCGCGCGTCGCGCCTGCACCGTCCGACGTATTTCTACCGAACCGCTCGATCGGCCGATCCTGCTGCTGATAGGGCGCATACATCCAAATCGCCGCGACGAGCGGCTCACCTTTGCTCACCGCCTTTTTCCTCGCCGGCGCATGGCTCGCATTGGAGTCGTCGCGATTCCGACGTTCGTCGCGCTTATCGAGCACCTTACGGCACTGTTCTTGGTACGCGAGCTGCAAGCCAGATGTCTGCTCGACACCAGCCGCCTCCGTACACCCGATGTTAGATACGCGCGGAGCGTTAGTACCGCTGATTGAACCCATGACTAGCTCCTTCTATGATTTCCGCTTCGATAGCCAGTTCGTGCAGCAGGTCGTTTTCGAGCCTGCGTCGCGCGAGCCAGTTGCGATGCTTGTTCTGCCGCCGCTCGAGCGCGAGAGCCGCGGCCAGGCTCTCGCGCAATGCCCGCTCAGCCGCCAGACGCTGCTCGAGTAGATCATCTGCTTCGATCTGCTTGCACGCGATTTCGAAACGAATCGCCGCCTGCTTTCCGCGCACGCGCATCAGCTCTGCGCGCGCATATGACTTTGGCGGCGCGGTGGCCGCGAGCCGGTCGCGCAAGCGCTCGATCGAGGCACGATGTTCGACGATCCGCGCGTCGAGATTCGATAGCCCTTTGCGCTCCCGCTCCGCCTGCTGGCGTACCGACCATTCGCGCCGCTCAAGGACCGCGATCAGTCGCCGTGCGTCGCCGAGCCGTTTCACGACACAGCCTCGTGCATTCGCTCAAGCATCTCGTCGAACGCCGATGCCTCCGCGATCTCCTGCCGCAGAAATGCATCGAGCACAGGGCGCCGATCGAGCGCATCATCGTTCTCCAGATTCTCACCGCGACGGTATTCACCGAGATCGAGGAAAATTTGCATGTCGTCGATTCGTGCGAGGTGCTGCCGAAACTGCTTTGCCATCACGCGATGCGGCGCGTCGGTAATCTCATCGAACAGGCGGCTCGCACTCTTCAACACGTCGATCGCTGGGTAATGTCCCTTGGCACCGAGCTTTCTGCTCAGATACAGGTGGCCATCAACTATCGAACGAATCTCGTCTCCGATTGGATCGGGTTCCTCTTCGTTTTCAAGAAGTACCGTATAGAACGCGGTGATACTGCCCGTGCTTGTTCGTCCCGGTCGCTCAAGCAGTCGCGGCAAGTTCTCGAACACCGACGCCGGATAGCCGCGCCGCGCCGGCGCTTCACCCGTTGCAAGCGCGACGTCGCGCAGCGCGCGTGCATAGCGGGTCATCGAATCGAGAAAGAGCATCACGTTGCAACCACGATCGCGAAAATACTCCGCAATTGTTGTTGCGACGAGCGCCGCGTTGCAACGGTCCACCGACGATCGATCCGACGTCGCATACACAACGATCGTCCGATCCCGACGCCCTGAGTGTTTGAGTCGCTCAACGAACTCCGACACCTCGCGCCCGCGCTCACCGATTAGTGCGACCACGTAAACATCGGCCCCCGCATGCTCGATCATCATGTTCATCAGCGAAGTCTTGCCACATCCCGCCGCAGCGAAAATGCCAAAGCGCTGGCCAACGCCGCAGGTCAGAAGACCATCGATCGCGCGAACGCCAGTCGCAAGCCGGCTCGCAATCGGCCGCCGCTCCGCGTAGTCTGGCGGTACAGCATCGACTGCCATCCGCCTCGGTAACGCATCGCCGGCTACTCGCGCCGCGCTAAACGTCTCGACTATCTCGCCAGTCGCGTCGACGACCGTGCCGAGCATCATCGGTGACACATCGACCGTCATTCGCTCGCCCGTCGGCGCGAGCGCAATCTGTCGCGAAAGGCCAGCCGTACTGCCAAGCGTGCTCAAAATCGCAGTATCGCGCCCAAAACCAACCACTTGCGCGCGACCGATCTCATGTTCGCTTACGGCCGTCTCGCGGATAATGCACAGCTCACCAATAGCCACCTGCGGCAGCGGCGCCTCTATAATCGGCCCCTGTATGCGACACGGATGCGCACGCCGCTTCAGCAATTTCAGAGGGTCACCGGCTGCGCTCATTGCTCAAGAATCCCGTTGATCGCACACAGGTCTTCATAGAACAATTCGAGCGCCTCGATGAAGCGGTCGGTATCGGCGAGATAGTGCGGCTCGACGCGGCCATGCAAAATCAGCTCGTCATCAACGAGCGACAGCAGCGGTCGACGCGATGCAAACATATCCGATCCGCGCGGCATCTGATACGTGAGCAGATCGAACGCGCAACGTGCAAGCTGGCTCTCGCCCGAGTAGTCGAGTCGGCTCCACAATGTCACATGCTCGTCTTCTCGTTCGACAAACATTTCAGGCATCGAATGAAATGCAATGCAAATCGGCGCATGCGCATCGAGCTCGCCGGTGATCGCGTTACTGCAGCCCATCTTATCCATGCTTTCCTTGACGAGCATGACAACGTCCACGTTCATCGTTCTCTCCTCAAATGGTTTTCAACACATCGATTGCGACGCTGTCGGCCACTTCGGCGAATGACAGCACTTCCAGTTCCGGGAAGCGGCTCTCAATGAGTCGCTTGACGAAACGCCTAACCTCCATTGAAGCAAGTAACACCATGTCGCGTTGGGAAAAGCCAGCACGCGCAAGTTCGAGAGCAAGCCGGTCGAGCAGTTGCTCGCTCATCGCAGGCTCCAGATTCAGATATGCCCCCCCCGATGTCTGCCTCACCCCCTTGCTGACCGTGTCTTCAAATTCGGCAGACAAAACGAGTGCACGTAACTTTCCCCCCGCAGCGAAGCGGTTCGTGATGTAGCGCGCAAGCGCTGCGCGTACGTGCTCGACGAGCAAAATCGAATCCTTCTCCCTCGGCCCCCATTGCGCGAGCGACTCGAGAACCAGCTTCATGTTTCGGATCGAGATCTTCTCGGTGAGTAGGCGTTGAAACACCTCGGCAATTCGCTGTACTGAAATGTGCCGATAGCTTTCCTTGATGAGCTCCGGATACTTCTTTTCCATGTCGTCGAGCAGGCGCTTCGCTTCCTGTACACCGAAGAACTCTGTCACGTTGCTCAGCATCACCGCGAGAAATTGTCCGTATAGGTCGTCGATCGCCGAGCGTGTGAGTACATCCATTTTTGCGAGCGCATCGGTCTGCGAAGACGACACCCACAAGGCGTCGCCACCCGCGCCGTCTGGCAGTTGCACGACGTCGAGCGAAAGCCCTTCAAGCGCGAGCGTCGAACCAATTACGCGATGCCGATCGAAACAGATCGCAAAGGTTGCCGCGCGAATCTCATTGATCTGCACTATCGCCTCACGCGGGTGCATTTGCGGCGAATACGAGACATGGATGTCGGGCAATCTCAGTCCCATATCGACGAATGCGCGTCGTCTGAATGCGCCGATCACGTCATCCTGTTCGAAAATCGGCTTCACCGCTTCAGGTACCATCAGCATCAGCGGCACCGTTTCCGGAATCAGCTTTTCGATGTCGATGTCAACCGTAACGTCACTCGTCGAGAGCTTCGCTGAGCCACTTCCGGTCAGCGCACCTGTGACCTTGCCGACGAACCCACCTTCGCTCGCGGATGATTCGCCGCGCTTGCGCCATTCGCGGCGTACATACAACATGCCGAGTGCGAGCGCCATCAGAAAAAAAACGATAAACGGAAAACCGGGCAGCAGGCCAAGCGCGAGCGCGAGCACTGCCGTCACGAGGAGTACGAACGGATTTGAGAACAGTTCACCGACAATGCTCGCACCGAGGTTGGTACCTGATCCGCTCACGCGTGTGACGACGAAACCCGCGCCGATCGCAATCAGCAGTGCAGGAATCTGCGCGACGAGGCCGTCGCCGATCGACAGGATCGTGTACGTCGTAAGTGCATCGGAGATCGTCATCCCGTGTTGCGCGACACCAACCGAGATGCCGCCGATCAGGTTAACGACGATGACGATGATCCCAGCGATCGCATCGCCTTTGATGAACTTCATTGCGCCGTCGAACGAGCCGTATAGCTGGCTCTCACGCTCGAGCGCCGAGCGGCGCGCCTTTACGCCTTCGTTGTCGATAACGCCCGCGCGCAAGTCCGCATCGATGCTCATCTGCTTACCAGGCATTGCGTCAAGCGAGAAGCGGGCCGCTACTTCGGCGACGCGTTCCGAGCCCTTCGTGATGACGATGAACTGCACGATCGTGACAATCACGAACACGACAAAGCCCACGACGAGATTGTCGCCGATCACGAACTGTCCGAAAGTCGTGATGATCTTGCCGCCCTCCGCGGTGAGCAAGATCATACGGCTCGTACTGATCGACAGCGCGAGGCGAAACAGTGTCGTAATCAGCAAGATAGACGGAAACGTGGAAAAATCGAGAATGTTGGCGATATAAAACGAGCCCATGAACACGAGCAGCGCCGTCACAATGTTGAAGCCGATGAGGAAATCAAGCACGTATGGTGGCAGGGGCACGATCAGCATCGCGATCACCAGCACCATCAGACACAGGACAATCAATTCCGGGCGCGCCTGAGTTTTGATCAGTAGATTCTTCAGCATAACTATCGACTAGAGTGAATGGAGAGCGTCGAGGTACGCACACCTCAACCGGCACTTACACGCGGTCTCGCATACCGTCTCTCGCACGCGTACGCCGTGCTAATCAGATCCTCGAGCGAGCCGATCACCGCATGGCGCGCGTCAGGCTCTCCATATAACTCGATCGGCACGCTCAAGAACGCGCGCAACACGAGCTGTAACAACTGTGAACGGCGGGGCGGCGCAAGTGGATCGAGCAGTTCGCCCGCCGTGCGCATCAATACCTCCGCAATCGCGAACGGCCGTTGCAGCCCGCCCAACATCGTCGCGAGCGCGCGCTCCTCGGTGAGCCCACAGTCACACGCGAATTCATCGCTGAGCAGTCTGCCGACGAACACCTCATCAGCCGACGACAGCATCCGTGCGTTATGCAACGTGCCCAGTAGCGGGCCGAACTCGGCCGGACAGCGGCAGCTCGGATCGAGCGATTGCATGTCGTAGGTCAGCGCGGCGCACACATAGTCGAGGATACGCTTCCGTTTCTTTGCGCCGAACTGCTCAATCCAGTCTTCATAGACGACGAGATAGGAGCCCTCGAACTCGAGAAACTGCCGATATAGCTCGCGCAACCGGCGTGGATCGAGCTGCATCCGTTCTCCGAACACCTTCGCCTTCAGCGCTGCGTTGATGCCCGCCTTGATCTGCTTTTCGTCGCCGCCCGCAAGCATCTCATCGATCGCCCGTTCGACAACATCGACGTTCTCACCGTTAAGGCGACGACGCCTGCGCAACTCGCGCAGCGCAAGCAGAAGATCGCTCGAGTCGCGGAAACGCTCGCGCGCCTCGCGCAACAGCACCGCGAGATCGAGCTTGCCGCTCGTGGCCTTGTTGCCACCGCGGCCAAGCAGTGTCGCGAGATCATCGAGTTTCTCGTCAGCATCCGTGTCGAGAATCCGTTCGAGGTCGTCGCTGCGACGGCATTTTCGCTCCGACGTGCGAAATCGACTCAATTGCGTGGCGGCGTTTGCCGACTCTTCTTCAATATCAGCGAGCTGCACCTGCACTTCGACCGCTCCGGCCTGCGGTTCTTCGTCGAGCGATGGTTCCGCATCGAGCCGGCTCGCCGAACTCGCGCCGTCGACCGCAAAGCCGCGGCGTGCAATCGACGCACCACCGATGATTGAACTCATTGCTTGTCGTCCATAAAGGGCTTCAACATTTGAACCGTCGTGCGCAACGTCGCATTGCTCGCCGGATCGCCGGCCTCCCATGGCTGCCCGTCCGGCCACGCTGCGCCCGGGCGCAGCAGTTTCGGCTGAATCAGGAACACGCGCACGACCTGCTCGTGCCGATCCGAATGCCCGCGAAACAGACCACCAATGAGCGGAATACTCGAGAGTCCCGGAATCCGGAACGCACGACGAGTTACGTCGTCGCGCGTGTTGCCGCCAACGAGTAGGCTCAATTCACGCGGCACGCGTGCGACCGTGTTGATTTCGGTGCGATTCACGAGCGGCATCGTATTGTTGTCACTTGCGGTCTGGCCATCGCCCGTCGCACTCTCGGTGTTGCCATCCTCGATGTTGACGATCATCTCGACCTGCGAACCGTCGCTCGACAAACGTGGCAGCACGCTGACGAGCGTGCCATAGGTCACGTGGTCGAGCTGGACTGCGCGCTCGCCGATCAACTTTGCGTAAAACGTCTGATTGCTGTCCAGCGTCGCGGGTATGTTTTCCTGCGTGAGCACGATCGGCCGCGAGATCACAGTCGCGTCGCCCGTTTGACTAAGAGCGGCAACCGAGGCAAGGAATTTCGCGCCGTCGAGGGTCGTTGCGTTGCCGCTGCCACTCCCATTGTTGAGACCGACGCCGATACCCGGCAAGTCAAGCGCGCCTTGCCAATCAACGCCCAGCTGGTCAAGCCGACTCTTCTTAATGTCGATGATCCATAGCGACAACTCAATCTGACGCTTCTCGACGTCGAGTGAATGGATCAATGTTTCCATGTCCTGCACCTTGTCGAGTTGGCCGACGAGAATCACGCTGTTCGTGTCCGGGTACGCGACCGCGCGCACGCCTTCGGACGCCGGCACCACGAAACCACGGGCCGCCTCGGCTCCAGCCCCAGCTTCGACTCCGGCGCCTGGGGACAGGATGTCGGGCGCGCCGGAATTCGGGGCTGCTGGAAGCGGGGCTGTCAGCGAGAATGGCGTCTTGGCAGCCGTACTGGACGCGTCGGCGCGCGCCGTCGCATCAACGGGCACCGCGGCTGGCCGCGCGCCTTTCGCCACCTGTGTACTGCGCTCTACAGTACCGAAGATTCGGCCTAGCACCGTCGCGATGCCCGGAATGTCAATCTGCTTGTCGCGCAGCGTATATTGTCGATCGACGACGAAGCTATTGTGCAGTTGCACGATCTTGACCACCTGCTTGTCGTTCGCCTCGGTCGAGCGCACTTCATCGAGATAGCGCGCCGCGGCCGCGACGAGATTCACGTAGACGGGCGCGCCCGTGACGTAAAACGTGCTGCTCAGGTCGTCGCCGCGAACCGGGAAGCGCGAATCGTAGAGCCGCGTTTCGCGAATGAAATCGCGCAGGTTGCGAACGGTCGCATGCTGCATTGACACGACCGCATTCTTGATCTCCGAGTTGTCGTAGACGTAGATCGAAGCACCGTCGTCATACCACAGCAGCGACATCGTCTCCCCAAGCTGCGCGAGGAGCACTCGCGGCCGTGCGAGGTCGAACTCACCCGTCACATGCTTACGCCGCACAGTCTCGCTCGCGACGACGGGCCTGTGCAGTCGGCCCGACAACGCGTTAAGCAGCACGCTGATGCTCACATCGCTTGCGACGAAGTGTCGCTCACCATCTTGCGGCGTGCTCGCCGCCTGCGTCGGCGCGCTCGCGCCGCTGCCTGCCGAGTCGGTCGCGGTGGTTGATGTGCCTGCGTCGACGGTTTTCCCGCCGTTGGGCATAGCGGCGAACGCGGTGCCCGTCAGCAGCAGCCACGCCGTGAGGGCCGTCGCTTGTCGTTTTGCCTGATCAAAATTCATCATCGGATAAGATTCCTCATGTCCTGCGTCGGAACTGGCACGGTGAAATTCCGAACAAATCTTTAATTTCTCTCGAAAAATGGGATGACGACGCAAAGCCGTTGCTCATCGCGACCTCGGTCATACTTTCGCGACTCTCGACGATCTCGAGTACTGCTTGCGCCGCTCGCCATTGCCTGAGCTCGCGTTTCAAACCGCGACCGAGTGCCCGACGGCACAGACGCCTGAAGTGCGACTCGGATACGCCATAGCGAGCGGCAAGGACGGCCACTGGCTGCGCTTTCGTACGCTCACGCAGCAGAAAACGCACGAGCCCGTAACTCTCCTGCGCGCGCAGAAACGCAAGCAGGGGGTCGGCGTCGCGCTCCGCACCCATGACATGGGCGATCAACCAACGGTCGAATTTCCAGATGCTCAAATCACTCGGCGCGTAAATCACCGCACCTCCCGATACACCCGACCAGTCCTCACGACCGCCACAATCTGACTTTGCGCAGCTTTCAAGAAAAGCGAGCAACTTAGCCGATTCAAATACCGGGACTTCGTGAAAACGCCATGCACCTTCGCGCGATATGATTTTCATGTCACCAGGAATAACGACAAGCGCCGATCGAAACAAATCGATCGAAACAACACACGACTCATCCCCAAATATTGCGTCCAGGCGCGCGCATTCCGTTACCGGCTTGATCAACTTAATCGCCGGCCCGGAAAACAACCTCGATTTTCCTTGCGATACTGCAACGCAATCGAATCTACCGAATCTTCCAGCCATTACGCAATTCCTAATATGAAATGCGACGAAATTCGAGGGCGCTATTACGCCTTCTCGGAAACACAGCCTAGTCGGATGCCACATTCCGATCAAGCAAAAAAATCTGACATTAAAAAATCTCACAAAAATCATTAAAAACAGAAATTATTTGATTTTTTTGATATTCGAATTCAAAACATTTCAGGTTTATTCATAGCGGAGCACGCCCGTCTGACGGTATATTTCACCCATCGCATCACCTCCTTCCGCGGAAGTCGGAACCACCCTTGATCGATTCCGATTTTTCGCTTCGCATGTGAACTTGCCGACAAAGACAATCTATCTGCGCCGCCAAAATAGAATGATCCGCCAAATGTTGCCCTATAAAGAAGATCGCAGCGATGGATAAACCAGATTTCTCACCAGAAGCTCTGCAGCTCCGAATTCTATTTGGTCCGTTATTCGGTTCCGATATTTCAATCCCAGACAAGGAAATCTTCTTCTATGTCGGCGAAGATCTCTCGGATAATCGCCGGAACGCAGAAGCCGGAAATCGATCAGAGCATTTTCTAAATCGCTCGATCGACACACTGTATATTCCTTACAGAGCCGGCCAGCCAAATTTTCGCTTGCGCTTCTCACGATTAGCCACGAGCGCGCCTGAGATTTCAGATTTGCACGCCGATGCGCCCCCCCCCCCCAGGATTTCGAGGTTGATTTTCTATCCGACGATGGTACGGAAACGCAATATGCCACCTTTAATTCTGTCTGTCGCTTTGGCGATATTGCGTTTGCAGTCAAGCGTCGACAAGATGCATGGAGCGACGCCATCACACAATATGCGCCGCAGCCCACGCTTGACCCAGCAGTCGCGCAAGCGGCGAGTGACGAACGCGTAACGCCACGCGTTGGGCTTGTGCGCTTCGCGCTAAAGCTGGGCATTGTGCTTGTTGCCAGCGCCACACTTTCTGCGCTTGCATATTGGGTGGTTCGGCACTACGTGGGCGCACAAAAGCTCGCCACCGTAAGCAGTGTGCTGACGGGCAGCCCTGAGCGCAATGCAATCCTCGCGACCGATGATGGCCGAATCTACGTGCTAAGCGCATCGCAGGACGGGGCCGAGTGGGACCGCGAGGCGTTGCTGAAGGCCGCACTTCCGGAGCAAGTCGAAGTCGCGGTGATAGACACCGAGCGGCTGCGGCTTGAGCGCCACCTCGATGAAGCCGGCATCGATTTCGTGACCGTGCGCCTCGACATCCCCGAGCGCCCCGAACTGATCGTCTCCGATCGGTTGCCCGCCGCAGCGCGAGCGAGCGCGGTTAGTGCGCTGCGTCTAGCGGCGCCATACGTGAAGAACGTGCGGGTGATTGATGCGAATGTCGGCGCTATCGAACAGGAAGCGCGCAACGCACTCGATAAGATAGGTGCACGCTACCGGCTACTTACGCGACGTGGCGGCGCGACCTTCGAAGTAGCAACTTCATTCGGCGACGAGGAACTTGCCGCGTTGCAGAACCTCATGCACTCGTTCAGCCACAAGTGGGGCACACGTCGCGTAGATTTCAAAATCGCGCTCCGCACCGACTGGCTGAAGGGCAAATCCTATCGGGAAGGCGGCGACGGCTACGTGCTGCTCGATCATGCGTCCTGGTATTTCCCGCAACCCTTGGAAGGAGTGAATTCCCAATGAGCAATGTCCCGACTTCGGTGAAGTTAGACTACCAATGGTCAGGCTACCTGACCGGCATCGGCCGCGCATTCGATGACGGCGTCATGGACCTGAACAAGCAATTTACGGACGCGCAGGCGGCCCTCGTCTCGAACCCCAGCGACCCGGTGGCCCTCTCCAACTACCAGATGATCATGTCCGAGTACAACCTGTACCGCAATGCACAAACCAGTGCGGTCAAATCGATGAAGGATATCGATTCGTCGATCGTCTCGAACTTCCGATAATTTTTTCATCCGCCTGGGACGACGCGGCGTACGCCGTGCCGTCCCGGCCAGAACGATTATGAACATTACGAACCCGCACGCGGTGCCCGAACTTCCGTCGCTCAGCGAAATTGAATCGTCCGGCCCGCCGGCGACGCTCGAGACGATCCTGAAGCAGACGCTCTCCGACGCAAACGACAACGCGAACGTCGCGAAAACAATTATCGAGACGCAGCTTGCCGATCCGGTGAATTTCGCGCGCCCCGAAAAGCTGATCGCGCTGCAAACCGAGCTCTCCGACTACAACATCTCCATGTCGCTCGCGAGCACACTCGCACGCAAGGCGGTGTCGGCCGTGGAAACGCTCGTCAAGGCACAATGACGCGATGAAGCGATTCATCTCTTTCTCGATGCTGCCTACCATGCTGCTGCTCGCCGCGTGCCACCAACAGGAACTGCTGAAGAATCTCTCCGAGCAGCAGGCGAACGATGTCGTCGCGGTGCTCCAGGCGCACGATCTCGCTGTACACAAAGAAGACCTCGGCAAGACAGGCTACGCGGTCAGCGTCGAGCAAGCCGACTTTCCGACCGCCGTCGATCTACTGCGGCAATACAACCTGCCGTCTCAGGCGCGCATGCAGATCGCGCAGGCGTTTCCAGCAGACGCGCTCGTCGCGTCGCCGCAGGCGGAACAGGCGCGGCTGTTGTCGGCAGTCGAGCAGCGCCTCGAGCAAAACCTCGCGGCACTGCAAAACGTCGTCACGGCGCGCGTGCAGATCAGCTATCCGCTCAAGCCGTCCGACAGCGGCAAGGCAGACGCGCGGATGCACGCCGCCGTACTGCTCACCTATCGCAACGAGGTGGATGCAGACATTCTCGTCAGTGAAGTGAAGCGGTTTGTGAAGAACAGCTTCACCAACATCGACTACGACGATATCTCGGTGATCTTGTACCGTGCGCCATCGCTGTTTCGCGGCGCGCCGACTGCTTCCGCATCGCATTCCGGTGCAACGTGGCTCTACTGGCTCACCGCGATACCGGCCGCGATAGCGGCCGCAGTGACCGGCTACCTCGTCTACCTGCGACGCAGACGCGACGCAACGGCACGGGATGCAGCAGGTCGGATTGCTGACATTGAGCCCGGTGCGCCCGGCACAATCGCCGTATCGGAAGCGGCCGAATCATCTGCACCAGCCGATACGGCGAGCGAATCTCATGCGGAATTGAGCAACATTCGGGAGCCACGCCGATGAATCCTCACGCTCTCGTGAACGTGATGTATGGTCCGTTCGGCTATGCGCATCCGGAATATCGGACGATCGCCGGAGTCGATCTCACGAACTTGCCGGCGGACATCGCGAATCAGCTAATGATCGATCGCCTTCGCCTCGATACAAAAATCGACTTCGATCTGGGTGAGGCTCCGGTTGCGCGGCAATGCGTCAATCATTGGACACACCTGCCGCGCGTCTGCTTTCTGATCGGCGTGCAGCGACTACGCACGGCGCTCGTCGAGCACTGCCGGTACATGCATCTTGATCCGACGAGCCAGCGCTTTCTATGTCTGCCACTTCATGCCGTGCCGAAGGTCGAGTGCGCTGACTCGCCCGATGACGATACGATTGTAGCGGCCGGCTCCGCCTGTCTTGCTGGTGAGCTGCAACATGCGCCACGCGCGCTGCGCCAGCGCCTGCCGCTTCTCTTCCCGCGAGCGTACGCGAAACGTCTCGAAATCCACCTAGACGGCGCTCACGACGTGCGCGCCGCTTGGCACGCCACACTCTTCTCCTTCGCATTGAACTATGCGCTCCTCGACACTGCGACAGCTTCCTGACACCCTAGTACCGCTTGCCGACGTGTTGCTTAAACACGAACCACTGTCACAAGCGGCTCGCGCCGAACGATTGATCGACGATGCGAAGCGTCGCGCGCGCCTGCTCGTGCGAGATGCCGAACGGGACGCGCAAGGCTGCCGCGACCACGCAGCAAAAACCGGCTACGAGGCCGGGTTCGCGTTCGCCGTCACACAAGTCGTCGAGTGTCTCGAGTGGATCGACACGAAGCGGCAGATACTCCTCGAACACGTCGTCGAAAATGTCCGTCAATCACTCGAACACTTGCTCGGCGATCCAGGGTTACTTCTGCACATCACCGACGCAATTGCAGACCGCCGCGCATGCCCGAGCAATCGCCCGCTACGCGTGTCGGTGCCGAACCGCGCGAAGAGGATCGCACCAGCGATACGCAAGCGCCTGAAGGACACTTATCCGTCGGTGCAGATCGTGCTCGTCGAAACACGCTCGTTCGTTGTCGAATGGGACGAGGAAATTCTCGAATTCGATCCGCTTGACGCTGCACACGAGTTGAGCGACACGGCGCTCTCCGCATGCCGCACCACAGTGCGCTCGATGAACAACGACGCAATCGCATGGCAGGTAATGACCGACGCACTGCATCGGCTCAAGCGTCGCGACGCGCACGACACCAACGTAGTTGACGCCGGTACCCCAAACATTCTCGCAGACACATCAGCCGAACAGGAGCCACCCGATGACACCATTGCAAGCCGCGACTTCAACTGAAGCCATGTACCGTTCGTCCGGTGATGACACACAGCAATCCCCGAAGTCTATCGAAGACATGATGAAGGAGTGGATCATTAACGATTTCACGCAGAAGGTAATGTTTCCAGATCCCGAGGACCCGAGCGCATGTCCGACCTTCAACGGCAATGGAAACTGGTAAGAGCGCGGTTGAAAAATCAGGGATGAGCGATTCTGCGTAACAACAGGCCGCCCATCGCGATATGGATCATGGTGCGTAATTCGGCGAACGTGATCAGCGATTTCGGTTGAACGTGATCAGTGGTTCCGATTGATGGTGATCGGTCGTTTCGGTCGAAGGTGATCGCTGATCACCGGTTTCCGAAACGAGCGATCATCTTGCCGAAACAGGTGATCACGTTCCCGGAATGAGTGATCAGCGAACCGAAACAGCTGATCACGCAACCGAAACGCGATGGCCTTTCCGGCTCGGCGGTGGTGTTGCGCATGCAATTCACGACGGGCGTTAGCCTTGTCTCTTTTTGGGGACAGGTTGATGCCGGCACATCGGATGAGCATGCGCAAACTGAAGGAAGTACTGCGGCTGAAGTGGGCGTGCGGCCTGTCGCACCGCCAGATCAGCCGCGCGATCGGCATCAGCGTCGGCGCCATCTCGGCATACGCCGCACGCGCCAGCGCAGCGGGACTCGACTGGGCTGCCGTCGAACCGCTCGCCGACGACGAGCTCGAGATCAGGTTGGACCTGCCGGAGGAAACCGCGGCCCCGACCCGGCGGGTCGAACCGGATTACGCGGCGATGCACCGCGACCTGCGCCGCAAGGGCGTGACGCTGCAGTTGCTGTGGGAGGAATACGTCCTCCGCATCCTGATCATGATCACCTTCGTTATAATCCATTGACCGCGCAACACCACCTTAGAGGTGGCCTCGCTCGTTTGGACAGTTTTCTGAGATTTTTAAGTGGAACGTCCGGGGCAATCATGCTGCCGATTTG
>NZ_LOYJ01000107.1:0-121476 GCF_001526245.1 Burkholderia sp. MSMB1498
CGGTCATTCGTGTCCTTCGACGGACATCATGACATTCGTCATCGAACGCTCCTAGACGGTACTGGTCTCGCGCTTACCTTGATCTCAATCTTTTCCGGCGTACGTGATGCATCGAGTAGCCGCAGGCATGGATACGCACCCACGAAGTAGCTCGAAGGATCAAGCAGCACGTCGAGCGGGATAACCCGCTTGTTGTTACGAAATTCAACCTCGATGCGCAGCCATTCGGAATTCGCGTCACCTTGCTCGCGGCCCTTCTCATAGGCACGGCACAACTTTCCGTTTCGGCGCAAGCCGATGTACACGCTACGACCCTTGCCGTTCGGCTTCTTCCAGTCGCCCTTGTGCTCATGATGCGGGGCGTTCACCGAGCACGTGAACAGACCATCGTCATACCAGTTGTCGACCTGATCGACCGTGTACTCGCCTTGCATGCAGTCATGCGCGAGGTCAACGCGCGTGATCGTCGGCCGAACGGCTGTATCGACAAGGAAATCGTGGAGGCGTGACTCCCAACCGGCTTTGGCTGCAATGCAGCCCTGACCGCTCAGGTTGATGAGCATCGTTCCGCGCTGGCTCGCGCCACCAAAGGCGACGTGACCAAAGTTCTCACCGAGTTCCCACGCATTCGTATAGAAGTCGCGACTCTTCTTCAGGTCGCGCGTGACGCCGAAGCCGAAAATCTTAGTAAGGTGCTTGCTCGCTTCGAAGATAAACGCCTCATCGGCAACAAGCTGAATGCCGGCCGTCCGGTTCCATGTTTCCTCGCCGACCGTGAAACGAAGCGTGTCGACCATTGCGACCTGTTCGTTGGTCGGTCGACGGACGAGGATCGTTTTCAATTCGCCGGTATCCGTCATGACGAGCTGTAGCTCTTGCACCGTCGCGATCGCCGGCCGTTCCGTTCCCCCCCTGTTAGTCCGGGGGGGGCAAAAAGCAGCGGCGGTGCCGCTGCTGTCCTCGCTGCCGCTGCGGGCAGGAGCGGCACCGCCGCTGCGCGAGTCGGATTTAGGAGTGCGAATGGCCCCGGACTGAAGTGCGTTCTTCAACTTGCCCATGCTCGACCTCAGGCTTACTTGACTTGGGACGGCGGCAGGCCGCAGACGCTGCAACCGCGCTCGTCCGCGCCACACCACTCGCAGGAATTTTCGTTACGCATAACGGGAATCAGGCGACGGCGGGCGCGGAAGTTCGCCGCGCGCTGAGCACCGGTCATCGCATTGGGCTTCGCCGGACGCCCCGGTCGGTTGCCGAACATGTCGGCCGTGTACTTGTCAAGCCCTTGCTTCGCCATGAAGGCCCCCGAGACGTTGTAGTTTTCCCGCCGCGTGGGCGGACCGCTTCAAAAAGGGCGGGGGCCAAAAGGCCGCCCGCCAAAACCGTGCACTCCGTGGGGCCGAAAGAGCACGGCTAACGAGGCATAACCGAACACCGAAACGCGCCCCACGAGCCACGCAGACCACCTCAACCCGACCGCCGCCCCGGGCGGGTTTACCTTTCCGCCCAAGCTGATAGACTGCTGGCCGTGACAGATGGGAAAATTTTTTCCCATCTGTGCAAACGAGACGAATTATTTGGACAGTTGGGAAAATTGTCAAGGATATCCGTATGACGATTGGCGAACTACTCGACGCTGCAAAGCGCAAGCACGGCTCGCTCGGCGCAGTTGCCGAGCAAATGGGCATCGAGCAATCGCGCCTCTCCAAGTGGCGGTCGGGCGACCGCAAGCCGGATGCGGGCGAAATTCTGCTGCTGGCCGAACTAGCTGGACTTCCCCCGCTGGAAACCCTCGCAGAGGTGGAGCAAGGCATGGACTCGAAGCACGCGCCAGCGTGGGCACGAGCATTGGGAAACCTGCGCGCGGCGGGGGTCACCGCGTCCGTGACACTCGCACTCGCGACCTCTTTGATGACCTCGACTGACGCGAAAGCCGCAACCGTCACGGCGAACAGCGGCAGCGATCAGTCGCGCGCCGTCGACGCGTCGACCGAAAGCGGCGTTGCGGCAGCACTGGCGGGCATCCTGTCGATTGGCGGCTTTGGGTTCGTAATCCACCCTTTCCGCCAGATGAGAGAGCAATCTCGGATTGCTCTTAAGGAAGCGCCGGATTCTATGGAAGAATCCGGCGTTTTTTTATGCCATACGAGCATCGATTACGCCGGAGTTTCCGCTCAAGAACAGGAAACGCGTGCGCGGATCGAAGCGTCGGCGAAGACCGGCGTCGACGCATTCCACAAGAAAAACGGCTCCGCGCAACGCTGCGACGACCCGTTCCAGACACGCTCCCCAGAAATCTCAAGCGCGGCGACACGCTAGCCGTCTACCAGCTCGACCGCATTGCGCGGTCAAACACATGCTGAGCAGCATCGATGGGATGCAGGAACGCGGCGTGGGATTTTGAGAGCCTGGCCGGGCGCATCGACACCAGTTCCCCCGCCGATGAGTACCGCGTCGCCATCCTTCACGCTGAGCGACGATTCGAACTCGCGCGTGTTCTTCGTCGGCGAATTACTGACGCCGGTCGTCGTGCGCACGAAATCGTTTATCTCCTTTGTCACAGTCAAGCCGATCATGCTCGCCTGAGCGGTTGGCTGAACCGGGAAGATCGCGTCTTCATTCCGATACTTCAGGCTCCATGCCGGCGCGCGCCGTCGCGCCGGGATACGGCGCGGCACCACGATCGGCGCCGATTGCTCGACGTTTCAACATGTCAACGCATACCTGCCTCGATCGCACGCGCAGATTCGGCGAAGTCACAACCTTGAGTCGCGAATCGCGATTCAATGCCGCAATCGCGGCTTCGAACCTACCCGCAAGCAGCCGTGTCACGTTCGAATCATCGCCGACGCGGCCCGCGCCGACGAGGCGCGAGCCCCCGACGCATCCACCCAAGAGACTCAGCGCAAACCGGAACGCGGAGTCGTGATTCGCTTGCTCAGTAACCTCATGCGCCCGCGGCTTTGCCGTCGTCGTTGTAACGTCGCGCGTCGACGAAGCGCCCGGCTTTGCACCGCGCCGGCGCCACGAGTTTTCCATGCGACAGAGCGATGATGCAGGGGCGACTTTCGGTCTCCCTATCATTTCTGGTAGTTGCACCGCCAATTCGATTGCGAGCCCAATGAGAAGAGAGGGCGATGCGTCGGCGATGCGACTGGCCGACGCTTGTCGCCCTCACCAGAGGTTCTAAATGTACGTGTACTCGGTAAAAGGAGAATCACATGAACATCAATGGAACTTATAAATCCCAGGACGGCGCTTTCACGTTGACGATCGCCAACGCAAACGAAGGGAACGGGACATTCGGCGGAAGCTACGTTTCGAAATACACGCCGCAGGGGCAGCAGACCTTCGGCGTGCTCGCCGGAATCTGGAACTACGTGGGCAACGTGACCACGCCCAACAGCATCGCGTTCATCGCGAATATTCGGCCTGCCAACTGGCCTTATTGCATTCAGGACACGTGGAGCGGCGTCATGACTCAGCAAGGGCAGATTTTGCTGAACGGCGTTCGCTCATATCTGAACGCAGACGGCACGTACGTGCTGTCCTCGTTGGGAACGATGCCCTTTAGCGCCCAATAGGGCGGGGCGTGCGCCCGACGCAACGCGAGGTGGCGGTTCGCCCGTGCGCCGCAGCTGTTGGTTCCGGGCGGAAACCGGCCCGCCGCAAGCCGACTGCGCACGCGGCCTCCTGCGTTGCAAGTGGAAAGCCCGCGACGTTGCGGGCTTTTTCATACGCTACGCGGCTTTGCGCCTTCGGGAACCACCGGATTTCCGTGCCGCAGCCGCTCGATGCCCCTGCATCCATGGGGCAGGGCGCTTCGGGCCCGGACGGATGCGCGTCGTTTCGTTCCGCGTCGGCCCGCCGATGAGCGCGGCGTTGCCGTTACCGACACGGCTCGCCTGTTCGGGCATTCGGCGCGGACGTGCGCGGCCGTGCGCATGGTCGCCCTCGTGTCGGCGGACCGGTGAGGCGACGTCCGCGCCCGTGCGACGCGACAGCCGGCAGATCGGTTCATCGCATATTGCTGCGCTGCCGCATAAGCGCGAAATTGCGCGCGATATCGTGCTTATCGACGACATTTCGCAGCCATTCGGAAATTACGATTTGACTCATGCCCCGCTTTCGGTTGAAGCTAACGGCTTGCTGTCCGAAGGGGGCTGTGCCTGCATGAGTTCGACCTTGACTGTTCGTCGTATTGCCGCGGATCAAGGCGGCGTGTATCGCGAACTGCGCGCCGCCTCGCTGCGCGAGCCCTATGCGAGCGGCGAGACGCCGGAAGCCGAGCTGGCCGTCGACGCCGCGAGAGCGGCGGCGATCGCGCAGCAGCGCGCGACGTCCGACGAATCGACCACGTTCGTGTTGTACACCGAAGGCCATCCGGCCGGCATGATCGGCGCGTATTTCGACAGCACGCCCGCGCGTCGCGCGTTCGTGAGCGAGCTGTGGGTCGCGCACGCGGTGCGTCACCTGCGCGGCGGCGTGCTGCTCGTCGACACGGCGCGCTCGTGGCTCGCGTCGCGCGGCGCCGTCGAGATCTGCGCGTGGATCGCCGACCAGAACCGCAGCGCGATCCGTTTCTACGAGCACGTCGGCTTCGCCGACACCGGCGAGCGGGCGCCTATCACCCGCGTGCCCGGCGCGATGAAATCGCTGTTTGTCTGGCGCGAGCACGCGTAAGCGGCGTGCGAACCGATCCCGTTCCCTCCTTGCCGCGCCCGGACCGGGCGTCGCGGGCGGGCGCCGCGCCGCGCGGGCGCCCGGCGCGCCCGAAAATGATGGCCCCCGGCGTGGACGCCTGTAAAATACGCAAAATTTTTTTGCAGGACGTCCATGTCGCTTAAAAAATCGCCATTCTTCGAACTGCGCAGCGGTTCGGTCGACACGTTGCTGTTCATCGTGAAAACCGCCGACCTCGATGCGTTGCGCGCCGAGTTGGTCAAGCGTTTCGAAGCGACACCCGAATTTTTTGCGGACGACGTCGTCGCGATCGACGTGCGGCGGCTCGCGGACAACGAACGCGTCCCGCTCGACGAAATCCGCCGGATGCTGAACGACGTGCGGATGCGGACGATCGGCGTGGTCGCGCAGCCCGGCCAGCACGCATGGGCGGCGGGCGGGGACTTGCCGCTTCTCGAGGCGCGCGATCGGCGCACGTCGGCGCCGAAGGCGGCGGACGACGCGCCCGCGCAGCCGGCGGAGCAGGACGCGCCAGCCGCCGGGCAGGCCGCGCTCTTCGCCGAAGCCGGCCCGTCCGGCGTCGAGGCGCCCGCGCAGTCGGCGAGCGCCGCGCCCGCCGCCGCGCCGCAATCGGCGACGCTCGTCATCGACAAGCCGCTGCGTTCAGGACAACAGATTTACGCGAAGGGAGATCTCGTGGTGCTCGGCCCGGTCAGTTACGGCGCCGAGGTCATCGCGGAAGGCAACATCCACATCTACGCGCCGTTGCGCGGCCGCGCTCTCGCGGGCGTGCACGGCAATCACGACGCGCGCATCTTCTGCACGTGTCTCGAACCGGAGCTGATCTCGATCGCGGGTATCTATCGGACCACCGAGAACCCGCTGCCGGCCGACGTACTCGGCAAGTCGGTGCAGATCCGGTTGGAACAGGAAAAACTGATGATCGAACCGCTGCGCCTCACGTAACACGCGTGGCGCGGCAATCGGGTCGGTCGGTCCTCATTGACGAACACAGGGTAGGTAAATGGCAAAAATCATCGTGGTGACTTCGGGCAAGGGCGGCGTGGGCAAGACGACGACGAGCGCGAGCTTCGCTTCCGGTCTCGCGCTGCGCGGTCACAAGACGGCCGTGATCGATTTCGACGTCGGTCTGCGCAATCTCGACCTCATCATGGGCTGCGAGCGCCGCGTCGTCTACGATCTCGTCAACGTGATCCAGGGCGAAGCGAACCTGAACCAGGCGCTCATCAAGGACAAGAAGTGCGAGAACCTGCACATCCTGCCCGCGTCGCAGACGCGCGACAAGGAAGCGCTGACGCGCGAGGGCGTCGAGAAGGTCATCAACGACCTGATCGCGATGGATTTCGAATTCATCATCTGTGATTCGCCCGCGGGCATCGAGTCGGGCGCGCTGCATGCGATGTACTTCGCGGACGAGGCGCTTGTCGTGACGAACCCGGAAGTGTCGTCGGTGCGAGACTCGGACCGCATCCTCGGCATCCTGTCGTCGAAGACGAAGCGCGCGACGGAAGGCAAAGATCCGATCCGGGAGCACCTGCTCATCACCCGCTACAACCCGAAACGCGTGACCGAAGGCGAGATGCTGTCGCTCGACGACATCAGCGAGATCCTGCGCATCAAGCTGATCGGCGTCGTGCCGGAGTCCGAAGCAGTGCTGCACGCGTCGAACCAGGGCCTGCCCGCCGTCCACCTCGACGGCACCGACGTCGCGGAAGCCTACAAGGACATCGTCGCGCGCTTCCTCGGCGAGGACAAACCGCTGCGTTTCACCGACTATCAGAAGCCGGGCCTGCTGCAGCGCCTCTTCGGCTCCAAGTAACGGAGGCGCGTCATGTCGATTCTGTCGTTTCTGCTCGGTGAAAAGAAGAAGTCCGCGGCCGTCGCGAAGGAGCGCTTGCAGCTCATCATCGCGCACGAACGCGTGGGCGGCCGCCCGCCCGCCGATTATCTGCCTGCGCTGCAAAAGGAGCTCGTCGCGGTCATTTCGAAGTACGTGAAGATTTCGAACGATGACATCCGCGTGAGCCTCGAGCGCCAGGACGATCTGGAAGTGCTCGAAGTGAAGATCGAGATTCCGCAAGCCTGACGCATTTCCCGCCTCATCGCGCGCGGTGCGTGGCCGCCGCGCGAGGCCTTACTTCTCGTTGCACTTTCGGGCCTCCCGTAACGCAGCGTCTGTCCGCCGTTACGCCTTCCCGAGCATTGAATGGATACGCTCTCGTCGCGTATCCAATCACATTCTCGGAGGCAAGGATGTCTTTCTCTCTTCATCGTGTCGTGCTGCCGTTCGTCGTCGCGGGCGGGGGCCTTTGCGCGGTCGCCGCGCCGCTCGCCGCGAGCGCCGGCGAGATCATCGTTGCGCAGGCGGCGCCGGGCGTCGTCGTCGAGCCGGCCGCCGCGGAAGTCGTCGTCGTTGCGCCGAGCGCGCCGCCGCCCGTGCGCTACGAGGTCGTGCCCGAGCCGCGTGTCGGCTATGTGTGGGATCGCGGCCACTGGCGCTGGGATCATGGCCGCTACGTGTGGATCGCCGGGCATTGGGAAGCCGAGCGCGTCGGCCTGCACTGGGAGCCGGGCCACTGGGCGCAGCGCGGGCCGGGCTGGGTCTGGATTCGCGGCCACTGGGCTTGAGGAGGGCCGGGCGATGAAACGAACCTTGTTCGCGCTTGCGCTCGTCGCGCTGACGCTGGCCGGCTGCGTCATCGTGCCGGCGCGGCCGGTGTACTACCGGCCGGCGCCCGTCGTGATCTATTGAGCCGGGCGATGCGGCGGCTCGCGATGCGGTGCGCCGTTCGACTGCGGCGGGGAGGCGTCGGCGCGCGCCGTCGGCTCGCCGTCTGCGTCGAGCGCCGAAGCCGAGTCCGCTTGCGCGAGCGGGGCCGCACGCGAGGCGTCGGCCTCGCTCGCCGCATCGGCGGCGTGCGTCGCGGCATTCGCGCCGCCGAGCTTTTCCATCGTCGCCGTATCGTTCGCGTCGGCGGCCGGCGTGCCGTCGTCGCGCAGCGTATCGAGCGGATCGGCGGGCGCCGACTCGGCGTCTTCGGGCATCTTGAGCGCCGTGATGCCGGTGTGCGCGGGAGCGGCGGCGGCGGGCGCGGCCGCCGCGTGCTTCGGCTGCGGCGGCTTCAGATAGCGCTCGGCGAGCGTTTCGTAGAGGGGCGGCACGAACAGGCGCGACACGCGGCTCGCGATCAGCGCGGTCGCCATCAGCGAGATCACGAGCGCGTGGCCGTTGATCATCTCCATCACGATCACGAACGACGTGATCGGCGATTGCGTGACGGCCGCGAGATAGCCGACCATCGCGAGGGCGATCAGCATCGGCAGATGCATCCCGCTGAACACGTAGTGCAGCAGATTGCCGAAGCCCGCGCCGATCGACAGCGACGGCGCGAAGATCCCGCCCGGAATCCCGGGCAGATACGACGCGACCATCGAAGCCATTTTGAGCAACGGATACAGGACGGGCAGTTGTTCGCGGCCGTCGAGGAGCCCGCGCGCCTGCGCGTAGCCGCTGCCGAACGTCGTGCCGCCGGATGCGACGCCGACGGCGGCGATCGCGACGCCGCACGCCGCCGCGAACACGATCGGACGCTCGCGGTAGAGCGTCAGCAGCCGCGCGGGCAGCCAGCGGCCGGTGTTGAGCAGCAGCCAGCCGAACAGGCCGCCTGCGACGCCCGTGACGAGCGCCGTGAGCAGCACGGCGGGCGCGAGCATTTTCGGAAATTGCAGGCCGATGTCGATCGTGCCGAAGTACGTGTAGTTGCCGTTCATGCCGAGCGCGATCACGCCGGCGATGATGATCGCGGTGATGAGCACGCCGCTCGCGCGCGCCGAGAAGCTGCGGCTCAACTCCTCGATTGCGAACACGATTCCCGCGAGCGGCGTGTTGAACGCCGCGGACAGGCCCGCCGCCGCGCCCGCGAGCACGAGCTGCCGTTCGATCAGCGCGTTCGAGCGCGGGTAGAAGCGGCGCAGGTTGAACATCAGCGATGCGCCGATCTGCACGGTCGGCCCTTCGCGGCCGATCGTGAAGCCGCCGACGATGCCGAGCCACGAGATCAGGATCTTGCCGAACAGGATGCGCAGCGTTAGCAACCGCGAGCCGAACGCGCTAGGCTGTGCGTGCAGCGTGGCGATCACCTGAGGAATCCCGCTGCCTTCCGCGCCGCGAAAGAAGCGGCGCGTGAGCCAGACGGACAGCGCGGCGACGGCGGGCGTCAGCAGGAACGGCAGCCACGGGCGGCCGCGCTCGAGCGTGCGGAACGCATCGTAGCCCCAATCGATGAGCCGCGCATACATGACGGCCATCAGGCCCACCGCGATCGCGCCGAGCCAGAACACGCCGTACTGGCGCCAGATCCGCTGCGTGCGGCGCGTGAGAGTTGGAATCAGGCGAGGGCGTTGCATGGGCAGTGATGCGAGCAAAAACGAAATTATAAGGAGCGCAATGCATGGCCGCGACGACGTCGAGTGATCGTAATTTGATTGTAATTTTTGTCTTCTGCGATTCGATCTAATTAGAATGCCAAACTAACAAGCTGGAGACATCCACATACAAATGAAACGTATTCTCATTGTGAAGGTGACATCGCTCGGCGATGTCGTGCAGACGCTGCCCGTCGTCGCGGACATCCATCGCGCGTTTCCGGGCGTGCAGGTGGATTGGGCCGTCGACGAATCGTGCGCCGACGTCGTGCGCTGGAGCACCGGCGTGAGCCGCGTGCTGTGCGCGCCGCTGCGGCGTTTCAAGAAGGCGCGCAGCCGCGCGGACCTGCAGGTGATCGCGGCTTCGATCGGCGAGCTGCGCGCATACCGTTACGATGCGGTGATCGACCTTCACGGAGTCTACAAGAGCGCGATCATTTCGTTTCTCGCGCGCGCGCGCCGGCGCTACGGCTACCGGAATCAGGATCTCGGCGAGCTCGGCGCGATGTTCGCGTACAACGGGCGCTTCGGCCCGCGCCCCGCTTGCGATGCGTGGCACGGCATGCGCGTGAGCGCCGGCGAGGCGCTCGGCTACGAGCCGCAGGGCCGCGCCGATTACCTGCTCGAAGTGCCGCCGGAGTCGCGCGAGCCGCATACGGCGCCGCTCGCGGCGCACGCGGAGCCGGCCGGGCCGTATGCGCTGTTCTTTCACGCGACGTCGAACGACGACAAGCGCTGGCCGGCCGATCACTGGGGCGCGCTCGCGCGCGAGATGCTCGCCCGCGGGCTGCACGTGCTGCTGCCGTGGGGTGGCGAGCACGAGCGCGAGGAGGCGCAGCGGATCGCCGCGCACGCGCCGGGCGCCGTCGTGCTGCCCAAGCTGACGCTCACGGACGTCGCGCGCAAGATCGATCGCGCGACGCTCGTCGTCGGCGTCGATACCGGCTTCGTTCACATGTCGCACGCGCTCGAGAAGCCGACCGTCATGATCTTTCGCGCGACGTCGCGCCAGCATCTGGGCGTGGGCGGCGCGCCACAGTCGCTGTCGATCGGGGACGAAGGCTCCACGCCGAGCGTCGACGACGTGCTCGGCGCGGTCGAGCGCGTCTATCCGGCGGGCACGATGGAGGAGCCGCGGCGCGTCGCCGCGATGTAGGCGTGCGCGGGCATGCGCGGCCCGTTCGCCGGGCGCGGCGCGCTCAAGACATCAGTAATTCGAACGCGATCACGGCCGCAATGGCCGCGAGGTTCGCGGCGAGCGCTTCGAGCGCGATGCCGAGCCAGCTTTTCGGCCTGAAGTGCGCGGCAAGCAGCAGCGCGCCGCCGAGCGACAGCGCGAGAATCAACACGAGATCGGAGTTCTGCAGGCGAATGAGGTCCATCGCGGCGGCTCCTGTCGGCTGATGCCGAATGCGTCGCGCTCGCCGCGCTGCGCGGCAGGCGTTCGTCCATCGAGTATAGGCACGGCGACGCGTAACGAAAACGCGGCCGGCCGCCGCTCGTTCGACGCGGGCGGGGGGGCACGATCCGGATCGCGCGGCCCGCCCGTCGCTCGCGCGTTCAGGTCAGCTTCGCGTCGCGCGTCTCGCGCATCAGCAGCACGCCGACGAGGCTGATCGCCGCCGCGACCGACACGTAGCCGCCTACCCACGCGAGCCCGCCGCGCGCGGCGAGCAGCTGCGCGATGTACGGCGCGATCGACGCGCCGAGAATGCCGCCCAGGTTGTACGCGACGCCCGCGCCCGTGTAGCGGACGTTGGTCGGAAACAGTTCCGGCAGCAGTGCGCCCATCGGCGCGAACGTCACTCCCATCAAGAACAGCTCGATCGTCAGGAACAGCGCGACGAGCGCCGTCGAGCCGCTGCCGAGAAGGGGCGCCATCGTGAAGCCCGACAGCAGCGCGGCGATCGAGCCCGCGATCAGCACAGGCTTGCGGCCGAAGCGGTCGGCGGCCGCGGCGGCGAGCGGCGTCGCGAGCGCCATGAACAGCACCGCGAAGCACAGCAGGCCGAGAAAGCTCTGGCGCGAGAAATGCAGCGTCGCGACGCCGTACGACAGCGAGAACACCGTCGAGATGTAAAAGAGCGTGTAGCAGACGACCATCGCGAGCGCGCCGAGCAGCGTCGGCCGCCAGTGGTGCGCGACGAGCGCGGCGATCGGCACGCGCACGCGCTCGTGCCGGTCGAGCGCGGCCTGGAATGCGGGCGTCTCGGCGATCTTCAGGCGCACGTACAGGCCGACCGCGACGAGCGCCGCGCTCACGAGAAACGGAATGCGCCAGCCCCACGAGCGGAACTGCTCGTCGGACAGCGTGAGCGCGAGCGCGAAGAAGAGGCCGTTCGATGCGAGAAAGCCGATCGACGGGCCGAGCTGCGGGAACATCCCGAACCAGCCGCGCTTGCCGGCGGGCGCGTGCTCGGTCGCGAGGAGCGCGGCGCCGCCCCATTCGCCGCCGAGGCCGATGCCCTGGCCGAAGCGCAGCACGCAGAGCAGCACCGGCGCGAGCGCGCCGATCGCGTCGTAGCCGGGCACGAGGCCGATCGCCGTCGTCGACACGCCCATCACGAGCAGCGACGCGACGAGCGTCGATTTGCGGCCGATCCGGTCGCCGAAGTGGCCGAACAGGAACGAGCCGATCGGCCGCGCGATGAACGCGATGCCGAACGTGACGAACGCGGACAGCGCCTGCGCGGTCGCCGAGCCGTGCGGGAAGAACACGGGACCGATCACGAGCGCGGCGGCCGTCGCGTATACGTAGAAGTCGTAGAACTCGATCGCCGTGCCGATGAAGCTCGCGAACACGATGCGCCGATGGCTCGTCGTGCCGGCTGCGCGCGGCGCGGCGGCGGGAGCGGAAAGACGGGTATCCGACATGCGGGTCTCCGGTTGTGGCGGTACGACGCCCGGCGGCTCGCGCATCGCTCGTCGCGCGCGAGCGGCGGCCGTCGCTCCTTGATTCGAATCGAGAGTCGGGTGCGACGCGAAGCGGGCGGCGCATGCCGGCGGTTCGCGCGCGGCCGTGCGACGGCGCACGCCATGCCCATGCGGGCCTTTGCGTGCCCGCGTGTCGTCGATGCGTGGCGCGGCTTGCCGGATAGGCGCGACGCGCTAGCGGGCCTTGCGGCCGAACGGGGTGCGGGAAATTATAGCGACGCGGGCGCGAGCCGTCGCGCCGCGTGCGGCGGCGCGCGGGCGGACGGGAACGGCGGTTCGCGCCCGCGTCCGGTTCAGTTGAGCGTCTGCGCTTGCGGCGCCGCTTTCGTGCGCAACTGGAACTGGCCGTTGTCGTTGAAGAGCCAGCTTTCCATCAATTCGACCTGGCCGCGCCCGTCGAGCATCTTCGCGGGCGGCGGCGGCAGCGGCGCGGCGCGGCGCAGCGACGCGAGCGCGATGCCTTCCGCTTCGTCGTCGCCGTTGCTGCGATAGACGGCCGATTTCACGAGCTGCCCGTTGCGATCGACGGTGAACGCGACGACCACGAGCGAGCGCAGCATCGCCTGGGGCGTGCCGCGCAGGATGCGATCCGAATTGCGATTGGCGATGCGCTCGGCGACGGCCGCACGGTATTCGGTGGCGCTCATCGACGGCACGCTCGGCACGACGACTGCGCCGTGCGGCGGCGGCAGCGTGATCGTGCATGCGGCGAGCGCGGCCGCGCACGCGGACAACACCGCGCCGCGCCATGCGGTTCGGATTCGGACGGAGTCGGAGCGCGTCGTCATGATCGCCTCCCTGGGGATCGGCGGAGCACCGATTTCATGATAGGTCCGCGCGCTCGGCGGTGCATCGGGACAAACGATCGACGTGATCGCGAGAACCGGTTCGCCCCCGCCGCGTAATCGCTCCGTTCGCGGTGGCGGCCGCGTTTGCGCTCGCGGCGTAAGGCAATTGTCGCCGCGGCGATGTCGACGAGGCGGTGACGTGGAGCCGCCTCGCGTCGCCGCCGATCGAGCGCCGAATCGTGTGCTCGCGGTCGCATCGATCGAGAGGTTTCTTCAAGCCGCTATCGGCGGCAGCCGGAAGTTCGTGCTGGTGCGAGCGATGTCCGAAGCGATATCCGATGCGCGCCCTTCGACAATGCGACGATGCGATATGGCGGCGCTCGCCGTGCCGCGCGATTTCGCCGTCGAACGGAGCGAATCTGCGCGGCTTGTTCGATCCGCACCGCGCTCGAAAACGGGTTTTCGACCGGCACCGTCACGCCGAACACGAAACGCATGCGCTCACGCCGGCGGTTTCGTCGGCGAAGCCGCGACGCACCGGCATCGGCATCGGCTGCGGCTTCGGCTTCGGCTTCGGCTTCGGCATGCGCGATGCGCGTTGATCGCCTTTCCCGATCCGTAATAGGATGGCCCATCCTCGATTGTCCACCAACGAAGAGAGCGCAATGGAAGACTGGAAATTGCCCTGGACGGGCGGATGCCGCTGCGCAAGGCTGCGCTTCGAGATCACCGCACCGCCGCTGCTGACGATGGCGTGTCACTGCACCGGTTGCCAGAAGATGAGCGCAAGCGCCTTCTCGCTGTCGATGGCGATTCCCACGCAGGGTTTTCGCGTGACTGAAGGCGAGCCGGTTGTCGGCGGCCTGCACGGCGAGCAGATCCGTCACCGGCATTGTGACTGGTGCAAGAGCTGGGTGTTCACCGAGCTCGAACCCAGCATGGGATTCGTCAACGTTCGCCCGTCGATGCTCGACGATTTCGGATGGTTCACACCTTACGTCGAGACCTATACCAGCGAGGCGCTGCCTTGGGCGAGGACCGGCGCGATGCACGGTTTCGCGACGTTTCCGCCGCTCGAGGATTATGGCCCGATCGTCGCCGAGTTCGCGCGGAAGGGGCCACGCCCTGGGCGATAGGCGGCACATCATGGGCCGCCGCCGGGAGATCGATGCGAGGTTCTCATCCCGTGCGGCGCGCGACGGGAATCGTCGCGCTCGTGCTCGGTGGCTTCGCGGCGCGATGCGCGAGCCGAGGAACCGCCGCGGGGAGCGAGCGATTCGCGATAGAGGCTCGTTGCTCGTTCGCGAAGGACGGTCTTCCCGAATTCGCGGTCGATCGTTTCCGGTTCGTTTCCGATGTGTTTCCTGCGGCCTCGAGTCGTTTCGCACGTCGACGTCGCCATTGTGTTGCGAGCCCCCGGCCGGAGTTTGCTGATCGCGCGCGCAACGCGGACATGCGCGTTGCGCGAAGAACGCATTCGCAGGCGTGCCGATCAGTGCGGCGAAAGCCCCAGCGTTCGTGTCGCAGGCGATCGCGCGCCAGCGCGACGACGGAAACGCCGCGCGGGGCGCAAGCGCCCGAGCCGCTCACCGGGAATCGCGCGGCGGCCGGACGCCGAACGCTCGTCCGCGCCGCCTTCACTCGCGCCTATTTTCACTCGCGCCTATTCGCAACGTTTCATCTTCAGGACGCGCGAAACCTGACCAGTCGTGAACCCGCTGTTGCGCACAAAAGGCGTGCAGTCGAGCGGTGCGGTCAACGATTCGCTGACCGCAAACAGGCCGATGAAACGAAACGCGTCCGTCTCCATCTTGATGAACACGGGAATGGCGCCGCCCTGATTGGCGAGCGTCCTGCCGGCGGCTCTTGCCGAAGCGCTGCCGTCGCAGATGATGACATCGGGCGCTTGCGGATTGAGATCCGTCCGCAGGCAGGCGGCGACGACCTTGCCGTTCTTCGTGGGCAAAAACGCCTGCTTGCTGCCGCCGCAGGCCGTGTGGATGAATTCGCGCGTGTAGTTCTTGTTGATTTCAAACATGTCGATGCTCCAGATTCGTCGAATGCAATGCATGCGAGCGGGCATGCCCGTGAATCAAAATCGCTCGAGCCGTCCGGCGCGTGTTGCGGCGATGCACATGTTGCCTCTCACGCGTTCGGCGACGCGCGCTCGAAATCAGGATCGCCGGCTCGGCCGCCCGACGCTCTCCCGCGGGATCAATTCGCTCAGGATGCGCAGCAGGACTTTTCCTTTCCGCGTGATCGAGAACTTGGGCGCGCCCTTTTCCCGATCGATCAGTTCCGCCAGCCCTGCGTCGCGGAGCATCGTCATGTCGAGCGTTCCCCGCTCGATTTCGACGGGCGCATGTTCGAGCAGCATCAGCGCCGCCATTTCATGCGCGCTCAGCCGCGGCATGCTCGCCGGCGCCGAATTTCCATGGAACTCGTTCATCAGCAATCCTTTCTTCAACACGCATGGCGCACATGCGTATCGCATCGTTCGCCACGCGCAAAACGATGCGAAGTCCGAAGGGGCGGGCGAAGAGCAGGAGCCGCGTCGTGTCGACGGTCGGCCCGTCCCGGCTCTCGGGATTCGGCCCGGGCGCGTCGACGCCGTCGGAAGGCCATTGCCAGATATCAGCTCGATGGCGACGTGCCGCGCCTCGGAACGCGGGCATCGTGCGCGCGTTGCGGTTTCCGCGAGCGAACGCAGCCCCGCATGGCGCGCTGCCGCCGGAGTTGCGGCAGCCGGGCCATTCCTGCGGGCCGAAGGACACTCGGGAAGGGTAGCTAGCGGTGCGCACCGCCCGCCTTTCGGCAGGACGATGGCTCGAGGAAAAGAGCTTGCGTCCTGCCTGTCAGGTAGCGATGCAACTTGGGGGACGAGGACATCGGATGGTCATGTCGCCGGCTCTCGGTTGGATTACGGTTGATATTTTATTGAGCCGCGATCCGGTGACAAGTAAAAAGGTCGTAAATGAGGATGGGGCGGCGCGCTTGTCGATGCGTGTTCCGCGCGTAGCGCGGGGCGGCGGAATGTCGAGAGCGCGATGCAGGCGCACGCGCTCGGCCGTCGCCGCGGCGCCGCCACGTTCGCGCCGGCGCGCCTCACCGACACGCGGCGCATCGCATCCGGACGAATCATCGTGGTCCGCACGCGGTCGCGGCATCGCCGACGGTGTGCGTTCACGGTTGAAGAGAGGCGATGGCGTGCCTCTTGCGAATCCGCACGCCTTGCGGATGCCGCTTTCCGTCACCTGCAGTCAGGCGCGGGTGAATGCGCATTCATGCATTCATGCACTCACGCATTCACGACTTGAGCGCGGGAGCGCTAGCGCTCAGGCGTCCCGTCGAAAGATCGCGAATTCTCGCTATCCATTCTTGATTGAGCTCCGAAACGTGAACGGCTATGCATGGCGAGATTCGTGGTGGTCCAACGCCGAACGCCGAACGCCGAACGCCGAACGCCGAACGCCTCCGAATCCGAATCCGAATCCGAGGCGACCCCATCGATACGTCTGCCGGCGTATTGAAGTTCGAACAGAAAACGAAACGAAGTCGAACCGCGTTCGACGCGGCGATGCAAAATTTCGGCGTTGGTCACAGAGTTGACTCACGTCAATTGTCTGTAAAAACGCGTGACTAAGCTACGTCCGAGCGCGGGACGCCGACGCAGGCGTGCTGCGCCGAAGTGATCAGGGGTTCTATTCATTTCGCATCGAGCCGCTCGAAGTTGCTCGACGCTCCGATGCGACGGCGCGCATTCGCTTTCTCTCACCCGACGCCTCCGCCGTTTCTGTTTACGCAACTTTTATAGTCCCGCGCTTCGGTTTTTCGGGAAGTTTACCGTGGCTCTCATACGCTGGGTTTAGCGGGTTTCCGCTTGGAGGCGCGACCATGGATCTCCTTTACCTCATCGCCATCGGCGTATTCGGCGGCTTGATCGCCGCGATGATCGCCGGTTGCGACAAACTGCGCCGCACGTCGGGAGGCCGCTCATGAGTGCCTGGATGATGTGGCTCGCGGGCGCCGCGACGGCCGTCTTGTTCGTCTATCTCCTCTATGCGCTTCTGCGCGCGGAGGATCTCGAATGAACCTGAACAATTCGATCCAGACGGGCATTTTTATCGTCTTATTGATCGCGCTGGCGATTCCGCTCGGGCGATACATGGCGAATGTGCTCGACGGCAAGTCGGCGATCGTGCTCCGCGTAGGGCGACCGGTCGAGACCGCGCTGTACAGGCTAGCCGGCGTCGATTCCGCCGCGGAGATGTCGTGGCGGCAATACGCGATGGCCGTCGTCGCGTTCAACGCGCTCGGCGTCGTCGTCGTGTACGGCGTGTTGCGCATCCAGCAATGGCTGCCGGGCAATCCGCAAGCATTCGGCCCGATGACGCCGGACGCCGCGTTCAACACCGCGGTGAGCTTCGTCACGAACACCAACTGGCAGGACTACACGCCGGAGCAGACCGTCAGCTATCTGACGCAGATGGCCGCGCTGACGGTGCAGAATTTCTTTTCGGCGGCCACGGGCATTGCCGTCGTGGTCGCATTGATCCGAGGCTTCGCGCGCCATACGTCGAAGACGATCGGCAACTTCTGGGTCGACTTCACGCGCATCACGCTCTATATCCTCATGCCGGCCGCGCTCGTCGTCGCCGTCGCGCTCGTGAGCCAGGGCGCGATCCAGAACTTCTCGTCGTATGTCGACGTGCCGACGTTGCAGGTCACGCACTACCAGGCGCCCAAGACGGACGCGCAAGGCAATCCGGTCAAGGACGCGAAGGGCAATGCGGTGATGGCGGACTTCACGGCCGACAAGCAGACGATCGCGATGGGGCCCGTCGCATCGCAGGAAGCGATCAAGATGCTCGGCACGAACGGCGGCGGATTCTTCAATGCAAACTCCGCGCATCCTTACGAGAATCCCACGCCCGTCGCCAATTTCACGCAGATGATCGCGATACTGATCATCCCCGCCGCGTTGTGCGTCGTGTTCGGCCGCATGGTGGGCGACCGCCGGCAGGGCCATGCGATTCTCGCGGCGATGACGATCGCGTTCGCCGTTGCGTGCTGGGGCGAAATATCCGCGGAGCAGGCCGGCAATCCCGTCTTCACGACGCTGAACGTCGATCAGCGCGCGTCGCCCGTTCAGGACGGCGGCAACATGGAAGGCAAGGAAACCCGATTCGGCATCGCGCAGTCGGGCATCTTCACCGTCGCCACGACGGCGGCGTCGTGCGGTGCGGTGAACAACATGCACGATTCGTTGACGCCGCTGGGCGGATTCGTCCCGCTGATGCTGATCCAACTCGGCGAAGTGATCTTCGGCGGGGTGGGTTCCGGACTCTATGGAATGCTCGTCTTCGCGTTGCTGGCGGTGTTCGTCGCCGGGCTGATGATCGGACGAACGCCGGAGTACGTCGGCAAGAAGATCGAATCGTACGAGATGAAGATGGTGTCGATTGCCGTTCTGCTGACGCCGCTCCTCGTGCTCGTCGGCGCGTCGGTCGCCGTGCTGTCGGCGGCCGGCGTGGCGGGCGTCGCGAATCCGGGCCCGCACGGCTTCTCGGAGATTCTCTACGCGTACAGCTCGGCCGCGAACAACAACGGCAGCGCGTTCGCGGGCCTCTCGGTCAACACGCCGTTCTACAACGTGACGCTCGCGATCGCGATGTGGTTCGGCCGCCTCGGCACGATCATTCCGGTGCTCGCGATCGCGGGCTCGCTCGCGGACAAGAAGCGCATCGCGGTGACGGCCGGCACGCTGCCGACGCACGGTCCGCTGTTCGTCGTGCTGCTGCTCGGCACGGTGCTGCTCGTCGGCGCGCTGACCTATGTGCCGGCGCTCGCGCTCGGCCCGGTCGTCGAGCATCTGATGATGATCGCCGGTCATTGACGTCGTTCATGGCGAGGTAGACATGATTCAGGATAACCAAGCATCGCAACATCGCCCCGACAACCTCGGGCACGCGCGCCTCGCGGCGCGCTCGATGTTCGATCCGGCCATCGTCCGGCCGGCTTTGGTCGATTCGTTGCGCAAGCTCGCGCCGCGCACGCAGTTGCGCAACCCGGTGATGTTCTGCGTGTACGTCGGCAGCATCCTGACGACGGTCCTGTGGATCGCCGCGCTGCGCGGCGACGCCGAGGCGCCCGCGGGCTTCATTCTCGCGGTCGCGCTGTGGCTGTGGTTCACCGTGCTGTTCGCGAACTTCGCCGAGGCGCTCGCCGAAGGGCGCTCGAAGGCGCAGGCGGCATCGTTGCGCGCCGCGCGGCACGACGTGATGGCGAAGAAGCTCGAGGGGCCGCACCCGAAATCGCCGATCCGCATCATGACCGCGAGCGACCTGCGCCGCGGCGACGTCGTGCTCGTCGAGGCGGGCGATGCGATTCCCGCGGACGGCGAGGTGATCGAAGGCGTCGCGTCGGTCGACGAATCGGCGATCACCGGCGAATCGGCACCCGTGATCCGCGAATCGGGCGGCGATTTCTCGTCGGTGACGGGCGGCACGCGCGTGCTGTCCGACTGGATCGTCGTCCGGGTGACGGCGAACCCGGGCGAGGCGTTTCTCGACCGGATGATCGCGATGGTCGAGGGCGCGAAGCGCAAGAAGACGCCCAACGAGATCGCGCTCACGATCCTGCTCGTCGCGCTGACGATCGTGCTGCTGCTCGCGACGGCGACGCTGCTGCCGTTCTCGATCTTCTCGGTCGCGGCAGCCAAGGCGGGCCATCCCGTCACGATCACCGCGCTCGTCGCGCTGCTCGTGTGCCTGATTCCGACGACGATCGGCGGCCTGCTGTCCGCGATCGGCGTGGCGGGCATGAGCCGGATGATGCAGGCGAACGTGATCGCGACGTCGGGGCGCGCGGTCGAGGCGGCGGGCGACGTCGACGTGCTGTTGCTCGACAAGACGGGCACGATCACGCTCGGCAACCGTCAGGCGTCGGCGTTCTACCCGGTGTCGACCGTGACCGAGGAGGCGTTCGCCGATGCCGCGCAACTGGCGTCGCTCGCCGACGAGACGCCGGAGGGCCGCAGCATCGTCGTGCTCGCGAAGCAGCGCTTCAACATCCGCCAGCGCGACATGGCCGCGCTGCACGCCGTGTTCCTGTCGTTCTCCGCGCAGACCCGAATGAGCGGCGTCGACCTGTCCCCCGCAGGGGCTTCCGCCGGGGCGCCGAGCCGCGAGATACGCAAGGGCGCGGCCGACGCGATCAAGCACTACATGGAAGCGCACAACGGCAGCGTGCCCGCCGAAGTCGACAGCATCGTGAAGGACATCGCGCGGCGCGGCAGCACGCCGCTCGTCGTCGCCGAATTGCGCGACGGCATCTCGCGCGTGCTCGGCACGATCGAATTGAAGGACATCGTGAAGGGCGGCATCAAGGAGCGCTTCGCCGAGCTGCGCAAGATGGGCATCAAGACCATCATGGTGACGGGCGACAACCGGCTCACCGCCGCGGCGATCGCGGCGGAGGCGGGCGTCGACGATTTCCTGTCCGAGGCGACGCCGGAAACGAAGCTCACGACGATTCGCGAGCATCAGGCGCAAGGGCGGCTCGTCGCGATGACGGGCGACGGCACGAACGACGCGCCGGCGCTCGCGCAGGCGGACGTGGCCGTCGCGATGAACACGGGCACGCAAGCGGCGAAGGAAGCGGGCAACATGGTGGATCTCGACTCGAACCCGACGAAGCTGATCGAAGTCGTCGAGATCGGCAAGCAGATGCTGATGACGCGCGGCTCGCTCACGACGTTCTCGATCGCGAACGACGTCGCGAAGTATTTCGCGATCATTCCGGCGGCGTTCGCGACCACGTATCCGCAGTTGGGCGTGCTGGACATCATGCGTCTGACGTCGCCGTCGTCGGCGATCCTGTCCGCGGTGATCTTCAATGCGCTCATCATCGTCGCGCTGATCCCGCTCGCGTTGAAGGGCGTGAAGTATCGCCCGCTCGGCGCGTCGGCGCTGCTGCGCCGCAATCTGCTGATCTACGGGCTCGGCGGCATTCTGTTGCCGTTCCCGTTCATCAAGCTGATCGACGTGATCCTGACCGCGCTCGGTTGGGCATAACGGGGGAGCGACATCATGAAGACGCTGATTCGGCCGGTGCTCGTGCTGTTCGCCGCGCTGACGCTGATCACGGGCGGCCTCTATCCGCTCGTCGTGACCGGGATCGGGCAGGCCGTGTTTCCGTGGCAGGCGAACGGCAGCCTGCTCACGCGCGACGCAAGGGCGATCGGCTCGGCCGTCATCGGTCAGCAGTTCGATGCGCCGCAGTATTTCTGGGGGCGTCTGTCGGCGACCACGCCGAATCCGTACAACGCGCAGGGATCGAACGGCTCGAATCTCGGGCCCACGAACCCGGCGCTCGCCGAAGAAGCGAAAGGGCGGATCGACGCGCTCAAGGCCGCGGGAACGGACGTGTCGAAGCCGATTCCGGTGGATCTCGTCACGTCGTCGGGCAGCGGCCTCGATCCGGAGATCACGCCGGCCGCGGCGGCCTATCAGGCGGAGCGGGTGGCGAAAGCGCGGGGCTTGTCCGTCGATCAGGTCAGCCGCCTGATTGCCGGCGGCACGAGCGGGCGCCAGCTCGGCGTGCTGGGCGAACCGCGCGTCAACGTGTTGAAGCTGAACCTGGCGCTCGACGAAGCGAAGCCGATGCGCTGACCGGCGATCGATGGCGGGCCGTCGTGAGCGATCCGGCAGGGCGCTCCAGGCCGGGCGTCGCGCGCGGGGCCGGCGAGCGGGCCGTCGCGCGGCGACGGCGAGTGTCGGGCGCGACGGCATCCGGAGATCGGCGGCGCGAACGCGAACCGAACGCGGCGGGCTCGACGCAACGTCGTCTGCCGCGCATGAGCCTGGAGAGGTGGCAACGACATGATATTTTCGCCGGCTGCCGGCCACGCGCGGTCGACTCGAACGATTCGACAAGGTCGAGCATGAGCGAGCCGACCGCTACCGTCATGCTGATCGACGGCGAAACCTGCATCCGTCACTTCGTGCGCGCGGCGCTCACGCACGAGGGCTTCGCCGTCTACGATGCCGGCACGGGCGCACGAGGGCTCGACGAGGTCGCGCGGCGGCATCCGGACCTCCTGATCGTCGACGTCAACTTGCCGGATGTCGACGGCATGGACCTGATCGGGGAGATTCGCCGCGCGTCGCGTGCGCCGCTGATCGTCCTGTCGTCGCGGGATCGGGAATCCGACAAGGTGGCCGCGCTGAATGCCGGAGCGGACGATTATCTGACGAAGCCGTTCGGGGTGCCGGAATTGATCGCACGCATCCACGCGCGTCTGCGGCGGCTGACCGGCAATCCTCGTCATCGCGGCGGCGTCGTGCGCTTCGGCGGCGTCACGATCGATCTCGGCGAGCGGAGCGTGATGCGCGAGGGCGGGGTCGTGCACTTGAGCCGCACGGAATATCGGCTGCTCGCGTTGCTGGCCCGGCACGCCGGACGATTGCTGACGCATGACCAGTTGCTGACGGAGATATGGGGGCCGTCTCACATGCAGGATCAGCATTACCTGCGCGTCTACGTGGGGCATTTGCGCCAGAAGCTGGAGCGCGACCCTGGGCGTCCGGAGCACATCGTGACGGAAGCGGGCGAGGGATATCGGCTGATCGGCGCGTGGTAGCGGCGTTGCGCGCGTGGCGGAGGGTTTTCTGGATCGGCATCGCAAACGGAATGCACGTTCGACACGCGACAGCGCCGCCGTATCGAATGCTCGACGCACGTGCGCTGATGAACGCGCGTCTCGGCAGCATTGCCCGAAAAATACGCAATGGAAATTTCGGATCGCTACGCTTTGCGACGAGATGTCGCGATGCCGGTTTCAATTGCAAAAAACGCGGTCGATTGCGCGCGACGCTCGATTCGTTCAGCAAAAGATTGCCGGCGGCTCGTGGCCCGGCGATGCCGGCTCCAGGTCGAATTCCCCAGGCGGTCCGCGGCTTCGCTCGCGGGACGCCGCGCCTGATGACCCGCCGCGCCGCCTCGGCCGCGATGAGGTTCGCGAGCGTTGGCGATTTCGGCGGCGATTCGAAGCGGCGCCCGTCGTTCGTCGCGGCATCGCGGCGAGAACGTCATGCGCGCCCGTCTTGCAACCGGGAAAATCGAGACAAAAATATTGCTCACACAGTGAGACCGGATGAATTATAAAAGTTGAAGCAGATCCGTTTTGCAGCGCCGAAGAGGCGAGGGAATCGATTCCGATTTTCGAATCGGCATGACGCTTACGAGATATTCGGTGTCGATTCGGCAATCATGATGCCGATTATCTAATTCGCTCCAATTGTTGCATTTCGTTGAATTAAAAATAAATCAATGCGCAATCTGGGATTTTCTGCAGAAGACCGATGCGCCACGCGACGGCGGCTTCGCGAACGATTGCGGGCGGCGCTCGCGTCTGCCGCCGTCGCGTCGACCATGGCGGCGGCGCTTCAAATCGCCGAAGCCGCGCCAGCGCCGGCGCCCGCGTCCGCTGCGGACTTCTCCGCGTCCCGGCGTCCGGACGCCGGCGTTGCCGACGGTCGCGCCTCGCAGGCGCAATCGCAAGCGCGATCGGAAGCGCACCTGCCGTTCTCGTCGCTCGGCGCATACGACGTGCTCAAGTTCCGAGGCGTCGACGCGACGCGCATCGTCAACGCCGGCGTGCGGCTCGATCGAGTGGTCAATGCCGCACGGCTGCGCCTCGTTTATGCGTATTCGCCGGCGCTCGTGTTTGCCGTTTCGCATCTGAAAGTGACGGTCAACGGCGAAGCCGTCGCGACCGTGCCGTTCGCGCCGGAGCGCGCGGGCCGCACCGTCACGCAGGACGTTCCGATCGATTCGCGCTTGCTCAGCGATTTCAATCAGATCGGCCTGCATCTCGTTGCGCACTACACGCTCGATCATTGCGAGGACCCGAACCATTCGTCGCTGTGGGCCGACGTCAGCCCGTCGAGCGAATTGATCCTCGACGAGGAGGCGATGCGCCTGCCGAACGATCTCGCGCTGCTGCCCGTGCCGTTCTTCGATCGGCGCGACAACGATCGGCTGACGCTGCCTTTCGTACTGCCCGCGGCGCCCGACGACGCGACGCTGCGCAGCGCGGGCGTGCTCGCGTCGTGGTTCGGCGCGCTCGCGAGTTACCGTCACGCGCGCTTTCCGCTCGCGTCGGCGCCGCCTGCCGGCGCGCACGCGGTGGTCGTCGGCATTGCGTCCGCGCTGCCTGCCGGGTTGAGCCTGCCGGCGATCGACGGCCCGATGCTGATCGTCGCCGACAATCCGTCTGCCGCGGACAAGAAGCTGCTCGTCGTCACCGGGCGCACCGCGGCCGAAGTCGACGAAGCGGTTCGTGCGCTCGTGCTCGGCAAGGCGGCGCTGTCCGGGCCGTGGGCGCGGATCGCGCGGGTCGATGCCGGCCCGCCGCGCAAGCCGTACGACGCGCCGCGCTGGCTGCCCGTGACGCGGCCCGTCGCGTTCAGGGAGCTCGCCGAGCAGCCCGACGCGCTCGAAGTGCGCGGCAGCGCACCCGATCCGATCCGGCTGAACCTGCGTCTGCCGGCCGATCTGCATTCGTGGAGCGGGGCGGGCGTGCCGCTGCTGCTGCGCTATCGTTACACGGCGCCGACGGTGCCGAACAACTCGACGCTGTCGGTCGAGATCAACGAGCAGCTCGTCAAGTCGTACCGTCTTCCGCTCGCGTCGGCCGACGACGCGCGCGGACGATTGCAACTGCCGCTGCTGTCCGATCCGGACGCGCGCAGGACGAGTGCCGTCGACATCCCCGCGTTCCGCGTCGGCAGCGCCAACCAGTTGCAGTTGCGCTTCAATCTCGATTCGCAGCAGACCGGCTGGTGTTCGGGCGTCGCGTCGCAGCCGCAGCGCGCGGCGATCGATCCGGATTCGACGATCGATTTCTCGCACTTCGTTCATTACGCGGAGTTGCCGAATCTCGCGTATTTCGCGAATAGCGGGTTTCCGTTCACGCGCTACGCGGACCTTTCGCAAACGGCGGTCGTGATCGCGGATGCGCCGTCGCCCCAGGAAATCGAAGCGTTCCTCGCGATGCTCGGCCACATGGGCGAATGGACGGGCTTTCCGGCGCTGCGCGTCGCGCTCGCGCGCGAGCGCGACGCGGCGGGGCTCGTCGACAAGGATCTGCTCGTCGTCGACGGCGGCTCGTCGTTTCCGCTGCTCGACCGCTGGCGCGCGGCGTTGCCGGTCGTCTTCGGCGCGCGGCCCGCCGACGGCATAGTGTCCGCCGCGTTCGCGGTGACGGAGCGCTGGCGTGTCGGCGACAGGCGGCGGGAAGGCAGCGCGCTGCTCGAGCAGCGCGGCGCGCTCGGCGCGCTGCTCGGCTTCGAGCTGCCCGGCAGCCGCGGGCGCAGCGTCGTCGCGCTGACGGCGACCGACGCGCAGCGCCTGGGCGATCTGCTCGACGTGTTCGACAAGCCCGGGCTCGTCGCGCAGGTGCAGGGCGACCTCGCGCTCGTCCGGGCGGATGCGGTGGACAGCATGCGGGTGAACGACACCTACATCGTCGGCTATGTGTCGTGGTACGAACGGCTCTGGGGCCACGCGGCGAAGCATCCGCTGCTGCTCGGCATCTCGGGCGTGCTCGCCGGCCTGCTGCTCACGCTCGCCGCGTTCGGCGTGCTGCAGCGGATCGCCGAGCGGCGCCGCAGGAGCTGACGGATGGCCCGCGAGCCGATCGACCCGACGCGGCGCACCGGCTTTGCCCGACCGATGCGGCGTGCGGCGACGGCGACGGCGGCGCTCGTCGGCGCGGCGACGGTGGCGGGCGCCGCCGCCGTTCGCGCGCAAGCCGTCGCCGTGGGCGACGCGAGCGTTTGCGCGGCCGCGTCGGACTGGCCCCGCTGGGCGCGCTTCAAGCGCGATTTCATGTCGATCGACGGCCGCGTGATCGACGTCGGTTCGGCCGACGAGCGGACCGTGTCCGAGGGCCAGGCGTACGGCCTGTTCTTCGCACTCGTCGCGAACGACCGGCCGGCCTTCGACGCGCTCCTTCGCTGGACCGAGAACAATCTCGCGCAAGGCGACCTGAGCGCGCATTTGCCCGCCTGGCTGTGGGGCCGCGCGAGCGACGGCGCGTGGCGCGTGCTCGACGCGAACGCGGCATCCGACGCCGATCTGTGGATCGCGTACGCGCTGCTGGAGGCGGGGCGCTTATGGCGCGAGCGCAGCTACATCGCGCGCGGCGCGGCGCTCGCGAAGCGCGTGCTGGACGACGAGACGGCGACGCTGCCGGAGCTCGGCGTCGCGCTTTTGCCGGGGCCGGAGGGCTTTCAGCCGGCGCGCGACCGATGGCGGCTGAACCCGAGCTACTCGCCGCCGCAGGTGATACGCGGCATCGGCGCGCATCTGCCGGACGACGCGCGCTGGCCGCGCCTCGTTTCGAGCGCGCGCCGCGTGCTGCTCGACGCCGCGCCGCGCGGCTTCGCGCCGGACTGGACGGTCTATCGCGCGGGCGCCGGCTTCGGGGCCGATCCGGCCACGCGCGGCGCGGGCGCGTACGACGCGATTCGCGTGTATCTGTGGACGGGCATGCTCGCGGCGGACGATCCGCTCGCGAAGCCGCTGCTCGCGCGTTTCGCGCCGTTCGCGAACTACGTGGCCGCGCACGGCGCGCCGCCGGAGACGGTCGATACCGAGACGGGCGTGCCGGGCTCGAGTGCGGGCAATGCGGGCTTTTCGGCGGCGGCGGTGCCGTTTCTCGACGCGCGCGGCGAGCGCGCGCTCGGCGACGCGCAGGTCGAGCGCATCGCGCGGCTCGACGGCGAAACCGCGCCGGGCTATTACACGGCCGTACTGACGCTGTTCGGGCTCGGCTGGCGCGACGGGCGTTATCGGTTCGCGGCCGACGGCATGCTGAACGTCCGATGGAGCGAGCCGTGCGCGGCGGGCCGCTGATGCGCGCGGCGGCGCTCGCGCCGCGGTTCGCGTGGCTCGCATCGTCGGTCTGGGCGACGGCGGGGATCGCCGCGACGCCGCCGGCCCTGCGCGCGCCGAGCCAGGCCGACGCGCGCGCCGACGCGAGGCGTCTGTTGGAGGCGGCGCGGATGTGGTCCAACAAGCACCGCGACGACCTCGCGCGCGACGCGATCCGCAAGGCGCTGCTGATCGCGCCCGGCGATCCGGCGCTGCTCGCGGAGCAGGCTCGCATTCTGCTTCGCCTCGGCGACGCCGCGGGCGCGCAGGCGGCGCTCGCGCGCCTGCGGTCGGTCGCGCCGGGCGCGGCGGCGACGCGTCAGATCGAGGACGAGTATCGCGTCGCGACGAGCGGCCGCGAGGAAATGGCGCAGATCCGCCTGCTCGCGCGCAGCGGGCGCGGCGACGAAGCGGCGCGAAGGATCGTCGCGCTGTTTCCGCACGGCGCGCCGTCGGGCGCGCTCGGCGCGGAGTATTACCAGATCGTCGCGCGCGCGCCGGACGGCCGCGCGCAGGCGATCGACGCGCTGCGCCGCAGCGTGGCGGCCGATCCGGACGACGTCGCCGCGACGCTTGCGCTCGTGCGGCTGCTGAACGAGCGCGCCGATACGCGCGCGGAGGCGAACCGCATCGTGTCGGCGCTCGCGCGGCGGCCGGACGTCGACCGCGCGGACGTGCTCGCGCTCTGGCGCAGAGTGCTGCAGTCGGCGGGCCGCGATCCCGCCTATCTCGATGCGATGCGCGCCTACCTCGCGCTCGCGCCGGACGATGCCGAGTTCGGCGACGCGGCCGCCGCGATCGAGCGCGAGCGCGACGCGCAGCGCCGCCTCGAGCGCGATCCGGACTACGTCGCGCAGCGGCGCGGCTTGCAGGCGCTCGCGCGCGGCGACGACGACGCGGCGCGGCCGCTGCTCGAGCAGGCGGCGCGCGCGCGGCCGCGCGATCCGGAGGCGATCGGCGGGCTCGGTTTGTTGCGGCTTCGCGAAGGCCGGCACGACGAAGCGCGCGTGCTGTTCGAGCGCGCGGCCGCGCTTGCGCCCGACAATCGCGCGAAATGGGAGAGCCTCGCCGGCACCGCGCGTTTCTGGGGCCTGCTCGCGCAAGGCCGGGCCGCGGCGGCGCAGGGCCGAACGGAAGACGCCGAGCGCGCGGCGCGCGCGGCGCTCGCGATGAAGCCCGGCCAGGCCGACGCCGAACTGATGCTCGCCGACGCGCTGCTCGCCCGGCGCGACTGGCGCGACGCGGAGCCGCTGCTGCGCGAGTTGCTGGCGGCGCACGCGCCGAGCGTGTCGGCGGTGCGCAGCGAGACGACGCTGCTCGAGCAAACCGGCCGCGCCGATCAGGCCGAATCGCTGCTCGACGCGCTGCAACGCCGTTTTTCCGCAGCGGGCGACCGGCACGCGCTCGCGCGCTTGCGCGCCGACATGATCACGCAGCAGGCGGGCGCGCTCGCGGCGGCGGGCAAGCGCGGCGCGGCGGCCGAGCGCTACGAAGCGGCGCTGCGCGCCGCGCCCGACGCGCCGTGGACACGTTTCGCGCTCGCGCGCTTGTATCGCGACATGGGCCTGCCTCAGCTCGGCCGGACGGTGATGCGCGACGGGCTCGGGATTTCCGATGCATCCGACATGCATTACGCGAGCGCGCTCTATCTCGCGTCGATCGACGACACGGCGGGCGCGCAGGCGGCGCTCGCGCCGGTGCCGCGCGGCGAGCGCACCGACGGAATGAACGCGCTCGCGCGCAAGCTCGACGCAAGAGAGGCGATCGACGCCGCGCGTGCGGCCTATGCGCGCGGCGAGACGCGCGCGGCCGCCGCGGCGCTCGATCGCGCGGCGGCGCTCGCGTCGGACGATCCGGACATGACGGCCGCCGCCGGCGCGCAATGGATCGCCGAAGGCGACGGCGATCGCGGCGTCGCGCTGCTGCGCGACTGGATCGACGCGCATCCGCAGCGCGCGGACGTCGACGTGCGGTTGCGCTACGGTGATCTGCTCGGCAGCGCGGGGCGCGACGACGAGCTCGCCGCCGCGCTCGCCGCGCTGCGCGACGAGCCGAATCTGACCGTCGGGCAGAAGGCGCGCGTCGACGACCAGGCGCTGCGGCTCGTGCTGCGCAAGACGGACGACGCGCTCGCGCGCGGCGACTATGCGCGGGCGCGTCGGCTGCTCGACGCCGCGAGCCCGGAAGAGAAGGCCGACAGGCGCTATGCGCTCGAGCTGGCCGACCTCGAGCGCGAGCAGGGCCATGACGCGGCCGCGCGGGACGCGCTCGCGCCGATTCTCGCGCGCGCGCCCGACGATGCCGACGCGCGCCTGTCGCTCGCCCGCATCCTCGAGCGGGCCGGCGATCGCGACGGCGCGCTCGCGATCGTGCGCGACGTGCTCGCGCGCGCGCCGGAGGACGACGTCGACGTCCGCCTGTCCGCCGCCCGCCGGTTCACCGCGCTGCGGCGGCCGGACGAAGCGCGGCGGGTGACCGATGCGCTTCGCATCGCCTATCCGGCGCGCGCCGACGTTACCGTCGAAGCGGGCCGCGTCGCGCAGGACGAGGGCCGTTACGGCGAAGCCGAGTCGCTCTATCGCTTGTCGCTCTCGCAGGAGCGCGCGGAAGGCGTCGCGCCGGGCCGCGACGGCGCGACGCCCGCGCAAGACGCATGGGGCGATCTGCGGCAGCGGCGCAATCCGGAAATCGAGGCGGGGTGGCTTCCCGCATACAAATCGGGCGACGCGGGCGTCTCCGAATATCACGCGCAGCAGGGAACCGTCTATCTGCAGATGCCGTATCGCTACGACGGCCACTTCTTCGTTCATCTCGACGCGGTGCATCTCGACGCGGGCACGCTCGACACGCGCGACCCGAACGCGTACGCGCTCGCCACGTTCGCGACGTATTCCGCGTTCGCGTCGCAGAACGTGAATCCGCCCGGCTCGCTGCATCAGTCGGCGACGGGCGTCGGATTCGGTGTCGGCTATCAGTCGGAGGCGTGGCGCGTCGACGTCGGCACGACGCCGCTCGGCTTTCCCGTGCACTACGTCGTCGGCGGCGTGAGATATCGATTCGGCGCCGGGCCCGCGCGCTTCTCGATCGGCGCGTCGCGGCGGCCCGACGACACGGGCAGCGAGCTGTCGTATGCGGGCTTGCGCGATCCGTGGACAGGCGCGGCGTGGGGGGGCGTGCGGCGCGACGGCGTCGACGTGCACGCGAGCGTCGACGTCGGCGCGGCGAACGTTTTCGCGGATGTCGGCGCGGGCGTGCTGACCGGGCGCAACGTCGCCGACAACGCGGAGATCACGTTGCGCACGGGCTTCACCGTGCCCGTCTACCGGCGCGCGGGCATGCGCGTCGACGCGGGCCTCGTCGGCAATGCTTGGCACTACGCGAACAACCTGCGTTTCTATACCTACGGGCAGGGCGGCTACTACAGTCCGCAGCGTTACCTGTCGCTCGGCGTGCCGATCGAGTGGCTCGGCCGGCGCGGCGCGCTCACGTGGGATCTGACCGTCACGGCCGGCGTGACGAACAGCTACGAGAGAAACGCGCCGTATTTCCCGAACGGGCTGCCGAACGTCCCCGGCCTGAAGCCGCCGCAGGCGCTCGGCGGCCTCGTGTTCGGCGGCGGATCGACGCGGGGCGTCGCGTTCTTCTACGGCGTCGACGGCATCGTCCAGTACCGCGTGAATCCGCATCTCGTGATCGGCGCGCGCATCAGCATCGATCATTCGCATGACTATGCGCCGAGCTCGGGGCTGCTGTACCTGCGCTATGCGTTCGACGCGCGCAAGAACGAGAGCCGTCTGTCCCCCGAGCCGGTTCGGCTCTATTCGAGTTACTAGACGTCGGAAGGAGCATTCGCGCGTGAACACCGAATCCGATTCCGCCCGCTACTCGACCCTCGGCGCCCGGCTGCTCGCCGGCGTGCGCGCGTTCGGCCGAACGCGCACGCCGCCGGCCGGCGCGGACTGGGGCCGCCTCGCGATCGACGCGCTGCCCGGCGAATGGACGAAGCTCGAGCCGGGCGGACTATACGCGGTGTACGCGGCGGCGCGCACGCCCGGTTGCGACGCGCTCGTCTGGGAAAGCGCGCGGCAAGCGGGCGCGCGCGACGTCACGGTCGTGCTTGCGTGCGACGCGCGGTCGGCGTCGGCTCGCTTGCGTGAGCGCGGCTTCGCGAACGCGGCGCGCGGCTGGCCGCGCCGCCTGAACGTGCTCGCGATGCCGGTGCGTTCGGGCGGCGAAGCGGGCAAAACGGGCGAGGCGGTCAAATCGCCGTTCGCCGCGCTCGCCGGCGGCCTCGCCGCGCTGAAACGATTCGGCTTTCGTGCGAATGCGCTGTATTTCGTCGAGGGCGCCGAGCGTTGGTTCGACTGGAGCGATCCTGCGGCGCTCGCGGAAGAAGGGCGCGCGCTCGCCGCCTGGTGCCTCGCGCGCCGGATCGCCGTCGTGCTGCTGCTCGGCGACGCATCGCCCGACGGCGCGAGCGGACAGGCGCGCGACGCCGCGCCGGACGATCGTCCGATCGTGCGCGATGCCCGCCGCGCGCAGCTCGGCGGCTTCCATCGCGCGTGCGCGGGCGTCGCGCAACTGCAGCGCTCGCACGGGGAATTGCTGTGGGTCGTCGATTTCTGGCGCACGCGCGGCGCGCTCGCGACGGGCGAAGCGCGCGCGCTGCGCTTCACGCCGGCGGGCCGGCTGACGGCGGCGGACGACAGCGCCGCCGACGCGCGCGAAGCGCAGCGCCTCGCCGCGGACGAGGCGCGCGTCGTCGTTTCGCGCGCGGTGGTCGGGAACGAGACGTGGACGCCCGACGAATGGGAAGTCGTCTCCGACAACGACGCGGTGCTCGCGGCCTGCACGGCGGCTCACGCGGCGACCGCCGTGCTCGCGTACGCCGGGCATGCGCAGCTCGAGGCGCTGTGCGCGATCGTTCACGCGCTGCGCCGCGGCTGCGGCGGCGCGCTGAAGATCGTCGTGGTCGAGCGCGGGGAAGTGCTGCGCCATCACTTCGAGCTGCTGATGCTGAGCCTCGGCGCGAACCAGGTGATCGCGCGCGACTTGCCGCATGCGCGCGTGCTGGCCGTGCTGCGCTCGCTGCAAGGCCAGCTCTATGCGCGCCCGGTGCCGTCGGACTATCGCGCCGCGCTTGCGGCGTTGCTCGGCGAAGGGGCGCTCGGCTATCTGCCGGTGGGCGCGTTCTGCCTGCACGTGCGCGCGGTGCTCGAGCGCAGCGCCGCGCTCGCGTTGCCGCATGCGCTCGTCAAGCTGACGCTGCTGCCGGGCGTCGCGCACGCCGATGCGCTGCGCGCGTGCGTGCCGCGCCGCGCCGGCGACGTGCTGACGGCCGACGCGCAGCACGTCTACCTGTTTCTGTTCGCATGCGAGCTGCCCGACGTGCGGCGCGTGCTCGACCGCCTTTTCCAGGTGCCGGTCGAGCGCGTGTCCGATCGCATCGTGCATCTCGCCAACGAGAGCATCAAGCTCGAACTGGATCGCCTGCTGGCGGCGAACCGGAGCGCGCCGATCGCCGACTACAGCGACCTGTTCCCGCGGGCGCACGCGGCGCGTCCGGCGGACGAGCCCATCGCGGAAAAGCCGTCGGCCGACACGGCCGGCCGGCGATCCGACGCAATCGAGGCGTGCGCGTCCGCGCCGGCCGCCGTTTCGCCGCAGCCGGAAGCCGCCGTCCGCCATCTCGGCGATGCGACGCGCTTCGCGATGCCGCTGCGCGATCCGAAGGGGCGGCCATGACTTGGATGCTGATCGGTTTCGTGCTCGGCGTGGCGATCGCGATTCCCGCGTGGATCGCGTCGCGGCGGCTCGGCATCGGGCGCGGCCTGCAGGCGCCCGCGCGGTTTCGCCGGCATGCGGCCTCGACGTTCGACGTCGCGCCCGTCGTGCTGCGCGGCCGCTATGTGCCGGGCGCCGGCGAGGCGGCCGAACGTGAGGACGCGCGATGAAGACGATCGCCGTGATTTCGACGGCGGGCGGCGCGGGCCGTACGACGCTGACGGCCGCGCTCGCCGTGCTGCTCGCGCGCCGCGGCCGCCCGGTCGTCGCGCTCGATTTCGATCCGCAGAATCTGCTCGGCGTGCCGCTCGGGCTCGACGCATTCGCGTCGGCGGGCATCGCGCACGCGCTGTCGGGCGCGGCCGCCGCATGGCACGCGCACACCTGGCGCAGCGCGGACGGCGTGCTGTTCGTGCCGTATGGCGACGTCGATCCCGCGCAGGCGCTCGCGTGCGACCTGCGGCTCTCGGCCGAACCGGAGTGGCTTGCGCGTTCGCTCGTCGACGTCGATTTGCCCGGCAACGGCGTGACCTTGATCGACGCCGCGCGCTATCCGTCGCAGCAGGCGGCGCACGCGCTGCGCTGCGCGGATCTCGCGCTGTGCGTCGTGCCGCCGGAGCCCGCCGCTTGTGCGACGGTCGCCGCACGGCTGCCCGAACTGCGCGCCGAGACCGGCACTGCGCTGCACATCGTCGTCAATCGCCTGAATCCCGCGCGCGACATGCAGCGCGATGCGCTCGCGATGCTGCGCGCGGCGGCGGGGCCGGGCGTCGTGCTCGAGCAGCGCGTGCATTTCGATGCGGCGCTGCCCGAGTCGCTCGCGCGCGGCACGTGGTTCTTCGACGATGCGCCGCATTCGCAGGCGTCGCACGATATGCACGGCGTCGCGGGTTGGGTCGACGCGTGGCTCGATGCGCCGGCCGGGGGCGAGACGTCGGGAGCGCGGCAATGACATCGCGCGTCGCGCTCGGCCGCCGGATCGGCGACGCGGCCGCCCGCATGCGCGACTGGATCGCTCGCGGCCTTGGCGTGCCCGCCGAACGCTCGTCGTTCGATTGGCTCGTGCGCGCGTTCTTCCATCCGCCGGCGCCCGGCCGGCGCGACGCCGCGCGCGACTGGCTCCGGGCGGCGATACTCGCCGTGGCGACGCAGTGGGGGGTGATGCAGCCGCACAGTTCGCGCGAGTGGCTTTGGCGCGTGGTCGTGCGTGCGCCGCGCCCCGCCTCGGCGGTTCGTCGTCGCGCCATTGAGCGGCATTCGGCTCGGTTCGCGCCGGCGCGCCGCGTCGCCGTCATGCTGGGCGCGCTGCCATGGGAGCGATGGAGCGCGCGGATGGAGCGCGGCGCGACGCGCGTTGCGCGTTCGCGCGTGACACTGTCGATCGTCGCCGCGGCGGGCGCCGCGCTGTGGCTTTGGGCCGCGACGTCGCCGCTGCTGCCGGGCGCGCAGTTCGCGTTCTTCGCGGCCGTGCTCGGCCTCGCGCTCGTGATCCGCCGCATGCCCGGCCACGTGTCGACGCTCGTGCTCGCGATGCTCGCGCTGCTTTCGATGATGCGCTACGTCTGGTGGCGCAGCACCGAAACGCTCGACTTCCGCACGCCGGTCGAGGCGCTGGTCGGCTATCTGCTGTACGCGGCCGAGGCGTACACGTGGCTCATCCTCGTGCTCGGCTTCGTGCAGACGATATGGCCGCTCGACCGGTCGGTCGAGCCGCTGCCGGACGATCCGGCCGGCTGGCCGAGCGTCGACGTCTACATTCCGACGTACGACGAGCCGCTCGCCGTCGTGAAGCCGACGATATTCGCCGCGCAGAGCCTCGACTGGCCCGCCGGCAAGCTCAACGTCTATCTGCTCGACGACGGCCGTCGTCCGGAGTTCGAAGCATTCGCGCGCGACGCGGGCGTCGGCTATCTGACGCGCGACGACAACCGCCACGCGAAGGCGGGCAACATCAACAGCGCGCTTGCGCGAACGCACGGCGAATACGTCGCGATCTTCGATTGCGATCACGTGCCGACGCGCTCGTTCCTGCAGACGACGATGGGCGCGTTCCTGCGCGATCCGAACTGCGCGCTCGTGCAGACGCCGCACCATTTCTTCTCGCCGGACCCGTTCGAGCGCAACCTCGGCACGTTCCGCCGCGTGCCGAACGAAGGCAGCCTGTTCTATGGCCTCGTGCAGGCGGGCAACGACCTGTGGAACGCGGCGTTCTTCTGCGGCTCGTGCGCGGTGCTCAAGCGCGGGCCGCTCGAAGAGGTGGGCGGCGTCGCGATCGAGACCGTCACCGAGGACGCGCACACCGCGCTGAAGCTGCATCGCCGCGGCTATACGAGCGCGTACCTGCCGACCGTGCAGGCGGCGGGCCTCGCGACCGAAAGCCTCGCGGGCCACATCAAGCAGCGCATACGCTGGGCGCGCGGGATGGCGCAGATCTTTCGCATCGACAACCCGTTCGTCGGGCGCGGCCTCGGCCTGTTCCAGCGCATCTGCTACGGCAACGCGATGCTGCATTTCTTCTACGGCATCCCGCGGCTCGTGTTCCTCACGGTGCCGATCGCATACCTGTTCTTCCATCTGTATTTCATCAACGCGTCGGCGCTCGCGCTCGCGAGCTACGTGCTGCCGTATCTCGTGCTCGCCCAGCTCTCGAATTCGCGGATGCAGGGGCGTTTTCGCCATTCGTTCTGGGCGGAAGTGTACGAATCGGTGCTTGCGTGGTACATCGCGCTGCCGACGACGATCGCGTTCCTGAGCCCGAGGCACGGCAGGTTCAACGTGACCGCGAAGGGCGGGCGGATCGACGAAGCCTACGTCGACTGGGCGACGTCGAAGCCGTATCTCGCGCTGCTCGCGCTGAACGCGGGCGCGATTTGCGCGGGAGTCGTGCGGCTCGTCGTCGCCCAGGGCGACGAAGCGTCGACAGTCCTGCTGACGATGAGCTGGACGCTCTACAACCTGATGATGCTCGGCGCGGCGATCGGCGTCGCGTACGAGGCGAAGCAGGTGCGCGTCACGCACCGGATCGCGATGCGGGTGCCGGCGACGCTGCTCTTCGCCGACGGCACGACCATCGCGACCGTCACGCACGATTATTCGAGCGGCGGCCTCGGCCTCGAGGCGCCGGCCGGCCTGATGCTCGAACCCGGCACGCCGCTTCGGATCTGCATCACGCGAGGCGATCAGCCGTTTCACTTTCCCGTGCGCGTCGCGCGCTCGCGCGACGGCTATCTCGGCGTTCAGTTCGAGCAATTGACGCTCGAGCGCGAACGGCAACTCGTCGAATGCACGTTCGGGCGCGCGGATGCGTGGCTCGACTGGCGCGACGACGAACCGTCCGACGCGCCGCTGAGCGGCCTCGTTCAGGTGGCGACGGCGGGCATCGCGGGCTACGCACGGCTCGCGAGACGCACGCTGCGGATGGTGCGCTCGCCGCGAGAGGCGGAGCGTGCGCGCTGACGACGAGACGAATCACACGGAGCCGCGGCTATGACGATCTGGAATCTGTATTTCATCCTGAAGATCGTGCTGTTTGCGACCGGGCACTTGAAGCCGCTCTGGCTCGCGAACGTCGGCCTGGCGCTTGCGCTCGCGTTGACCGCGCCGATTCGTCGGCGCGGATTGCAGGCGCTGCGTCACGTGATCGCGCTCGCGCTCGCCGTGCCGCTGATCTACCGCGAGGCCGGCTTGCCGCCAGCCGCCCGCATCGTCGAAGCGTTCGGCGGCCTCAAGTCGTTCAGTCTCGCTTACTGGATGGAACTCGCGTCGCGATACGTGCCGCCCGCACTGCTGTTGGCGACGATCGCCGCGATCGTCGTCTATGGGATCGTGAACCGCTGGGTGCGCGTCGCGACGTTCGTGCTGGCGGCGCTGATCGTGATACCGATGTGGCAGGCGGGCGAGGCGATCGTCGCCGGCGCGCGGGCGGGCGCCGGCTCGTCTGCCGCCGACGCTCGCGACGCCGCGCGTGCGCTCGATCACAACGCGGCGCTTGCCGCGTTTCGCACGCGCGAGTCGCAGCGCGTCGTGACGTTCGGACATCCGCGCATCGATCCGGCCACGCAGTTCGACGTGATCGTGCTGCACGTGTGCTCGCTGTCGTGGGACGATCTCGACGTGGCGAAGCTGCGCAATCATCCGCTGCTCGGACGCTTCGACTATCTGTTCACGAACTTCAGCACGGCGGCGAGCTACAGCGGGCCGGCCGCGATTCGCGTGCTGCGCGCGACGTGCGGACAGGAGGCGCATGCGGACTTGTACAAGCCGGCGTCCTCGTCGTGCTATCTGTTCGCGCAACTGGCCGAAGCCGGCTTCGCGCCGCAGACGCTGCTCAATCACGACGGCCATTTCGACAACTTCCTGCAGGTCGTTCGCGACAACATCGGCGCGCCGAACGCGCCGGTGTTGTCGAACGCGGACGCGCCCGTCGCGATGCACGCGTTCGACGGCTCGCCGGTCAAGGACGACTACGCGACGCTCGCGAGCTGGTACGCGAAGCGCGGCACGACCGCGGGCCCCGTCGCGCTGTACTACAACACGATCAGCCTGCACGACGGCAACCAACTGCCGGGCAGCCACTTGACGAGCCTCGATTCGTACCCGCTGCGCGCGCGCAAGCTAATGGACGACTTCGATCGCTTCGCGGACCTGATCGCGTCGTCGGGCAGGCGAGCCGCGATCGTGGTCGTGCCCGAGCACGGCGCGGCGTTGCGCGGCGATCGCAACCAGGTCGCGGGGCTGCGCGAAATACCGACGCCGCGCATCATCCACGATCCCGTCGGCGTGCGGCTCGTGGGTTTTCCGGGCAATCACGGCGCGACGACGGTGATCGACGAGCCGACGAGCTTTCTCGCGCTCGCGCAATTGCTGTCGAACGTCGTGAGCGGCGCGCCGTTCAGGCCGGGCGCGACGCTGTCGCGCTACGCGGCGGATCTTCCGCAGACCGAGATGGTCGGCGAGAACGAGGGCACGGTGACGGTGAAGACCGCGGACGGCTACGTGGTGCGAACGCCCGACGGCGTATGGGTGGGGGAGCGATGAGCACGCGAAACGGAAAGCCCGACAACGACCTGACGGGGCTTACGCAGTACGTTGCGGGATTCGACGCGGGGCACTACGTCGACGAGCAGGCTCAACGGATTTATGAGGATGCGCTCGTCAAATGGCCGCTCTTGGCTCGGCTGATGGGGCTCGAGGCCACGTCACGCGCTGACCGGCGGGCGGTAGGGTAGATGCGTTCGCGCGGCTTTGCCGAGCGGAATTGAAGGTCACGCGGGAGGCTCTCGGGCACCGTCGTTGCAGGTTCCGATCCCGAAGGCACCTGAAAAAGTATCCGGCGGATTTTGAAAATCTGCGACTTTTCTTGGAAGCCAATGACAGCTTGGGTGGCCCGCAAACCCTTGTCCGGCTTGGCTTTGCGGCATTTCTTGAGAGGCGGGGGAGGCGTGTGCTGGCGGAAGCGGTGTCATGCAAACTGCCTTGTGTATCAACGGTTTTGTGGAAAAAAATTGAAAAAGTACCCAACCAAGTACCCAGAAAAATAGGCCCTTTCGTCCTATAAGGCTTTGACCGGCTTCGATAATGTCGTCTCCGCCTTTTGTTCCGCCAAACTGCCTTATTTGGCAAGGCGTTCGGGATTTCTGGTTCCGAAAGTACTCTATTTAGTACCCGGATAAGGCGTCCATTGTGCAAATGATGCCAGGCGTCTTTGCTTCACCGCAGGAGCAGAAATCGTTGGAGAGTTGGAGATAATCGTCAAAATCGGCCGAAAAGCCTTTTCCAGTAAGACTTTCCTTGTCTCCAAGTGTATCTCCAGAACACCAATTTTCTTGGAGAGAGAGTTGGAGGCAGATAGTCGAGTTCATCGATCGCACTTGGTTGCTTCGAGAATTGCTTCGCTGTCTGGAGCGCTGCGCGCAAAGAAATTTCTCCCCCGCCACGGTGCTTGAAGGGGCGGAAAGCGCGGGCGATGTGTCCGCCGCACGGAGATCGGCAGCTTGCAAAAATAACCCTTATAGGGTAATGTTTGTGCATGGAGAAGAACACGCCGCACTACAAACTCGCCACCGTTCAGGCCACCGTCGCCAGGTTGGGGGCAGCCGCGTTCACGAAGACTGCCCTTGATGGCGGAAGAGCCATGGGGCTCACCAGCGCGGACATGCTTGCCGTCGTTGCTGGCTTAAGTTCCGTGTCACATAGGCGTGGCGGCAATTTCTTCAAATCCATGACCACCTACGGCGATCACACGGTATGGCAGGACGTGTATCACGCGGGCACGCCCAACGGCAAGTTGGCCTACATCAAGATTACCGAGCGAAGCGACGGGGCGCCGGTCATTCAGTTCAAGGAGAAGTGACATGAAACATCGCAACTGCGCGAACTGCGGCACCCGGAATGGCATGACGCGGTTCGAGAACGAATCTTTTACGATTCAGCACGAAACATTCAGCGCCCAAGTTCACGGACTGTCCGGCTGGCGCTGCAAGGCATGCGACGAGGTCGAATTCGATCCGCAAAGCGCGATGCGGTACGCAGAAGCCGGTGACGCGCTGGTGCTCCAGGCACGCGAGCACACGCAGCATGAAATTCGTCGCATTCGCAAGAAACTGCATCTGAGCCAAGTGCAGGCCGCTCGCTTGACCGGTGGCGGACACAACGCCTTCTCGCGTTACGAGAGCGGCGATGCCACGCCCGTGGCGGCCGTGGTCAATCTGCTGAAGCTGCTGGATCGTCAGCCGGAGCTCTTGAAGGTGTTGGTGGATGCGCCGGTTGTCGAAGTGCAGTTGGATAGATGAACGCAACGGACTGCATCAGACGACGAGTTGCTGATGCTGTTCCGATGCCAAATTGAGGCGGGAGGCTGGCGGCGTAGCCGCCAGCTTAGCTGATGTTTATTTGCCCGCATTGCGATCAGCGAATCGCGCTTGCGACGGATAGAGGGCATACCTGCGCTAGGAAGCGGGTAGGGCATACTTTGCGGCGCTGCCTGCGATCAAATCGGCAGCATGGCTGCCTCGGGTGGTCCACTCAAAAATTTCAGAAAACTGTCCGAACGAGCGAGGCCACTTCTTTCTGTCCCGTGGCTTCCTTCCCAGACGCGCCTGCAGCAGTCGTGGGGTTCATCCTTCGGGGTTGGGCAAAACCCGATGAATCACTCTCACGAGTTGGAGCCTCCACAAAACACGGAGCGGTTCAACTCGTGGACCACGCCCGCGTCGAGGCCAGGCGCGGGCGTTCCGCACCACGACAGCGGCGCAGGCGGCTGAGCTGGTGCGCGCGAAGCGCGTGAGTCGTCCAACCTCAAATCTATTGCACGAGGCTTGCCGGCGTGTATGCACCATAATATGGGCCGCTGCTACTTCCGCCCGTGGTTCCTTGCGCCTTCATTCCTCCCAAGAAATGACCTTGAAGGTATTTGCCGCTGCCCCCCACCGACTGATCGATTTGAAATGCGACGAAGCCAATGATGGGCGCTTGAGCGTGAGTCGTGATATTCGCCACAACCGGTAACAAAACTTGAGCGGGCAGGCTGATGTAATCAGTCATATGGTTGTAGATTGACGTCTTGGTGCCCGGCTCAATCCAAGTATTGTCACCAATCGACATAGGTGTGGGGTTGCCGTTTTGAATCAAGCTGTCGATCGTTGGCACGTTGTTGGCATCGGTGTTAAATGAGGTCCATTGCCCGAAGTTACAGCCGTCCTCCGGATGGTACGAGGAGTCGATATTCAATTCCTTGGGCTTCCCCGAAGAATCCGTGATGGGCATCCCGGTCGTTGCGTTCCAGTAGTTCGGATCGCTCATCAAACACTTGCTGATGACCATCGGAAAGAGCGTGCCAGATTGTGTTGCCCCAGGAGCGGATATCGCTGCTGCGGCTGTTGCACTGATAGGTAATGTCGAGATCCCAATCATGGGTGCAAGTAGCATTGGTAGTGGTCCGCCGTTGCTGCCTTTCGACAAGCTCACGGTGACAAGCACTGCGGGTTTATCGAATTTCCCGGGACTGGTGGTGCTGCTTTGAAGCCCAGACGGTGTGCCACTGACGTTCCAGTAGCCGGTATCGATTGTTGCATTTGATAGAGCCACACCGTTTGCAAGATTCTTCGAAAGCACCGCTTGGGCGGCATATTTGGCCGCTGCGTCTGCCGTCGTCCACGAAGTGGACGGCGCACTGACTGTTAATGCGCCGCTCAACGCTCCAGCTCCCGCAAGAGCGGCAGCATCGGCCGCATTCTGCAATTCGTTGCGCACGATCATTGCTCGCGCGATATCAAGCGCTAGTGCAGCAAAACCGATTATCGTGGCAAGAAAAATTGCAGCCTGGATGGCAACGACACCCCGTTCGCGCCTTGTCCGATGCCGGCTGAAGGGTCGATTTTTCATATCTCACCTGTCGAAGTTAGGTGCTTCGTTATTCGTAATTCATGGTCGTTGAGGCTGACATCTGGAGCACCTTCGACAAGGGGTTAAACGATGACTTTAAAAGTAAGCCTGTAAACGAATAGCTTACGGTCACAGTCAGTGGGCTGCCTGACGACGTGCCAGAACCCTGATCAACGTTCACGGTGGGTGCTACGGTACCGCCAAATGTAATAAGGCGTCCTTGTGCATAATTCGTTGCAACACTCTGAATCTGAGTGGCAGTAAGCTGCGGTACTTTGTACACGATGCCAGCTCGTGCCGCCTCCCTACTTGCATTTGTGATTACTGCCTTGTCGTAGAGCGCCAGACCTAATTCGACTATGCCGATTAGAAGTAGCAGAATCAGGGGCAGCAAGAGCGCAAATTCAACTGCCGCTCCTCCCCTTTGTGAGTTCAGGTGTTTCTGTTTTGAAACATGCAACCTACGCCTCAGTTCCATTTTCATCTCCCCGTCTCCTCTATTTTCCACCTGCGGATAAACCTGTTCATGTATCACAGATGGGTGGCCCTGCTATGTCGAGGCAGTCATCAGAGGTTGTGCAAAAAATGTGCCAAACGGTCTTGCAACGTGTTCACGCCAAGCACTTGGCAAACTCGTTCCGTCGCGACCGGCTCAGATGGAGAAAAGTGTTACAGCGCTGAAACGCCGGGTTTGATATCGCGAGTGAACGACGATCAGATCGTCCGGCTGTCCCCATGTTTCAAAATCTGATGCGAACCGCGCATCCCGAAAAACACGGAGGAACGACGCGTATCACGTCGACGAAATGCACTTTTCCACCGCTTACGTGGCGAGTTGAGGGTGATCATTTCGCGCCAGATCAATGACCTCGAACAAAATAGGGGCGTCTTTGTTCGTGGCGAGTATCAAAATCGAGACAATATGCGAAGGATGTGGCTCAAAACTCGACATATGGCACTACCCCAAGCGCTGTCTACTGCTCGCCGTGCCATCTGAGGTGATTTACTCAAATCAATCTGGTCACCGCGTTTCATTTTTGAGGCCAAAGTCTAAAGGCGTCGTGCTTTCCCTGGCCCGAACGGGGCGCATCGTTGTGGAAATCCAATCAGTTCAATACTTGGCGCGCTGTTTGCTTATCAAGCCGTGCGTCGAGAATTTATGTGAATTCAGATGCTACGACTTGCGAATTAATTTAAGACAATGCCTCGGGGATATTGCGATGGAAACTGCAAGCAACAGTGTGAGGTACATCACATTTTTGCGTTGTATAAGCAATGGATTTGTGTGGATATCCGGGTTTTTACTCATTCGATTCGTGAAAAAACAGTCGCGATCATGGGTAATATCCGAGCGAATCGTTCAACGCGCACTGTCACCGCTAGTTTCGGATGCCGTGTGAATACTCACCCCTGTCGATGCCGCCGATCGGCGTGCAAAATCACGCTGCCGCATGTGAGTGGATGGCCGATCCAACATGCTACGAGTGCGATATTGATCGATACAAGAGGGGCATCAATCCAACGGATGCTTGCGCTCCGGTATATCTCGCCTCATCCATTTTCGCATACTCAGAAGCGTGGTTACGGCATGATTCCATGCTGGCAACACGCGCCTGCCATCATCGCGCCTGTCGGAGCTATAGATAGTTACTAACTCGTCGCCATTGTATGACGCACGAGTTTAGAGATGTTAAAAACAGTTTTGTTAAATGCAATTTCAAAAAAATATCAATTTGTAATCCTAATTGATATTTGGAAGACTGATGGCGTGCGGCCTTCCTTTTTCTCCACGTTCACGCCATAGGAGTTATGCCATGAAGAAGCTTCTGATCGCAGCAGCAGTACTCGCGGTGTCGGGTGCGGCATTCGCAAGCGGTACCGGCACGTCCACGTCGAGCGATGCCACCAGCGGTGGTGCAACGTCGGCGGCGGTGTATGGCAAAGGCACCTTCACCGCGACCGACGAAGGTGCAGCCCTCGGTGCAGCCGGCGCCGTCGCTGGCTCGGGCAAGAACGTGACCGGTAGCGGCACGATCTCCTTCGCCGGCCATACGAACACCTCCTCGGTGAGCGGCAAGGGCGACGGCAACGCACAAGCGCAGGGTATCAGCGGCGCCGATGCGAACGCGCAGGCATGGTCGACCCTCGGCATGAGCCGCCACTACTAAGGCGCGTTCCGGGAACACGACATCAGGTAGCGAAGTGGAGGCTGAATCCTGACCAGGCCATCAGGGAGGACGGATTCAGTCTCCTTTCTTGCCAATCGTCCTTCAAAAAGGGATCGTCATGAAAGCGAATGTTATTTTTGCGGCGGCTCTCGCAGTGCTTTCGACCGCTGCGACGGCAGGGCCGACTACGTCGAGCCAGACGCAATCCGTCACAGGCGGCGTGTCCGGATCGGTACTCATCGGTTCGGGAAGCTATACCAGCAACTCGACATCTGTTGCAGGATCGGCGGCAAACAGCACGGCCACGCCTGCAGGCTCGACCGCAACGGCCTCCGCGATGCACAACTCGACTTCGACCGCCAGTGGTTCTGGAAAAGACGGGGGCGCGTTCGCAGCCGGCGGTGGGATCGGTGTCGCCGGCGCCAGCGGAACAACCCAGGATACGAATGCAAACGCCGATGCGCTATCCGGCGGCGTCACTGCAACGATCGTTCTGGGCGCGAGGAAATACACGACCACCACCGCGAACGACAAGGGCAATGCGAATGCGGGTGCAATCGCGCTGACCGGGAGGAACGGCTCTGCCACGATCGCCGGCGCAGATCACATCAATACCTCCAACGCCAACAGCACGGGTTACGCCGGCTCGCCGTCTGCATCTGGCGGAAGCCAAGGTGACGCCAGCGCCATCTCGAGCAGCAAGTGATGCATCCGTTGGGGACCAGCTTCTCACGAACGCTGGTCGTCAGATTGGTTCTGTTGTCATTGTGAGGACTTTGCATGAAGCAGACATTGATTGCCGTCGCGCTGGCGCTTGCCACGACATCGGCTTATTGCGTCGACCGAACTTCGGCCGGCGATGCGCAATCGTCTTTGCAAACGCCAAACGACCAAACTCAAACGATCATCTCGCGGGAACGGGCGACGCCATCAAAAAGCAACCCTGCCGAGGAAGCAGGTGCTCAACAGGATCGGGGTTATTGGGTCGATTCGTGGCGCGAGTTGGGCAACGGCTGGAAACAGCTCGGGGAAGCAAAAAAGTAGGTAGAGCAGGAACCGGGAAGTGATTCGGTTGTTAGGGTCGGGAGGTTAACCTAATCCGGAGTATCGTATGAACAGCGAAAAGATCAAGGTGGCGTGCGCGACAGTATTTGCATTGGCCACGATCAGCGGGCACGCACAGACGACATCAAACTCGAATTCGAGTGCGCAGTCCGCGTCCAATTCCGTGTCGATTGGGCAAGGGGGAGGCTCAAGCCTCAACACCATCAACACGACGACGTCGTCGCGCGGCGGGAATGCGCGGGGGGGAGACGCTACGAGCAACAGTTCGTCGCAGGTGCACGGCAGCGGGAATTCGAACGTTCAAGTCAATGTGTCGTTGCCGTCAAGCGGCACCAGTTCATCGCCAGCGGCGACCCTCGCGGCCCAGGATGTGGGAACCCCAGGCTCGAGCCCGTACAACACGCAGACTACCGACAACGTGAATTATTCCGGCACGCAGACTATCAAGACGAACCCGACCATTCAGGCGCCGGGTTTAACCACGACGCTGTCGGACACGTGCATGGGTTCCCTCAGCATCGGATTGTCGCTTCCCGGGTTCGGCGCAACAGGTGGGACAACGCTGGTCGATCAGGCTTGCGTTCGTCGCCTCGACGCCCGCGAGTTTCGGGCCATGGGGCTGACGGATGTCGCGCTCGCCCTGCTATGCCAGAGCGATGCCAATCGGCGCGCTGTTGAGGCGACCGGTCATCTTTGCCCGGGCACCACGGCACCGCTCGCGCGCTCCAACAATGCAGCCAACGTCGAAGCGGTTGCGGCGGATGACGAAAAGTACCGTGATCCGCTGGTGCGCCATCGTTTAGGCTTGCCACCGCTCGAGGGAGTTGGAAACAACGCGGCCGCCATCAGTACAGTTGCGCGCGCTAGCACGCAACGCGAAGCAGCCAGTGTTCCCGCACGCATCGCAGCGCCTGTCGTTTCGGCCGCGCAGGCAGCAACTGCTGCCGCGGTACCCAGTGCGGCGCCGGTTGCCTCGGCTGCACCAGTCGCGGTGCCGGTACCCGCGGAGCTCACCGCGCCGGCACTGGCGATCGCGGCTGCGCCCGTCAATGCGAAACCGTCTCAAGCCGAGACGAAGCGAGCGTCGGAGTCCAGTCACGAAGTCGGCGCTGCATCGGGGGCGCCTTCGTCGCAGGCAGATTCGAGCGTAGCGCCGGCGGATCAAGGCGACAACGCGAAACAGCAAGCGATGAGCACCACGATACCGAACAGCGCTCCGTTATTGTCGGTCGAGCCGGCTGCCACTCCGACCCCGGTTTCTGCCCCGATTGTCGCGCCGGTAATTACCGCTGGCCCGGCAGGTGAAGGCGTCGGTGCACAGAAATCCGCGCCAGTCGTGGACGCCCTGCCCGAAACCGACTCACAGCCTAACGGCACTTTGGCGACGGATAGCGACGCAAGGGCCACGCAGCCCCCATCAGAGCCTCAGGCAGCGCCAGTTGCCGCTCCCGCGTCGGACGGGACAGGTGGACCCGCAACGGAGCGAAGCGCAGCACCGGCTACCAACGTATCGCCGAAAGTCGTGTCGACGAGCACCACATCCTAAAATATGCAAAGGAGTTGCCATGTGCGAGATTCTGCGTCTTCCGTGGAAGTTGGTTGGCCGGGTGCGCACGTAGGGGGATAATGCTTCCCATATTCCCCTTACTTTGAGGGTGTTGGCTCCCCCGGGCCCGCACCCCTTTTTGCCTAGCAAGTTGTATGGAGGCGACCATGAGGAGCGCATTGTTTATGTTGGCATTCTGTAGCGGGCAGGCGATCGCCCAGGCCAACTTGTCGAACCAAGCGTTGCTCGCCATTCTCAGCGAACAAAATGCTGCGAATGCACTCAACGTTCAACAGACGATCGCCATGCTGCCGCGAGCTGAAAACTCGGGGTGTGTTCCGATGGTAATGATGAGCGAACCGCTAGTTGTTTATATTGATCCGCGGGAAGGCCATGCGCTTGCATGGCAACCCGAGACCTTCGATCGCCCGCCAGCCTTCGAAGCCCGTTCATGGACTGTACCCGATAAGTTGAGCTCAGTACGGCATCGTACCGAGAAGATGCAGGCCAAACCCTGGTCCGATGCTGACATTACGACAAAGCACATCGCGGAGTCGTCGCACGCTTCCGCGTCTGGGACGGTGCGCCAATGGAAAACGAGCAACTTGGCGATGACCGAACGCTCGACGCAGGGCGAGGTATCCGTGAACGGTAAGACGTATCGCCAGTTCAGTGCGGACGCTTATACGAGCAACGAACAGCCCCGGGAACCACTGACTTCCGGTGTGCGGGTCATATTCTGCCGGTAACAGCCCTCCGACACGTGATGGGTTCCAGTGATACGGCGGGCAAGCCCGTGAATACCGTCAGACAACCGACGCACCGAACGACGTGAAGACGATCAGCGCACCATTGCCCCCTTGTCGAGGTATTCGTCCTTTTCGTACTAAATCTGGCGGTTTGTTTTGAATCACATTTTAAATCAATAATTTGAGAAGTCCTCGACTTTACCGAGCCGCGCCATTTGGATGCAAAATCCGGCACTTTCACCCGGTCGCGCCCACTAGCCCCAGTCGCATCCGGTAGTCCGTCAGCAGTTGCTGTTGCGTGGTAAGTCATATCAGCGCCTCGTGGAGGCCGTGGTAGACGGAGTCGAGAACCGGCACCAAAGTGATGCCGATCATTTTCGATTTGATGGACATCACTTCGACAGTAAGCACCTCACGACGGCCGTCGTAGACGGCGATGAAGAGCGACATCAAAGTGGTGCCCATCATTTTGGATTTGATGGACATCACTGTGACGGAGTCGGAAGCCAAGCCGGGTAGCCGCAAGGGACGCCCGAACCATGATCCCGAGTTTCGACGCCGGCTTGCGGCCGCGGCCTGCGAGCCTGGTGTGTCGGTTGCGAAGTTGGCGCGGGAGAATGGCATCAACGCAAACATGCTGTTCACCTGGCGGAGCCGGTATCGCGCGCAATTGCAGGTCGAATCGACGTCGCTGATTCCAGTGGCGGTGGTTCATGAGACGCCGCCGGTGACAATGCCACCGGATGCCCCCGACGTCGACCATCCGACGCCGCGAACCGGGACGATCGAGATTCGGATCAGCGGGGTGATCGTCAAGGTCGACGGCGTGGTCGATGCCGATACGCTGCGGGTCGTACTGGGGAGTCTGCGGTCGTGATCTCCCTGCCCACGGGTACACGCGTCTGGCTTGTTGCGGGCATCACCGACATGCGCTGCGGATTTCAGGGGCTGGCGGCGAAGGTGCAGACGGCGCTCGAGGAGAATCCGCTGGGTGGCAACGTGTTCATCTTCCGGGGACGCCGGGGCGATCTCGTGAAGGTCATGTGGGCAACCGAGGACGGGCTCTGGCTTCTCGCGAAGCGGCTTGAGCGTGGCCGCTTCGTCTGGCCGCAGGCCGATGGCGGCAAGGTTCATCTGACGGCGGCGCAGCTGTCGATGTTGCTCGAAGGCATCGATTGGAGGCAGCCGCGTCGTACCGCGGCACTGTCGATGTTGTAAACCGCGCGGAAGGCTCGTAAACTGCGCCGCATGTCGAACGGCGCCGAACTTCCTGACGATGTTGAAACGCTGCGGGCCTTGCTGGTCGAGGCCCGTGCTCAGCTTGCCGAGCGTGATTTCGAGATCGAGCATCTCAAGGCGCAGATCGCCAAATTCAAGCGCATGCAGTTCGGGCGCAAGTCCGAGCAGTTGGACCGGGAGGTCGCGCGGCTCGAAACCGCGCTCGAAGATCTGACGGGTGAGCGTGGCGTCGCGGATATGCGACGCGCCCGCCAATCGAGTGCGGGCACGCCGGCCGGCGACGCGTCGCCGAAGGAAGCGCTGCCGCCGCATCTGCCACGCGAAGAACGCGTGCTGGAAGCTGACGCGACCTGTCCGAAGTGCGGCGGCGCCATGCAGCCATTCGGAGAAGACGTGTCCGAGCAACTCGCCCGGGTCGCGGCGGTGTTCAAGGTGATTCGCACGATCCGTCGCAAGTGGGTCTGCCCGTGCCACCACATCTCGCAACCGTCCATGCCTGGCCTGCCGATCACGCGCAGCATCGCCCATCCGAGCCTGCTGGCCGACATCCTCGTCTCGAAGTACGCGGACCACACGCCGTTGTATCGGCAGTCGCAGATTGCCGCGCGCGACGGCGTGAAGCTCGATCCGGCCAGCATGGGCCGCTGGGTCGGTCAGTGCGAGGCGCTTTGCGAGCCGCTGACCGAGGCGCTGCGCCGCTACACGATGGCAACGTCGAAGCTGCATGCGGACGACACGCCGATCCCGGTGCTTGCGCCGGGCAACAAGAAGACGAAGACCGGACGGCTCTGGGTGTACGTGCGCGACGACAGCCGTTCGGGTTCGGCGGAATCGGCTGCAGTGTGGTTTGCCTACTCGCCCGACCGTAAAGGCATCCATCCCCAGACCCATCTCGCCGGATTCGCGGGCATCCTGCAGGCCGACGCCTACAGCGGCTTCAACGAACTGTACGAGCGCGGCAAGATCCGTGAAGCGGCATGCTGGGACCACGCGAGACGGTACATCTACGAGGTTCACGACCGCACGCCGACCGACGCGACCCGACAGGTACTCGAATTGATCGGCGAGCTCTACGGCGTTGAGGTCGACATCCGAGGCCGACCTGCTGCTGAACGGCTGCGCGTGCGGCAAGAGAAAAGCGTGCCGTTGCTTGCAGCCATCAAGGCGTGGATGACGGGCAAGCTCGCCACGCTGTCGAAGAAATCCGAGCTGGCCAAAGCGATCCGTTACTCGCTTAACCAGTGGGATGCGCTCGTGCTGTATGGCAAAGAGGGCTGCGCCGAGATCAGCAACGCCCTGGCTGAAAACGCGCTGCGCTGTGTGAGTTTGGGGCGCAAGAACTTCTTGTTCGCCGGCTCCGATAGCGGCGGCGAGCGGGCTGCCGCGATGTACGGTCTGATCGGGACGTGCAAGCTCAACAGGATCAACCCGCGCGCCTACCTCGAATACGTCCTGACCCATATCGCTGACCATCCGATTAACCGCATCGACGAACTGTTGCCCTGGAACGTGGCCACCAAGCTGCCTCGGCAGGCTGACCCATCGGCGTCTACTGATTGATTGCCAGCCAATGATAACCAGGTAGTCCGATGCCCGATCATGCCTCACGCGGCCGTCGTGTTGCGGACGGCCGCCGCGAGGTGCTTACCTTCGACAGAATCCGAAGAGAAACCGGGTAGCCGCAAAGGTCGGCCGAACCATGATCCGGAGTTCCGGCGGCGACTCTGGTTTTCGCACCAGTTGTTATCGATCGGGACTTGCGGATCGTCGAGGTAACGCATCAGCGCGGCCCATCGCATCCTGCGTCGCGTGCGAATCTCGGCTCAAAACGCGAGCCTTGGCGGCGCGTAGACGCCGTAATACGGCCCGACGCCGGTTGCGACGCCGGTCAGTTTGACGCCGCTGACGAAGTGCCCCTGGATGTACTTGGCGCTCCCGCCGACCGATGCGTCGATATGGAAGGCGGCGAAGGCGACGATCGCGACATAGGTCTTGCTGGACGTCTGCGTGACGACCGGCAGCACCACGGTCGTCCCTACCGGAACCGATCTGTAAAGCGCCGTCTTCGCCCCCGGGACGAGCCAGATACTGTCGCCGATGGCAAACGGCGACGGATTGCCGGTCGCCATCAGGTTCGTCATCGTCGTCACGTCGTTCGCCGTCGACTGAAATGAAGTCCATTGGCCTGCCATGCAGGACATGCCGTATGTCTGTCCGTTCGTCACGATGAATTCGTACGGCAGATTCGTCGACGGATTGACGAGCGGCTGATTGGTCGCCAGGTTCCAATATTGGTTGTAGACGCACTGGTCCAGCGCGATCGGAAACAATCCGCCCGAAGCGACCGCCCCCGGTGCCGCGATCGCCGCCACAGCGGTCGCGCTGCCGGACACGCTATCGATCCCGAGCAGGCCTCCCAGCAGTAACGGTATCGCCCCGCCGTTGACGCCCGTCGCGCGCGTCATCGTGACCTGCACCGCCGGCGCGTCGTAGGTTCCAGGTGTAATGGTCGTCGCTTGCATGCCGGCCGGGCTGCCGGCCAAGTTCCAGTAGCCCGCCTTGACCATGCCGGCCGAAAGCTTCACGCCATCCGACGCGTTGAGAGCCACCGCGCCGTTCGCCGTCGAGACGGCCTGCGCCCAGTTCGGACCGGTGTCGATGGATTGCATCAACGCCGCCGCACCAGTCAATGCCGCTGCATCGGCTGCGTTTTGCAGCTCGTTGCGCACCACCGCCACGCGCGCGACGTCGATCGCGAATGCGCCGAACGACAGCAGCGGTATGAGGAACAACAAGAAGAACAACGCGATTGATCCGTCCTGCTGTTTCGCAACCTGCCCGCTCGCTCGAGGATCAAGCGCAAGCCGATGCGTATATCCGGCCCACCCAGGTCGAAGCCCGCTGGCCCCAATGGAATCCGCTGACTCATTCGTCATTTTTGCCACGGACCGTGATGTCCAGAAGACGATGCAGGTTTGATGAGTCCCGATCTTACCTGTTTGCCATTACAACACTACCTTGCGCAACCTTGGACTACGGGGTGGTGATCGGATGCGATACGATGCCGAGGCACATCAAGCCGCGGTGACTGGAGGCGGATAGACGATCCTTTCCCTCATAGCGAAATTCCAGACATGGCATCTCCTGCCTCCCGTCAAGTTCGCGCGATCCGTAATCGCGGGCAGGTATGTTATCGCAGACGTATTTTTTGCCTACTGACAATAGTCACAGGCCTCTGAGAACCTTATAAATAAAGGCTCTGAGGAGAAACTGCCAGATTTAGTACGAAAAGGACGAAAATCCCTCGTCGCCCGGCAAGTACACCGTGCACGGGGTGGCCGTAGCCTCCGACAAGCATCGGACCCAGGGCGACATGCGTCCAAAGTGAAATGACGAAGGCCGATGTTGCATACCAGCATCATTTTTCCTTGTTCATCGCGTTTCGCGTCACTCACGAGTAGTCGTCCAATACCTCGTACTGACGGCACGCCGACGTCGACTTATTTCGTCACGCGATGTCGCCACATCATCGCGCCCGAACTCGTCATGTCTTCGCAGCAATGGAAACGCGCCACCCTTCGCGCGTCACGTATTAACACTGCGACATTTTTCGCCGATTCCGAAAGGCGACGGTATCCCCGTACGCCTGGCTTCCCCATGCATCCGGCAAGCGGCCGCCTTGGCACGTTGCCAGCTTCTTTCGACGCGCTGCCAATGGCGGATTCGACGCGCGTTCGAGGACGACTGGCTATCAGTTGGTCGGGGTACAGTAGCTGCGCGTTGTATATGGTGGGCCGCTTTGGGGTATCGGCGTATCCCGAATTCGTTTCTTGTCGCGTCGGCCCTTGAAGGCGGTTTCGGCTAAACGGGTCTCTTAATGCTCACTGACGAGCCAATCGGCGAAATTTCTCTGGCCATGCAGAACACGCCAGACATCGATGTGGTCGTCCCTTTCCACATAGCAGACTATGTACGGGTAGCGCTTCAACGACCAACAACGTAATTCAGGAATGCCAAGCTCGTATGCATAGCGCGTCGAACCTGAGGACGGATGGCGACATATGTGAGCGTAGGCTTGTTCCAAAGCATCAATGAAGCCCAACGCGGCTCGTTCGGCGTCTTCGTTCACATACCAGCTCACTGCGTCATCGACATCTTGCCTAGCCAACGCTCTCGGAATAAGTGGCTTAACCTTCATCCGCGAGCGTTCCGTACGCGTGCACGCAAGGAGTCAAAATATCCCTCATCGACGGCCGGCGTCTGCGCTGCTGCAGCTCCCTGCAACAACAGATCGCGAAGTCGCTGACGGTCTTGATCCTTACGAATAAGCTCGCGGACGTACTCGCTGCTGGTGCCGTAGCCACGCTGACTGACTTGTTCGTCGACAAATACTTTCAGCGCTTCCGGCAAGGAAATGTTCATCGTGCTCATGCGAGCATCCTACTTAGTTTGGCAAAATTTGGCAAGTCCATAATTTCCCCATAATTTCCCAAGAAAAATGGATCCAGATTACGAGCTTCTCGTGGGATTGTTGCAACTCACGGGTGTTAGGTCTCAGCGAGGACCTGCACGGGGCAGATCACTGCACGGCTATATCGATGAGGCGCGTGCCGATGTGTTCGACAACAACGAATACTTCTACAATCCTCACCGGCGGCATTCAACATTGATCTTCGTTAGCACAGAGCATGGCGTGTCATTACATCCGTCCGGGAGAACGGGGGAAGGTCACGCACACCAGATGACTCAGTCAGGCCTTTGCTGCGCGATTGCCAAAACTCCGAGCCAGGCTGGCCTCGCGGGCCTAGCGTGCGTTATTTCTGTTTTCTGAAGCGACCACTATGGCCGATATGAAGAATGTGCCTGTTCCGCTAGTCTCGCAGTCTCCACGTACCGTCGGTGGTATGCCGCTGGCCATCTGGGCCGCGAATCGTTAGTGGTGCCTGTGGGCGGCAACCTGGGGCGGCGCGTGCTGCTGAGTCTATTCATCCTGCTCTACAAGAACGAGTTGGATGTAACTGCCCAATTAGGTCTGCCGCCAAACCGCGTCGTGGAGATGGGCGCACGGTCGGACTTGGCCTGAGCGAAGCCATCGTCACGGCCGGCGCCGTTGCGCGGGGCTTTGCCGAGGGGTGGTGATGGAGGGGTGTCCTGGATTCATTCTAACGTCGCAGAGGCTCACGTTTTCGTTCGAATTGGGCTTGCCAACCCGCCGCGTCTATTCACACACATTTTCTCAGGGAGGCTACTTGCTGCTACAAGGGCTGTACAGATCGTTTGGCGCGGTCGTTGATGACGTTGGCTATGAAGTGAATTGCCTTGACACAATCGCGCTGCGTAATCGGCACGTCGCGATCAATCCGCTCTCTGATTACTTCTTCGCTGATCTACTCGCTCCGCTCGATCGCCGTGATGTAATCCGCCGCCGCCCCGAATGGCAGGAAATGGCTCTCAGCCTGGCGCGATTTATTGAGACCACCCTCGGACGGTACTGGGAAATCGAAGGCGCTTGTCGCCGAAACGTGTATTGCTGGCGGCGGGCCGAAGTCGTGGAAAGATGGGATTACCCGGCCTGGGCACAACGCGCCGCAACAAACTTGATGTACAAGGCGTATAGCATCTTCAAGCGCGGTGGCGAAGCCGATGCTGATGACGGCAACTTGTTGATGATGGCCCGACAGTACATCGGTGCGCATGATCTACTGACTGATGCGCAACTGCTGTCGGGGCTTGCGATTCGCGAGGCTGCTCGTGCCATCGAGCATCTCGTCCGGCTCGCGCGGGACGTTGAGCATGATCCGAACGTCGCCTTTTGGCTCAAAGCATGGCTCAGGTCGGACGTGCAGAGTAACGATTACGCACGAGACCAATTTGGTGCTGAACTGGATGCTCGCATCGATCGCGCGGCACTGGATATCTTCTACCCCGATCTGGAAACGGTGACGGACTACCGCATCCACGCGGAAAAACTGCTGCTGCTCGCGAGCGTATGCGCGACAGGACGCCTGTCTTCCACCGAGGCGAGCAGACTGTTCGCGCAGTTGGAAGCCCGCGAACAGCACATCGAGGAGCTTGGCTCGACCGTTGACGAGATGCGCGCGAAGCGGGCGAGCTTCCAAATCAAGGGAACCCTCGCGCGAACGAAGCTCACGGCGGCTGACAAAGACGAAGTGAAACGGCAGTACGACGACCTAGTCGCCGCGCACCCGGACAAGCAAGTCAAAGATATCGAACTGACACTTGCCGACCAATGGGGCGTTGCACGCAGTACCATTCAGCGCGCGGCTGGAAAGAAGCACTAGCCGATGGCATGCCAATCATATGATTGGCATGCGCGAGCCTTCTAGACTCCGCTCCAATCCTTGCGATTGGCAGGGAGCATCTAGGAGGCTTTATGACAGTTCAATTCCAAGCAACCGCAATCCAACCGCGCCGCATCGTGCGAATGCCGGCGCTGCTGGAGCGCGTTGGCCTCAGCGAAAGCGAGGTCCGTCGCCGCATCAAGGCCGGCACGTTCCCGCGCCCCGTGAAACTCGGCCCGCGCGCCATCGGCTTCGTGGTCGCCGACGTGGACGCGTGGCTCGACGCCCTGACGACGCGGGAGGCAGCGTAAGCATGACCCAAGGTGAAGCTCGCCGAACCGCTGCGATGTGTCGCGCGTGGCTCGACGCTTGCACGGCGTTCGAAGATGCGCGCGTGACGTGCGGCAATCTCGATCTGCTTCGGATGGCCGTGTTCCTGGAGCGCGTGTCGACCGCTCTTTGGGCGTCGGATAGCCACGCCTGCCAACTGGCGGCGATTCATGCGACGCAAATTGCCCAGTTGCTCATCGCGCCGGGCAACCTGTCGCCTGTGTCGCGTGTGATTTTCGCGAGCGAGCTGGAAGGCTCGGTGCTCGACGTGGGCGACGCGTTGGACGATGCAGGCCGGCCACTCGCCGATCCAATCGGTGCAGCAAATCGACGCCATTATCGACGTGCTGTGGTCGCGTGGCGACGACCAGCACGCCCGCTCCGCCGTGCGGCTGCAACGCATCGCGGTCACGCTGATCGAAAACGGGCTCAGCGCATGACGATCGCGCGCACCCAAAGTCGCTTTGCCATGACGCGGTGTGGCCGGCTGCGGCTGCGCCGCTTCGTCGTTTCGGGTTTGTCGCTCGGCAAATTTGCGCCGCGCGGCCTCGCGCGGTATCCTATGCGTGTCGCTGAGACAGCAGCGACCCGGATTGGCGTCCGGAATCTGAAAACGGCGGACGACCGCCATTTGGCGGTATTTTTTCGTCCGCGCGTCAACGCACGCCTTCAACGGTCGGGCCTTGGCGGGGGTGCCCTCGGGCACGCCGGTTTCCGTTTTCGCCGGTACGCCAACCCTGTCATGTGCCCGGCCACCCCAATTGGCGTTGGGAGCCGGGTTCGTTACCACGAAAACGGAGGTCGCACCCAATGCGCAAGTGCACACACGCCTATTCCGGGCGAAATGTTCCCCTTATCCACTCGATCATCCGCGCCGCGCTGCGCGAAGCAGCCACCGCCGACACGTACCCATCCACGCTCGATGCGACCGGCGCGGCCCTCGTCGCCATCGCGGCGCTCGTGCGTGCGGAGGTGCGGCGTGGCTGATGCGTTGTCGATCCACATGAACGACGGCCGCCGCATCGAATTCGCCGGCACGCTCGCGTTGTCTCACTTCGTCGCGAGCCGTGCGATGCACCTCGAATCGCTGCTGCTGGCGTTCGCCGACGACGGCTTCACGACGTTTCAAGACATGAGCGAGGGCGCGCGCGTCAACCTGCTTTGGCTGGTGCAGGGCATGGCGAGCGAACTGCGCGAGCTGGCCTTTGCGATGACCGTTGTCGGAGGTGCGCAATGAGCCAGTACGTCCGAACCGCCGTGATTGAAGGATTCGACAACGCGCCGCCGCTCGATACCGGCGCACCGATCGAACTGCAATTCGCCGTCGACCTCGGCGCGGTCTGCGCCGACGCATGGCTTGAGCTGAAAGGCGAAGTGCGTCTGTACGACTACGCCGCCTTTCAGGTCGATGCCTTCGTGCGCGGGCTGAAAGCCGGCATGCGCGACGACGGCGAGGTCGATGCGCATCGCGTCACGGTCAGCCGCCACGCGTTCGCCGCCGGCCTGATGGGGCGTGTGCAACAGCACCTGTTCGCGGCGCTCGGTGTCACGCGCGATCCGCGCACGACGCACTGAGGCGACCATGATGCTCGGCCGCTAGGCGGCCGTCAGCATCATTCAATTCTTCGCGCGCCGGTAACTGGCTACCCGATATGGACTACTAATCGGATAGCTGGCCGGCGCGCGTCCAATGGGAATCTATGAGTAACACACCCATGTCCGAATTCGAGCGGGCGAGCGTCGCGCTCGGCTATGTTCCGGCCGACGATCGCGACACGTGGCGTCAGGCCGGCATGGCGCTCAAGGCCGAATTTGGCGAAGAGGGTTTCGCCCTCTGGAACGAATGGAGCCAAGGCGCGCAGAACTACCACGCAAGAGACGCCCGCGATGTGTGGAAGTCGTTCAAGGGCGGCAAGATTACCATCAACACGCTGTTCCACCTCGCAAAGCTTGGCGGCTTCGATCCGCGCGCGCATCGCGCCAAGCCGGTCGATCCAGAACAGCGCGAACGGCAGCACGCTGAGCGCGCCGCCCGCGAGGCGGCCGAGCTGGCTGCGTTGACCGAGAAGCAGCAAGCCGCGTCGGCGCTCGCCGAATCGATCTGGTCGGCGGCCGAGCCCGCGCCGACCGATCACCCCTACCTCGTTCGCAAACGCATCCCCGCCGACGCGCTGCGCGTCTATCGCGGCAACCTGAGCATCGGCACGGCCGCATGCGACGGCGCACTCGTCATTCCGGCGCGTGATGCGGACGGCAAGCTGTGGACGCTCGAATTCATCCTGACCGATGGTCAGAAACGCTATCTGCCGAACGGCCGTAAGGCAGGCTGTTTCTCGCTGATCGGCGGCGCGGTATCTTCGGTCTTGCTGATCGGCGAGGGTAACGCCACGTGCGCGACGCTCGCGGCCGCGACGGGCTACCCGGCCGCCGTCGCGTTCGACGCCGGCAACCTGCACGCCGTCGCGACGGCACTGCATGGTCGGTATCCGGACGCGCGCATCGTCGTGTGCGCCGACGACGACCACACGACGAACGGCAATCCGGGAATAGCCAAGGCCCGCGCAACCGCCGAAGCCGTGGGCGGCACGGTGGCCGTTCCCGACTTCGGCCCGAACCGTCCGGCGGCCGGTACGGACTTCAACGATCTGGCTGTACACCTCGGCCCGGATGCGGTAGCCGCTGCCGTGCGCGCAGCGCTCGCCGTAGACGGCTCGCCGGGTTCCAATAAGGGCAAGGCTAGGCCGCCAGCCACGAAGCCCGCCAAGCGCCCGAAAACGGCTCGCGCGCAGGATGGCTCGTGGCGGTTCGAGGTCGACGACGAAGGCGTCTGGTATCACGGCTTTAACAATCAGGGCGATCCGCTGCCGCCGCATTGGATCAGCACGCGCATCGACGTGATCGCGGAGACCCGCAACGAGATGAGCAGCGAATGGGGCTATCTGCTGGAATTCACCGACCGCGACGGCATCCTCAAGCGATGGGCGGTGCCGGCCGGCCTGTTCGCGGGCGACGGCACCGAGCTGCGGCGCATGCTGCTCGATATGGGCGTCAAGCTCGGCGTCACGCAGACCGCCCGCATGCAGATCGCGAACTACATCCAGATGGCGCGGCCCGACGAGCGCGTGCGCTGCGTGCCGCGCGTCGGCTGGCATCACGGCGCGTTCGTGCTGCCCGATCGCGTGATCGGCACGGGCAAGGAGGCGCTGATCTATCAGGCCGATACGCCGATCCAGAGCCAGTTCAAGGAGCGCGGCACGCTCGACGACTGGCGGCGCGAGGTCGCGGCCTACTGCGTCGGCAACAGCCGGCTGCTGTTCTGCATCGCGACCGCCTTTGCGGGTCCGCTGCTGCACTTCTCGGGGCTCCAGTCGGGCGGCTTTCACCTGCTCGGCACGACCTCCAAGGGCAAGTCGACGGGCGGCGTGATCGCTGCGTCCGTGTTCGGCTCGCCGGACTACGTGCGGAGCTGGAAAGCGACCGACAACGCGCTCGAAGCGGTCGCCACGCAGCACAGCGACGCACTGTTGATCCTCGATGAAATCGGGCAGGTCGAGCCGCGCTTGGTCGGCGACGTGATTTACATGCTCGCGAACGAGTCGGGTAAGGCGCGCGCGTCGCGCAACGGGTCGGCCAAGCCAGTCCTGACGTGGCGGCTGCTGTTCCTGTCGAACGGCGAGAAGAGCGTATCCGCGCTGATGGCCGAGGCGAACAAGCCGATGAAGGGCGGCATTGAAGTGCGCTTGCCGGCGATCCCTGCCGAAGTGGGCGACATGGGCGTGGTGGAGGAACTGCACGGCTTCCCGACGCCGGCCGCGTTGATCGAGCATCTAGAGCGGCACGCAGGCAAACACTACGGCACGGCCGGGCCGGCGTTCATCGAGTTCGCATCCGCGCAGGCGGACGAGCTGGCGGAACATCTGCGCAAGCGCGTTGATGAGCTGGTGACGGAATGGGTGCCGGACGGCGCGCATTCGCAGGTCGCGCGTGTCGCGAAACGATTCTGCCTTGTTGCTGTGGCGGGCGAGCTGGCGACCGCGCAAGGCCTGACCGGTTGGCCGGAAGGCGCGTCGGTCGATGCGGCGCGTCGTTGCTTCGAGGGCTGGATGGAGTTGCGCGGCGGCGCGGGCAATTCGGACGAAGCGGAAGCCGTGCGTCAGGTGCTGCACTTCCTCGTCGCGCACGGCGACAATCGTTTCGTGCGGATGAACCGCGCGCAGGACGACCATCGGCCGAACGTGCCGCACCGGGCGGGCTTCAAGCAGCACGTAAAGCGCGACGAGCGCCGCACGGCGATCGCGTCCGATCGCGAGTATTACGCCGAGTTCGGCGACAAGATGAGCATCGACGATGCCGAAAGCGTCGAGACGGAATATCTGATCGAGGCGGCCGTGTTTCGCAAGGACGTGTGCGCCGGCTTCGATCACAAGATGGTCGCCAAGGCGTTGATGAAGCGCGGCGTGCTGATGCCGCGCAGCGACGGCTATCCGTATCGACAGGAGTACATCCCCGGCCACGGGAAATTCATGGTGTACCGCGTTCGTCCGTCGATCTTCACGCTCGAACTGTGAACCGCGCCGCCGCCGTGCGGGAGGGCGGCGGCGGGAATTCCTTTGCGCGCGATTCCACACCCGCGAATCAAAGTTGCTTTGGCAATGCGCACCAGATGGAACCGGGCGGCGCACGCTATGTGTTGCCTGCGCCTACAGGCCGGCGTTACGCAGTAACTCGGAGGGAAGAAGTTGCAATGCGTGCGCAATGCGGACGATATTCATGAAGGTAACGTTTCGTTCACCGCGTTCAATCTTGCCCATGTGCGAGCGGTCGATCTCTGCAAAATCAGCCAACGCCTCTTGCGACATCACCAATTCCTTGCGGCGAGCGCGAATCGCCGCGCCGAGCGACACAAGGTTCCCGTCCTTATCAAGTTTTCCCGAGATTCTTGCCATGCCTTGAATCGTCGCGCTATGGTGCATTCAAGGACACGGTATTTACGGACCATTTTCAGTTCGTCATGTCGCCTAGCTGTCATGTTGAGCTATAGATTGTCCTAAATTTCGATTGGAGCAGCCCCGTAAATCACTGGGCACGAGCCGGGAAAGCCGGTCTCGAATCTTGCTGAATTCGTAACGATCCGGGTTCGTTTATCTCCAGTATCTCCAGCGTTCTCCAAGTCTGTTTGGAGACAATCAAAGCCTTACGCCACAAGGCTTTGCGGCCGATTCTGGCGTTTATCTCCAAATCTCCAGCGTGTTTTGCGCTGAGCGGCTTTGCGGCGGACACCCGAGACAAGCGCAAGCGTAGGCCGGGCGCGGCTCTCCGCGAGTTGGAAACCATCGAAAACGCGTTTCCGCAGGGGGAAGTCGGCGACGCGCTCCCACCCACATTGTTGCGTCCATCGCAAGGGTTCAGCGGCCGGAGTCGCGGGGGGCCCCCATGCCGTCGCCGGCATGCGGGGGCTCACACCCGCGTCCTTTCTCTACTGGTGACGGATATAGGGGGGCCACATAATCATAGCGGGCTAAATCAATTGATCGCGTCACGTCCAGGTCACGCCCGTTTTATCGGTGAGAAACTCACGGAAGGGGGACATATTCATAGCGGCAATGGCGCTCACGACCAACAGGCGCACCGTCGAACGCCCGAGCGGCCAAGCGGTCAGGCTGCGGCCTTGGTTAATGTGGTCGCCACTTCTTGCTCGATGTAGTCGGCCCATGCCTGCATCAGCGTGCGGCGCTTTTCGAACAGGTCGCCGCGCCTGTACGCCGCCTCGGTTTTGTCGCGGATCGCATGCGCAAGCGCCATCTCGACTACCTCGTTCGAAAACGATGTGCTCTCTGCCGCCCAATCCCGGAACGTCGAGCGGAAGCCGTGGACAGTCAGCGTGCCACGCTTCATGCGTTCCAACACTTGCAGCATCGCCATGTTGGACATCGGCCGTCGAGCCCTCATGCCCTCGAACACGACGGGCGAATCCTCCGACGTAGGCAGCGCTTTCAGCAGTGCCAACGCCGCCGCCGACAACGGAACGCGATGCGCTCGCTTGGCCTTCATCCGCTCGGCTGGAACGGTCCAAAGCTGCGCATCCGCGTCGAATTCATCGTGGCGCGCACCGATCACCTCGCCGGTACGCATCGCCGTCAGGATCGTGAATTCCAGCGCACGCGCCGCCGTGCCGACCATGCCGCGCAGTTCTGCGACGAACGCGCCAATTTCCGTGAAGGGAAGGGCGGTGTGATGCTTGGGCTTTTGCACCTTGGTCGGCGCGGCTAGCAGTTGATCGAGATGTCCACTCCAGCGAGCCGGGTTCTCGCCGTCACGCAGGCCACGCACCTTCGCCCAATCCAGCACGTTCTCAATTCGGCCGCGCAGGCGCGATGCGGTCTCATTTTTCGTTAGCCAGATCGGCTCAAGCACTCGACGCACGAGGTCCGTGTCGATGTCGGCCGGGCGCAATGCGCCGATGATGGGATAGGCATAGGTCGCGAGGGTGTTCGTCCACTGTTGCGTGTGCTTCGGATTCACCCATTCCGCACTGCGTGCCTCGATAAACGCCGTGGCGCACTGCTTGAAGTTCAGCGCGCGGGCTGCGTCGATCTTGCGGCGGGCCTTCTCCTGCTTGCGCAGCATCGCAGGATCGTTGCCGCCCTGCACGGCCGCGCGATGCTCGTTCCGTGCCGCTCTTGCGGCCTCTAGCGTGACGCGTGGGTACGGGCCGATCTGTATCAAGCCTTCGCGGCCGTCCGGCTTCATGTACCGGAACTGCCAGTACTTCAATCCGTTGGGCTTGACGAGCAATGCGAGACCGCCGCCATCGCTAAGGCGATAGGCGCGTTCGCGCGGCTTGGCCGCGCGGCATTGCAGATGACGTAGGAGGCTCTCAGGCATTGTCGTTATAGGTCCAAAAAGTACCCGGAAAAGTACCCGGCAAAATTTGGAATTTTACGACTTTTCTTGGATGCTTACGAAAGCTCAGATTGCCCGCAAACCTTTGTCCGGCTTGGCTTTGCGGCATTTATTGAGAGGCGGGGAAAGCGTGTCCTGGCGGAAGCGGTGAGATTCGAACTCACGGACGGTTGCCCGTCGCTGGTTTTCAAGACCAGTGCCTTAAACCACTCGGCCACGCTTCCAAGGCCGTGCATTGTAACCGAAATGGCGCGCGAATCGTCGGCGTCGCCGCGTTCGATTCGCGCGTTTGCGCATCGGCCGCTCGTTCTTCGGCCGAGCGTCGCCTGGGTGCAGATCGAGCGTCAGCCGGTCATTCGTCGCGCAGGAAAAGCGCCTGCAGATCGTTGAGGAAGCGCTGGCCGAGCGGCGTCGGCGCGATGCGCACGTGATCGCGGACGATGAGGCCGCGTCGCTCGGCTTGCGCGAGTGCGGGCTCGATCGCGGCGAGCGACATGCCGGTGCGTTCGGCGAAGCTGTGCACGGGCACGCCTTCGACGAGCCGCAGCGCGTTCAGCATGAACTCGAACGGCAGATCGCGCGGCCCGACTTCGCGTTCCTCCTGCACCGCCGCGCCCGCTTTCGCCTGCTCGATGAATGTCGCCGGATGCTTGTAGCGCGCCTGACGCAGGATTCGGTTCGGAAACGACAGCTTCGTGTGCGCGCCCGCGCCGATGCCGAGATAGTCGCCGAAGCGCCAGTAGTTGAGGTTGTGCTTGCACTGCCGATGCGGCTTCGCGTAAGCGGACACCTCATAGCGCGCGTAGCCCGCCTGCGCGGTGCGCTCGTGCAGCCAGTCCTGCATGTCGGCCGACATGTCGTCGTCCGGCACGGCGGGCGGGAACTTCGCGAAATACGTGTTCGGCTCGAGCGTCAGGTGATAGAGCGACAGATGCGGCGGCGCGAACGACAGCGCGGTTTCGAGATCGGCGCGGCATTCGTCGAGCGTCTGGCTCGGCAACGCGAACATCAGGTCGAGATTGAAATTGTCGAACGTGCGCGCGGCGATCTCGACCGCGGCGCGCGCCTGCGCGGCGTCGTGGATTCGGCCGAGCGCCTTCAGGTGCGCCTCGTCGAAGCTCTGGATGCCGATCGACAGGCGATTCACGCCGCTCGCGCGGAATTGCGCGAACTTCGCCGCCTCGAACGTGCCGGGGTTCGCTTCGAGCGTGATTTCGGCGTCCGCGTCGAGCGGCAGCAGCGCGCGCACGTCGGAAAGCAGCCGGTCGAGGCCCGCCGCCGACAGCAGGCTCGGCGTGCCGCCGCCGATGAACACCGTATGCACCTGGCGTCCCCAGACGAGCGGCAGCGCGTGCTCGAGATCGGCGCGCAGCGCGTCGAGATAGTCGCGCTCGGGCAGCGCGCCGCCGTCCTTCCATTCGTGTGAATTGAAGTCGCAATACGGGCACTTGCGCACGCACCACGGGAAATGCACGTACAGCGCGAGCGGCGGCAGCGACGCGAGCCGGATCTTGCCGGGCGCGGCGAACGTCGCGACGACGCGCGCGCCGTTGGCGGCGGCGTCGCTCATCGAATCTCTCCGAGCCGCGCGACGAGCGCTTTCAGCGCGAGCGCGCGATGACTGACCGCGTTCTTCGCGGCCGGCTCGAGCTCGGCCGCCGTCGCGCCGAGCGCCGGCACGAAGAAGTGCGGATCGTAGCCGAAGCCGTGCGCGCCGCGCGGCGCATCGACGATCTCGCCCGCCCAGCGGCCTTCGGCAACGATCGGCTCCGGATCGTCCGCGTGGCGCACGAGCGCGAGCACGCAGCAGTAGTACGCACGCCGGTCGGCGACGTCGCGCAGTTGCTCGACGAGATACGCGTTGTTCGCCGCGTCGCTCCTCTCGCGGCCGGCGCGCTGCGCGTAGCGCGCCGAGTAGACGCCCGGCGCGCCGAGCAGCGCGGGCACGCACAGGCCGGAATCGTCGGCGACGGCGGGCAGGCCCGTCGCGCGCGACGCATGGCGCGCCTTCGCGAGCGCGTTCTCGACGAACGTCACGTGCGGCTCGTCGGCTTCCGATACGCCGAGCTCACCCTGCGGCACGACAGCGATGCCGGCCGTCGAGAAGAGGGCGGCGAACTCGCGCAGCTTGCCGGGGTTGTTCGACGCGAGGACGATGCGCGAGAGCGCGGCGTCGTTCGATGCGTGCGACATCTCAGGCCTCCAGCGCGGCGCGCTGCAGGCGCACGAGCTCGCCGATGCCGGCTTGCGCGAGGTCGAGGAGCGCGTTCATCTCGGCGCGCGAGAACGGCGCGCCTTCCGCGGTGCCTTGCACCTCGACGAAGCCGCCCGCGCCCGTCATCACCACGTTCATGTCGGTGTCGCACGCGGAATCTTCGTCGTAATCGAGATCGAGCACGGGCTCGCCGCCGAACACGCCGACCGAGATCGCGGCGACGTAGTCGGTGATCGGCGAGCGCGCGATCTTGCCCGCCGCGACGAGCTTCGTCACCGCGTCGTGCGCGGCGACGAACGCGCCCGTGATGCTTGCCGTGCGCGTGCCGCCGTCGGCCTGGATCACGTCGCAGTCGAGGTGCAGCGTGCGCGGGCCGAGTGCGTTCAGATCGAACACCGCGCGCAGCGCGCGGCCGATCAGACGCTGAATTTCCTGCGTGCGGCCCGTCTGCTTGCCGCGCGCGGCTTCGCGGTCGCTGCGCGTGTGCGTCGCGCGCGGCAGCATGCCGTATTCGGCCGTGAGCCAGCCCTGGCCGCGATCGCGCAGGAATTCGGGCACCCGCTCGGCGACGCTCGCCGTGCAGATCACTTTCGTATCGCCGAACTCGACGAGCACCGAGCCTTCCGCGTGCTTCGTGTAGTGGCGCGTGATGCGCACGTCGCGCAGTTGGTCGGCGCGGCGGCCGCTCGGGCGTGGGGAGGAATTCGTCATCGGGGCAATGTGCAGAGGAGAAAGCTGAATTTTACCGCGCGCACGGCGCGTCGGCCCGGCGGGTCCGGCCCGCAAAAATGGGATAATGGCTGTTTCGCGCCCCGCGCCTCGCAAGCGCCGGGCGTCTCGAATCCTCCTGGCCCGCTGGGCCATCAAACGACGGGACGAACGATGATCTACAGCATGACGGGCTACGCGAGCGCGACGCGCGATCTCACGACGGCCTCCGGCAACGGCGGCACGAGCGTATCGGTCGAACTGCGGACTGTGAATTCGCGGTTCCTCGACCTCAATTTCCGGATGCCGGACGATGTGCGCGCGTGCGAGCCGGCGCTGCGCGAGATGCTGATGAACAAGCTGTCGCGCGGCAAGGTCGACGTTCGCATCAATTTGCAGCGCGGCGACCAGAACGTGAACGCGGGCGCGCTGAACCACGCGGCGCTCAGCCAGCTCGCCGAGCTCGAGCGCGCGGTGCTCGACGCGTTTCCGGGCGTCGGCCGCCTGCGCTCGGGCGAGATCCTGCGCTGGCCCGGCGTGCTTGCCGAGAGCGGCGTGTCCGCCGAGGCGCTGCGCGAGGCGGTGCTCGCATGCGGCAAGGAAGCGATCGGCGAGCTCGTCGTCGTGCGCTCGCGCGAGGGCGCGCAGCTCGCGGCGATGCTGCTCGCGAACGTCGCGGAGATGGAGGCGATCGTCGCGCGCATCGCGCCGCTCGTGCCGGAGCTGATCGCGAAGCACCAGCAGAAGATCGTCGAGCGGCTGCAGGAGGCGCTCGGCATCGCGGCGCCGGTAGGCAGCGCGCCCATCGCTTCGCGCGAGGAGGCGGCCGAGCGCATTCGTCAGGAAGTGACGATGTACGGCATCCGCATCGACATCGCCGAGGAGCTGTCGCGCCTCACCGCGCATCTGAACGAGACGCGCCACGTGATCGAGAAGGGCGGCCGCGTCGGCAAGCGTCTCGATTTCATGATGCAGGAGCTGAACCGCGAGGCGAACACGCTTGGCTCGAAGGCGGCGGCGAAGGAGCTCGCCGATGCGTCGATGGCGCTCAAGCTGCTGATCGAGCAGATGCGCGAGCAAGTGCAAAACCTGGAGTAACGCAACATGACCGATTCGAACCGCGACGGCGCGGCAGCGCATTCACTGCACGTCGGCGTCTATCCCGGCAATCTCTTCATGGTCGTCGCGCCGTCGGGCGCGGGCAAGTCGACACTCGTCAACGCGCTCTTGTCGAAGGATTCGGAGATTTGCCTGTCGATTTCGTACACGACGCGCAAGGCGCGCCCCGGCGAGCAGGACGGCCAGCATTACCACTTCACGACGGTCGAGGATTTCCGCGAGCGTCACGCGCGCCACGAGTTTCTCGAGAGCGCCGAAGTGCACGGCAACTACTACGGCACGTCCCGCGTCTGGATTGAAGAGCAGATGAAGAACGGCCACGACGTGCTGCTCGAAATCGACTGGCAGGGCGCGCAGCAGGTGAAGAAACAGTTCCGCAACGCGGTCGGCATCTTCATTCTGCCGCCGTCGCTCGCCGCGCTCGAGGAGCGCCTGAAAAAGCGCGGGCAGGACGAGCCGAACGTGATCACGCGGCGCCTGCTCGCGGCGGGCAGTGAGATCGCGCACGCCGCGGAAGCGGAGTACGTCGTCATCAACGAAACCTTCGAGCACGCGCTTGCCGAGCTCGAGTGCATCGTCGCCGCGACGCGCCTGCGCTTCACGTCGCAATATGCGCGGCACACCGAACTTTTCGTCGAGCTCGGCATTCATCTGCCGCACGCGGAGTGACGGCGGCGAACGAGGCACATAAGGTAGAATAAGGAACATATTCAGAAGGAACGACCCAACATGGCTCGCATAACCGTTGAAGACTGCCTGAAGCAGATTCCGAACCGCTTCGAACTGGCACTCGCCGCCACTTATCGCGCGCGGCAGCTCGCGCAAGGCCATACGCCGAAGATCGAAAGCCGCGACAAGCCGACGGTCGTCGCGCTGCGCGAGATCGCGGCCGGTCAGGTCGGTGTCGAAATGCTGAAGAAAGTGCCCGTTTAAGGCACACTCGGTTTCTTCAGCCATGTAGTCCACGCGCAACCGACGAGCGAACCCAGGAGGCGAAAATGAGCACCACACCATCGTCCGCCTCCTCGGGGGCCGGGCACGCCGAGGCCACCGCACCGTCCCCCGCGCGTCAATATATCGACGCGGTCCTCGAACAGTCGTTTCGCCATCTGTTCGGGCCGACCGCGACGCCGGAGCAGCCGCGCAAGCACGGCGTCGTTTCCATCGCGAAGCTGACGGCCGCGCTTGCCGATTACCTCAGTCCTGAGGAAATCAAAGAGGTCAAGGCGGCGTTCCACTTCAGCGACGAAGCCCACCTCGGCCAGTATCGCCAGAGCGGCGAACCCTACATCACCCATCCCGTCGCCGTCGCGGAAATCTGCGCCGGCTGGAAGCTCGACGCCCAGGCGATCATGGCGGCGCTCTTGCACGACGTGATGGAAGACCAGGGCGTGACGAAGAGCGAGCTCGCCGAGCGCTTCGGCCCCAAGGTCGCGGAGCTGGTCGACGGGCTGTCGAAGCTCGACAAGATGGAGTTCAGGAGCCGCGAGGAAGCGCAGGCGGAAAACTTCCGCAAGATGCTGCTCGCGATGGCGCGCGACGTGCGCGTGATCCTCGTGAAGCTTGCCGACCGCCTGCACAACATGCGCACGCTCGGCGCGGTGCCGATGGAAAAGCGCCGCCGCGTCGCGCGCGAGACGCTCGACATCTACGCACCGATCGCGCACCGCCTCGGCCTGAACAACACGTATCGCGAGCTGCAGGACATGAGCTTCGCGAACTTCAATCCGCATCGCTACGCGACGCTCGAAAAGGCGGTGAAGGCCGCGCGCGGCAATCGCCGCGAAGTGATCAGCAAGATCCTCGAGTCGGTGCAGCGCGCGATGGCGGACGCGAAGATCGACGCCGAGATCACCGGCCGCGAAAAGACGATCTTCAGCATCTACAAGAAGATGCGCGACAAGCAGCTGTCGTTCTCGCAGGTGCTCGACGTGTACGGCTTCCGGATCGTCGTCGAGCATCCGCTCGACTGCTACACGTGCATCGGCGTGCTGCACGCGCTCTACAAGCCGGTGCCGGGCAAGTTCAAGGATTACATCGCGATTCCGAAGGTCAACGGCTATCAGTCGCTGCACACGACGCTCGTCGGCCCGTTCGGCGCGCCGATCGAGTTCCAGGTGCGCACGCGCAAGATGCACGAGATCGCGGAGGCGGGCGTGGCCGCGCACTGGCTGTACAAGAACGGCGGCGCGGATCTGAACGACGTGCAAAAGCGCGCGCATCAATGGCTCAAGTCGCTTCTCGACATCCAGAGCGAGGCGGGCGATTCGAGCGAATTTCTCGAGCACGTGAAGATCGACCTGTTCCCGGACGCGGTCTACGTGTTCACGCCGAAGTCGAAGATCATGGCGCTGCCGCGCGGCGCGACCGCGCTCGATTTCGCATACTCGATCCACAGCGATCTCGGCAACCAGTGCGTCGCCGTGAAGATCAACAACGAACTGCTGCCGCTGCGCACCGAGCTCAAGAGCGGCGACATCGTCGAGGTGATCACCGCGCCGTACTCGAAGCCGAACCCTGCGTGGCTCGGCTTCGTGCGCACCGGCAAGGCGCGCTCGGCGATCCGGCATTATCTGAAGACGATGCGCCTGAACGAGTCGGTGCAACTCGGTGAGCGCCTCGTCGACCAGAGCCTGAAGGGCTACGGGCTCGCGCTCGCGGACGTCGCGCCCGAGGTGTGGGAAAAGCTCGTGCAGTGGACGGGCAACAAGAGCCGTCAGGAGATCTTCGCGGACATCGGTCTCGGCCGCCGAGTGGCCGCCGTGATGGCGAAGCGAATCGAAGTGCTGATGAGCGGGCGCGATGCGGACGACGATCTGCCGCGCGCCGAGCGTCACGCGGCCAACCACGCGCCGCCCGTCGTGATCACCGGCACGGAGGGGATGTCGGTGCAGCTGTCCGCGTGCTGCCGGCCGATTCCGGGCGACGACATCATGGGCTACATCGGCATCGGGCTCGGGATGGCGATTCATACGACGGCCTGCCGCGTCGCGCAGCGCATTCACCGGCGCGATCCGGGCCGCTGGATCGACGTCGCATGGGCGCCGCAGCCGGGCCGCCTGTTCGACGTCGCGGTGAAGGCGCTCGTGAAGAACACGAAGGGTATTTTCGCGCGCGTCGCGGCGGACATCACGTCGGCCGACGCGAACATCGTCCATATCGCGATGGACGAGGATCTGACGCACGAATCGACGGTGTTGCGCTTCGTGATCCAGGTGAGCGATCGCGTGCATCTCGCGAACGTGATGCGCCGCGTTCGCACGAATCCGGACGTGATGCGGATCATGCGCGAGCGCTCGAACGACGACGTCGTGCATGCGCGCCACGACGGCGGGATGCGGATCGATCGCGAGCGGCAGGATTACTAGCGTGCGGATGGCGCCCGGCGCGGGCGCAGGCAAGCGCGGCATCGGCGGCCTTCGGGCCGCCGTTTTCGTTTGGAGCGCGGCGCGGCGACGAGAGGCGCAGGAAAGGGCGGTGGGCGCGGGCTTTCAGTGCCGGCCGTGCGGAGCGGCGGGGCGCATCCATCCGCGCGCAAAAACAAAGGGCCTTCCCGGAGGAAGGCCCTTCAAAAATGGCGCGGCTGGCAGGATTCGAACCCACGACCCCTTGGTTCGTAGCCAAGTACTCTATCCAACTGAGCTACAGCCGCACGCAAAGCGGTACAACTTTGAACTGAGAGGGCCTTCTCGCGAGAAGGCCCTTGAAAAAATGGCGCGGCTGGCAGGATTCGAACCCACGACCCCTTGGTTCGTAGCCAAGTACTCTATCCAACTGAGCTACAGCCGCACGCAGAAGTGGGATTATAGCAAACAAATTTAAAAAGGGAAGCCTTTCTCCACGATTTATCAGATAAGGCTGTTCGTGTAACCTTACAGCATCCGATAGTCGCTTAAATTGCATCATGAACAAGGCGTTTGTGAAGGAGTCGGACGGAGACGACGACGACCTCGACCACGCGCAGGCCGCGATTCCGCCCGGCGCGAAGAACTACATCACGCCGGCGGGCCACAAGCGCCTGCGCGACGAGTTGCTGCATCTGATCGACGAAGCGCGCCCCGAGGTGGTGAAGCTCGTGTCGTGGGCGGCATCGAACGGCGATCGCTCGGAGAACGGCGACTACATCTATGGCAAGCGGCGTCTACGCGAAATCGACCGCCGCATCCGCTTTCTGACGAAGCGTCTCGATCTTGCCGAAGTCGTCGACGCGAGCCGCCAGGAGAACGCGGATCAGGTGTTCTTCGGCGCGACCGTCGATTACGCGACGCAGGACGGCGCCGAGCATACGGTGACGATCGTCGGCGTCGACGAGGTCGATCTGGATCGCGGGCACGTGAGCTGGATCTCGCCCGTCGCGCGTGCGCTGCTGAAGGCGCGCGTCGGCGACACGGTCACGCTGGTGACGCCCGTGGGGCCGGAGCCGATCGACGTGCTCGACGTTCGCTACCCGGCGCCGGGCGCGGCGTGAGTCATGAGGGGAGAGCGCGTTGCTCTTCTCGCACGCCGGCCGCGAGCAATGCATCCGCGGCTCGCGAGCCGCGCAGACATGCCGCCGACATCGCGCGCACTCGGGCGAAGCAGCTCCGTGCCCATCCGATCGATCATAAAAAAAGTGCCCCGAAAGGGGCGCTTTTGATCGGGCCCGAAGGACCGGTTAGAAGCGGTGACGCAGGCCGGCCGTGACGGCGACCTGTTTTTCGCTCGACGACATGCCGCCGATGCCGTTGATGTATGCGCCGAGGCCCGTGCCGTCGCTGTTGACCTTCTGATACACGCCTTGCAGGTACACGTCCGTGCGCTTCGACAACGCGTAGGCCGTCTGCAGGTTGAACTGGTTCCAGCCCGGGTGATGGTTCTCGATGAAGCCCGCGGTGTACGTGTACGAGCCCGAGACCGTCCAGGCCGGCGTGAACGCGTAGCGCGCGTTCACTTCATAGTTGTTGAAGCGCATGAACGTGCCGTCGAGCGCGATGCCGCTCGAGAGGCCCGATGCGCTCGCGCCGATCGCCGTTGCGCGATTGACGCGCGATTGCGTGAACACGAAGCCAGCCGTCGCAGGACCGTACGTGTAGTTCAAGCCGCCGCCGAACACGCGCTGGCGCTTGCCGACGAACGTGTTGTCGAGTGCGACCGCGCCCGATGCGTTCGACACCGTCGGGCCGAAGTCGTTGTTCAGTTGCAGGTAGCCGGCGCCGACGTTGAAGCCCGCGTAGCTGTACGACACGCCCGCGCTATAGGCGCGGTTGTTCGTGAACTCGTTGCTGTTCGAGAAGCCGTACAACGCGCCGAACTTCAGGCCGGCCCAGTTCACGCTCGTGTACTTGACGGCGTTGTTGATCCGGAACGAATTGTTCAGGTTGTCGTTGTCGAACGGGTGCGCGAACTGCGTGCCGCCGAATTGCGTGCCCGTCAGCGACAGCGGCCCGAGGTAGTCGACGACGCTGTCGTATTGACGGCCGAGCGTCAGCGTGCCGTATTGCTCGTGCGACAGGCCGACGAACGCCTGGCGGCCGAACTCGCGACCGTTCTGCTTCAGCGTGCCGTTATTGATGCCGAAGCCGTTTTCCAACACGAAAATCGCTTTGAGGCCGCCGCCGAGATCTTCGGCACCGCGCAGGCCCCAGCGGCTGCCGTTGACCGAGCCGGTGGATTGCGACCACGCGCTGTGGCCGCCTTGGTTATTCGTGTAGGTGATGCCGGCGTCGATCAGGCCGTACAGCGTCACGCTGCTTTGCGCATGGGCGGCCGTCGCGAAGACGCCAGAGAGAGCGGCAACGATGAGGGTCTTTTTCATTGGGTTTATCTCCGTCCGAAACAGGGTGGATAACGATATCTGACCTGTTCTTCGATGTTCCCGGCGGCTGCTGCGAGAAACCGAGCCGGGGCATGTCTCGGGCGCATACCGCCGCCCGTCATCACAAGCTATCCGCAGTGTAAAAGAGCGTTGCCGAAAGCCGATGAATCCGGATTAAGAAATAATGTATTTGCTTTTCAGCAATAATTGGCGTGGCGGCGGAAACCCTTGCGGGGCAAGGCTTTGGGCTGGATTGGGCAAATATTTTTCCGCTCCCGAACCTTCGGCGGCGTTGCGCGACAGCGACAATCGGTGGAGAGCCGGCCGAGGTGCATCCCGCATGCGCGCGATTATTGACACTTCGGCAATAGAGGTTTGTGGGGAGTACGATTAATGAAAGGGAGTCAACTCGTTATACTGAGGTTTCTGCTTACCAAAGCAGTCTTTTTCGTTGACGGAAAAGATCTCCAAACCTTTGTCAGCGCGACTCTCCGGTCGCGCTTTTTTTTGCCCGCTCCTATTGTTCATACCAGCGCCTGCGGCGCCTGGGCGGAGGCGACGCGTCGGTCGGCTCTTCCTGCGCGGGCAGGACGGGCTGCGCCCAGTCTTCCATCACGTAGTGACGCGCATCGAGCGGCGATGCAAGCAGGTTCTGCCAATGATCGCCATGCCACGTCGCATCGAATTCGCTCGCGAACATCGTGGGCGCCGCCGGCGCGCGGCCCGTCGAATTGTTGCGGCGCGCAATGCCGAGCCGGTGTGCGAAGCGTTTGATGCCGTTCAGCATGACAGTCTCCCGCGCCCTACGGGGCGACGCTCAGCATTGCAAAGGTTCTTGCGCACCGCAACCCGGACAAATACTAAGCCTCGTCAATTCGCTCGATCGCGGTAGATTTTTCTTTTGCGGATTTTAATAGTCAGCTACCCCGGTAATAATGACAGGTGTTGTTGCGGTTAATTAATTTCTCGCTCCTAGTGTACCGATTCCAGTTGTATTCTTATCAAATCGTATAAGCGGTCATCAAAAATTTTCTTGACTGAATTGGATTCTCCCATTTATAAAAGCACCACCAAGCTTGCAGTGCTTCCCGCACGTCGAAAGAAGGGGGTAGAGGAAGCGTCGGAGCTTTGTGTGACGGTATAAGGGCGTAGCCCGTGTTTTATTTTTATTTAGTGGGGAACTAGGAATATGGATACCGGTATCGTGAAATGGTTTAACGATGCTAAGGGCTTCGGCTTTATTACGTCGGACAATGGCGGCGAAGATTTGTTTGCCCATTTCTCCGAAATCAGGATGGAGGGCTTCAAGACCCTTAAGGAGAATCAGCGTGTGTCGTTCGAAGTGAAAACCGGCCCGAAGGGCAAGCAGGCCGCGAATATTCAGGCGCTTTGAACGCCTGAAACGCGCCGAGGGCCGTGCAAACCCCCGCCTAGGCGGGGGTTTTGATTTCTTGGGCGAGTAGAATAGGGACTGCTAGCGCCGGGGCCGCCCCCGCGTCCGTCCGACAACACACGAAGTGCCGTTCGTCCGCCATCCATGTCCGTCTCGCCGCTGCTCCACCCTGCGATCGACACGCCGCTCGCGTTCGTCGATCTCGAAACCACCGGCGGTTCGGCCGTCGAGCATCGCATCACCGAAATCGGCGTCGTCGCCGTGCATGCGAATCACGTGTCGACCTGGACGACGCTCGTCGATCCGCGGCAGCCGATTCCAGCGTTCATCCAGCAACTCACGGGCATCACCGACGCCATGGTGCGCGGCGCGCCCACGTTCGCCGACATCGCATCCGCATTGTTCGAGCGGCTCGACGGCAAGCTCTTCATTGCACACAACGCCAGCTTCGACCGCGGGTTCCTGCGCGCGGAATTCGAGCGCGCGGGCTTCGCGTTTAATCCCGACGTGCTTTGCACGGTGCGGTTGTCGCGCGCGCTTTTCCCGCGCGAGTCGCGTCACGGGCTCGACGCGCTGATCGAGCGGCACGCGCTCACGCCTTCGGCGCGCCACCGGGCGCTCGCCGACGCGGATCTCATCTGGCAGTTCTGGCAAACATTGCACGACGCGATTCCGGCCGATCAGTTGCGCGAGCAAATCGCGCGCACGACGCGCCGTTTCCGGCTCGCGGGCACGTTGACGGAGGCGCATCTGGAGCGCGCGCCGGCCGGCTGCGGCGTGTATGCGCTCTTCGGCGACGACGATGTGCCGCTCTACGTCGGCCGCAGCGTTCGGGTCCGGCAGAGGCTGCGCGCGCTGTTGACGGGGGAGCGGCGCTCGTCGAAGGAAATGCGGCTTGCGCAGCTGGTTAGGCGGGTCGAGTGGCGCGAGACAGGCGGCGAGCTCGGCGCGCTGCTGGCCGAGGCGGACTGGATTGCGTCGCTCGCGCCTTCGTTCAACCGGCGGCCGGACCGAAGCGCCGCGGGCGACGCGGGCTGGCCGTTCGACGGGCCGGTCGCGTTCGAGGAGCGCGGCGAGTCGAGCGTCTTTCATGTGGTTGACGGTTGGCGCTACGTCGGTGCCGTGGCGTCGATCGAGCAGGCCGCGGCGCTCGCGGCCGAAGCGCGCGAGGCGGGCGGACGCGACGCGGAGGCGGCGCCCGCGGTGCGCCGCATTCTGCGAACGCATCTTGCGCGCGGGCTGCAACCGATCCCGCTCGCGGGCGCCGCGTCCGCTGCCGCCTAGCCGACGGCGCTTGCGCCGCCCGCCGTGCAGACGTGAGACAGCGCGGTGCCGAGCGCGTCCTTCTGGCCCGAATCGTAGCGCGTCAGCGTTTTCCAGTTCGCGATGCTGCGTGCGAGACGCGACGGGCAATCCTGCGCGTCCCGCAGTGGCGCGACGCGCGCGAGCGCAGCGATCAGCGACTGAGTCAGCCGGTCGAGCTGCGGCCGCGTGCTCGTCGCGAGATCGGGCGCGGGGCCTTCGGGGCCATGCGTCGCGCGCCACGTCGCGAAGAGCGCGTTCTGCACCTGCTTGCTCGCGGTGATCTGGTCGTCGAAAAAAGTGCGGGCGTAAGCGGGATCGACGCCGCTCGCCGTCGCGCGCTTTTCGACGTCGGCCAGCAGCGCCGCTTCGCGCGGCGGGTCCGAAATCGGCTTCTTGTTGATCCACTTCCATTGAGCGACGGGCTCGGCGAGCGCGAGGCGCTGCGACGCGAGCGCGACGAGGTTCGTGAGCGCGGTGTCGTCGCCGTCGGCGGCGGCGACGCGAGGCGCGGTCAGCACGGCGAGGCCGAGCGCGGCGGCAGCCAGGCTTGCACAAAGAGATGGTTTCATGGCGAAAAACGACAATGCCGGCTTGCGGGAGCCGAGTGGTGGAAAAAACAGAAGAATAAGCGAAGACGTTGCGCAGCGACGCGGCGCAAGCGAGGGATCAGCGGACGCAGCAGCCTCGACCCGGCTGGCCGTTGCGGCCCGGGTTCGGTATGGGTTGCCGAGACGAGAAGGCGGCGGTGCGCAAGGAAGCGTTCGCGAGCACGCGACGATTCACCGGCACGGATGCGCCGTCGGGCCGTGCACGGTTACTTCGGCGTGCACAGCTTGTGCTGCTCGTCGAAAAACGCGCGCACATGTTCGGGCAGCTCGGCGAGAAACTCGACGGCCACGGGCTCGGGGTCCGGGCTCATCACCTTCTCGGGAGGCGGAATGCGGGTTGGCCTTTCGTCCATGTTCTCTCTCCTTGGGTAAGGGAATTATCGAACGCCAGCTTTGCTTTGTGCCAGTGTTCAATCGTTAGATTTTGTCTCTGTTGCTTAAACGGTACATGCATTTGCGTTGATTTGCGGCAATGCGCGTTTCCGAACGGATGCGCATCGTTCGAAGCGCAGCCGCAAACTGACTTGTTATACTGCGCGCCTCTTTTTCCCGAGCTGCGATGAAACGTTCGACGCGATGGATGAGCCTCGTCTGGCTGGCGCTGGTACTCAACGTACTGTCGCCCGTCATCGGCTACGCGCGCGCCGCCTCGAATGCGGCCGACGCGCCGTTCGCGCTCGAGTTGTGCAGCGCAGCGGGCGCGAAGCGCATCGTCGGCGCGGGCGAGACGCGCAAGGACGACGGCGCGCTCGCGCACGTCGCTCATTGCGTCTACTGTCCCGGCTTCGCCGCGAACGTCGCGCTCGGTTCGAGCGCGCCCGCGTTGCCGCACTTCGTTCGTGCGTTCGCGTATGCGAGCCGCGTCGAGCGGCCCGCCGTCTTCTTCCGCCGCGGCGTGCGCATCGCGCAGCCGCGCGCCCCGCCTGAAACCGTTCCGGTCTGATCTCAGCAGCCCGCTCGCGCGTCGCCACGCGTGAGCGCCGTCGCGCGCGCGACGTCGGGCGTCACGTCCGTTCTTCTGCGAAGGCGGGCGCGGCGTGCGTTCGCATGCGCGGCGATCCGCCGACCACGTTTTCAGGATTTGCTTCTCCATGTCTCATGCTCTTGCCGCGCTCGCCGCGCGCAGGCGGCTCGCGGCCGCCTGCGCCGCGGCGCTCGCCTGGCCGGCCGCTCATGCGGCGCCGACGGGCGCCGCCCCTGCCGATTCAACGTCCGACGCCGCCGCCGCGACGACGGCATCCGGGAAAACCTTGAATGTCGTCACCGTGACCGCGCAGCGCCCCGCATTCGCGCCCGACACGCCCGGCGTCGTCGAGTCGCTCACGCGCGATCAGATCGATTCGCACGTCAACGTGACGACCGAAGACGCGCTCAAGTACGCGCCGAATCTGATGGTGCGCCGCCGCTACATCGGCGATCGCAACTCCGTGTTCGCCGGCCGCGATTTCAACGAGCTGCAGAGCGCGCGCGGGCTCGTCTATGCCGACGGCCTTCTGCTGTCCAATCTGCTCGGTTCGAGCTATTCGTATCCGCCGCGCTGGTCGCTGATCCAGCCCGACGACATCGCGCGCGTCGACGTGCTGTACGGCCCGTTTTCCGCGCTCTATCCGGGCAACGCGATCGGCTCGACCGTGCAGATCACGACGCGCAAGCCGGAGCGGCTCGAGGCGTCGGTGTCGACGCAGTTCTTCACGCAGCGTTACCGTGACGGCTACGGCTTCGCCGACAGCTTCGGCGGCAATCACCAGACCGCGCGGCTCGCCGACCGGATCGGACGTTTCTGGTATGCGCTGTCGCTCGACCGGCTCGAGAACGACAGTCAGCCGATGCAGTACGCGAGCCCGAACGCCGCGTACGATCCGAAGCTCGGCGCGCCGGTGCCGGTGACGGGCGCGGCCTCCGACGTCGGCCCGAACGGCCGGCCGCGGACGATCGTCGGCGCGCAGACGATCGAGCGCACCGAGCAGCTCAACGAGACGCTGCGCTTCGGCTACGCGTTCACCGACCACGTCGACGCGACGGTCACGCTCGGGCATTGGGAGAACCACTACCGCCAGCACGGCGACACGTTCCTGCGCGATGCGGCGGGCAACCCGGTGTACGGCGGCAACGTGTCGTTCGGCGGGCGCAGCTACACGGTGTCGCCGACCGCATTCGCGCCGCAGAACGGCGACCAGGAGAATTGGCTGTACGGGCTCGGGCTCGACGCGCGGCTTGCGTCCGGCTGGAAGCTGTCGGCGAGCGCTTCCGCATACGACGTGTCGCGCGACGTGTTGCGCAGCGCGTCGAGCGCACCGCCCGGCGCGTGGGACGGCGGGCCCGGCACGGTGTTCCATGGCGACGGCACGGGCTGGCGCACCGTCGATCTGCGCGCGGAATCGCCCGATGTGCGCGGGCATCGCTTCTCGTTCGGCTATCACTTCGACACGTATTTCCTGCGCAACGCGACCTACAACACGGCCGACTGGCGGAACGCGGCGCCGACGACGCTCGCGAACAGCTATCGCGGCAACACGCGCACGCAGGCGCTGTACGCGCAGGACGCGTGGCGTTTCGCGCCCGGCTGGCTCGCGACGCTCGGCCTGCGCTACGAGCGCTGGGACGCGTACGGCGGCGAGCTCGGCAATGCGGGCGCGACGCTCGGTTATGCGGATCGCGGCGCGACCGCGCTGTCGCCGAAGCTCGCGCTCGAATGGCAGCCCGCGGACGCGTGGCGCTTGCGGCTGTCGTTCGCGACGGGCACGCGCTTTCCGACCGTCGCCGAGCTGTTTCAAGGAACGATCTCGAACAACGCGATCGTCAACAACAACCCGAACCTGCAGCCGGAAAAGGCGATCGACTGGGATTTCACGGCCGAGCGCGACGTCGGCTTCGGCGTCGTGCGCGCGAGCGTGTTCCAGAGCGACCTGCGCAATTCGATCTACAGCCAGACGACGGTCGCAGGCGCTTCGACGTACACGAACATCTCGAACGTCGGGCGCGTGCGCGTGCGCGGCGTCGAACTCGCGTTCTCGGGGCAGGACGTCGGGATCAAGGGGCTCGACGTCGACGCGAACGTCTCCGCGACGAACGCGCAGACGCTCGCCGACGCGGCGAATCCGAGCTACGTCGGCGCGCGCTGGCCGAGAGTTCCGCGCATGCGCGCGAACCTGCTCGCGTCGTACCGCTTCGACGAGCACTGGATGACGAGCGTCGGCGTGCGCTATTCGGGGCGCCAATTCAGCACGCTCGACAACAGCGACGTGAACCCGAACGTGTACGGCGGCACCAGCTCGTATACGGTCGTCGATCTCAAGGCGCGCTACCGTTTCGATCGCCACTGGCTTGCGTCGTTCGGCATCGACAACGTGACCGATCGCCGCTACTACGTGTTCCACCCGTATCCGGGCCGCACCTTCTATGGAGAGTTGAAATGGTCGCTTTGAAGCATGGGCCGGCAGGCGTCGCGCTGCTCGCGCTCGCCTGCGGTGCGCTCGCGCACGACGCGCGGCCGGCTGCGGTGGCGTCCGCGCCGCATGCCGCTCACATGGCAATGGACTCGGCAACTGCCGGCGCCGCGCAGAAAGCGCCGCTCGCGACGGGCGCCGCGTTCGATGCGCGTCATCGGCTGTGGGTCGCGTGGGTCGAGGGACAGCACGTCGTCGTCGCGCATTCGGACGACGCGGGGCGCACGCTGTCCGCGCCCGCGACGGTCAATGCGCTGCCCGAGCCGGTCTACACGAGCGCCGAGAACCGGCCGAAGCTTGCCGCGAGCCCGGACGGGCGTGCGGTCTACGTCACGTGGTCGATGCCGCTCGATGCGCCGTACACCGGAATGGTGCGCTTCTCGCGCTCGCTCGACGGCGGCGCGACGTGGTCCGTGCCCGTCACCGTGCATCGCGACCGGCAGGCGATCACGCATCGCTTCGACATGCTGACGGTCGATCCGCAAGGCCGCGTCTTCGTCGCGTGGATCGACAAGCGCGACCTTCTCGCCGCGCAGCGCTCAGGGCGAGCGTATGACGGGGCGGCGATCTACTACGCGGTGTCGGCCGACGGCGGCGCGACCTTCGCGCCGGAGCGCAAGGTGACGGACCACACGTGCGAATGCTGCCGGATCGCGATGGCGACCGATCCCGACGGGCGCGTGCAGGCCGCGTGGCGCAACGTGTTTCCCGGCCAGATTCGTGACCACGCGATCGCGGTGCTGCCGGTGTCGGCGGATCGCGCGGTCGAGCCCGTGCGCGCGACGTTCTCGAACTGGCATGTCGAAGCGTGTCCGGATCACGGACCGGCGCTCGCGATCACGAACGATGGCGTGCGGCATCTCGCGTGGTTCGGCGTCGTCGACGGCAGGGCCGATGTGTTCTATTCGCGGCTCGATGCGGGCGGCGCGCCGCTCGGCACGCCGTTCGCGTTCGGCGACGATCCGGCGACACCGAACGAGCAGGCGTCGCATGCGGTGATCGTCGCGCCGCGCGACGCGATTTGGCTCGCATGGAAGGCGTTCGACGGCGACACGATGCGCATCAAGTTGCGCCGCTCCGACGACGGCGGCGCGCACTGGAGCGCGCCGCGCACGATCGCGCAGACGTCCGGCGCGAGCGACAATCCGCAATTGCTGACTGATCGCGGGCGCGTCTATCTGTCATGGCGCACGCGCAACGACGGCTACCGGCTGATCGACGTGGAGGGGCAACGATGAAGCGCAGGATGCTCATGCTCGCTGCGCTCGCGATCGCGGCGTCGAGCATCGCGGGCGAATTGCAACCGCCGCAATCGCCGCAGCCGCTGCGCGCGGCGGATGTCGCGTCGCTCTATGCGAGCGGGCGCGGCGCGCCGCTCGTCGTCGAAGTCTGGTCGCTCGACTGTGGCTACTGCCGCGAGAACGCCGCGCATCTCGTCGAATGGCAGCGGCGCCATCCGCAGGTGCGGATCGCGCTCGTCGCGCTCGATTCGCTCGACGAGCACGCGCCGCAGCTCGCCGGCGCGTTCGCGCAGATGAAGCTGCCCCCGAACGTCATGCAATATGCGAACGCCGAGCCGATGCCGGAAAGGTTGCGCGTGGCGCTCGATTCGGGCTGGCGCGGGGAGCTGCCGCGCACGCTGTGGATCGACGCGGACGGCATGCGCCGCGCGAAGAGCGGTCTGCTCGCGCCGGCCGTGCTCGATGCGTGGCTGCAACGTCGGGAGCCCTGACGATCGGCGCGCGGCGCATGCCGTCGCCGGCAAGCGGGCGCTGCGTCCGCTTTGCCGGCGGCGCGCATCGCGCAACATCGCGCCGCGTGTCGTGTTCGAGCGTGCATGTGCGGTGCGATGGCGAGCGAATGCCTTTCGCGCGAAACGAGGGGATTGGACGATCGGGAATGCGAAGAAGCGGCGGGTGGCCGCGAGACGGGAAATGCGGCGCAAGCGCCCGGCGGCCGCGCGGCGTGCCGGGCGAAGCAGGCGTCAGGCTCGTTTGAATAGCCGGATCACGAACAGCAGAATGACGGCGCCGATGACGGCGACGATGATCGAACTGATGAAGCCGCCGCCGATGTGAATACCGAGAATGCCGGCGAGCCAGCCGCCGATGACGGCACCGACGATGCCGACGATGATGTCCACGAGCAGCCCGAAGCCGCCGCCCTTCACGAGCAGGCCGGCGAGCCAGCCCGCGATTGCGCCGATGATGAGCCACATAATCAAGCCATGAGCCATGGTGGTTCTCTCCTTTGTTAATTCCCACGAATGAACCGACGTCGGGCGCTGCCTGTGACGTGACGCGGATCGCACGCCGATCCCGGAGCGTCGCCCCCCGCAATTTACTTCAATAGACGGGTCAGGATCGTTAAGTAATGTTACGCATCTCGTCCGAATTGACCAAATATTTTTTGTCGGACGGGCGCCGGTACGTGCATTGAAATAAAAGCGTAAGAAAAATCCGCGCGCGATTCTTTTGCGGTGATTCGGCCGCGGCGGCGAACGTCGCGCATGCGGCGCCGCAGCGAATGCCGAGTCGTTCGCGATGCGAAAGTTTCCACGGTAGGCGGCGACGAACCGGCGCACCGTGCGGTGCGCCACCGTTCACGGCGGCAGAACGCACGCGTGCGCGTTTCGTTCGGTTGAAACGGGTTCGGCGCCGCAACGCCGACGCGATACGCTTCGTTGCGCGACGCCTCGGCCGGCGCGTCGGATTCAGTCGGTTTCAGCCGGTCTCAAGCGAGCGGAAAGGCGGCGAAGAGCGGCGTGTCCTCCGCGGACGCGGAGAATGCCGTCAGATGCGGATGAGCGGTTTCGTCGACGATGGCCGGCAACATCATGCGCGTGAACCGCCATGCGATCGCGACCGTCGCGCCCGCTTGCGCGAGCCGGTTGTCGCGCTCGGTGATAGGCGTCCACGGCAACGACGCATCGAGTGCATCTGCGGCCGGCAACTGGTTGCGGACGTGCGCGAGCCGCGCCTGCACGGCGGCCGCGACTCGCGGATGCCGATGCCCGGTGTCGAGCACGGCGATGCCGCTCGTGAAGTCGAAATATGCGTTGCCGTCGACGTCTTATAAGCGTTCGCTGCGCGCGCTCGACGTGGATCGGGTGGACCTGGCCAACGCCGCGGGCAACGGCGGCGGCGCGGCGGCCATTCCACGCTTCGTTCGGGGAACTTATCGTCACGCTCCTGAATGGCTGAGCGAAAGAGGGCGGGCGGCGCGCGTTTCTCGGCGAGCTCGGGTGCCGCCGCCCGCGTGAGATCCGTATCCGCGCGCGCCAAGTGCGCGACGAGTGTCGACCCGCGCGGGCGATGATCAGTTCTCCTGACACGATCGCCGCCGGCCGCTCGATCGGCGCGTGCTACGGCGACGCGAGCGCGCACGCGAAGGCGTTGTTCGAGCGCATCGGAACGCGAGTCGTCGAGCTGGGCGGCGAAGCGCCATTCGACGCGCTCACGGCCCTTGGCCCGTGTCTGCCTATTGCGCTCGCGTATTGCGATGCGGCCGGGTATCGCGGTGTGCGTCGACGATGTGTTCGAATGCGCGGCCGCGTGCGGGCTCGGCGACTGGCGCGGCGTTCTCGATTGGGCGCAGCATGTGGCCGGGTGCTGAGCGTGAGCGAGACGCAGACTTGCCTGAGCCGCGCGGCGACGCCGGCCGGCATCACCGAGGCGATTCTCCGCGCGCCGTCGTTGCGCAAGCGTCTGCCGGACGCACTGCGCGAAGGCGTTCGCCACGGCGCCGCGATGGCGCGGCACTGGCGGGTTGGATCACGAGGAGGCGCATGCACGCAGGACTTGAAGAAAAACCGGATCGTCACCCGTTAGAGGCTGCTCGCCTCGCGGTCGAACGGCTTCACGCCGAGCTCGTCCTCGAGCATCTTGATCTGTCGACTCACGGCGCCCACCGTGACGTGCGGATGATGCGCGGCTTCGGTGAGGCTGTAGCCGCGCGCGGACACGTCGAACGTGCGCAACGCCGACAGCGACGGGAGCTTCGACGTGTCTTGCGGATCGGGGCGCACGGGCCGGCTCAATCTGATTGACGCGGAAACGGGACAGCGTATTTCGCAACGAGTTCGAAATGACTTCATCACGGTTTCGGGCGCGGCCTGGACGCGGGGCAGTGGGCGATTCGCTCGACGTGCGCATTCGATGGCGGCGCGGCGCGACGAAAAGGGCTTCTCGATGCACGCGCGCGCCGACATGTGCCGCATGCGTCTCGCAAGCGACGCTGCGGCGAATGTCGCGATGCGCGCCGTCACGCAAGACGCGAGCGCGACGCCGGAAAGCGAAAAGGGCCGCGACGCTTTCGCATCGCAGCCCTTGAATCTGTTGGTGCCGGAGATAGGAGTCGAACCTACGACCTTCGCATTACGAATGCGCTGCTCTACCAACTGAGCTACACCGGCAACAGAGAAACGAAATTATATGGAGCTACCGGCACGCTGGCAAGAGGATTTGGCAAAAAATTGTGGAGAATGCTTATTGGTGCCGGTAACTGCTTGATTCATCGGGATTCCCGTCGATCGATTCACCGCTTTGCGCAGGCATTCGATGGCCTCGCATCGATCGAAACGCGAGCTCGCACCATGACGGCTCCATGCGAGCTCGCGTTTCTCGTGCTCCGGTCGACCGGAGCACGCCCGCAACGGGCGGGCATCGCGTTCGCCGCGTCGAATGCGAACGAGCGGGGCGCGCTCGGCCGGCGCTCGCGCGACGTCGCGTTACGACTGGGCTTCCTGGTGGTAGCGCGAGACGCGCTCGACCTCGTTCTTCGAGCCGAGAATCACCGGCACGCGCTGGTGCAAGCCGGTCGGCTGCACGTCGAGGATGCGCTGCAGGCCCGTCGTCGCCGCGCCGCCCGCCTGCTCGACGATGAACGACATCGGGTTCGCCTCGTACATCAGGCGCAGCTTGCCCGGGCGATCCGGCGTGCGCTTGTCGGCCGGGTACATGAAGATGCCGCCGCGATTCAGAATCCGGTGCACGTCGGCGACCATCGACGCGATCCAGCGCATGTTGAAATTCTCGCCGCGCGGGCCCTCGGCGCCGGCGTTCAGCTCGTCGACGTAGCGCTTCACCGGGTCGTACCAGTGGCGCGCGTTCGACGCGTTGATCGCGTATTCGCGCGTGTCTTCCGGAATCCGCAGGTTGCTTTGCGTGAGCACCCACGAGCCGACTTCGCGGTCGAGCGTGAAGCAGTTCACGCCGTTGCCCGTCGTCAGCACGAACACGGTCTGCGGGCCGTACACCGCATAGCCCGCCGCGACCTGCTCGGTGCCCGGCTGCAGGAACGACTGCTCGGTTGCCAGCTGGCCGTCCGGGCAGCGCAGCACCGAGAAGATCGTGCCGATCGACACGTTCACGTCGATATTCGACGAGCCGTCGAGCGGATCGAACACGAGCAGGTACTCGCCGCGCGGATAGTTCGCGGGGATCGGAAAGAATGTTTCCATTTCCTCCGACGCCATCGCCGCGAGATTGCCGCCCCATTCGTTCGCGTCGAGCAGGATCTCGTTCGACAGGATGTCGAGCTTCTTCTGCACCTCGCCCTGCACGTTCTCGCTGCCGGCCGTGCCGAGCGCATCGCCCAACGCGCCCTTGCTGACGTTGTAGCTGATCGCCTTGCACGCGCGCGCGACCACTTCGATCAACAGGCGCAGGTCGGCGGGGAGGTTGTTGGTCTCACGCTGCTGCTCGATCAGATACTTGGAAAGCGTGGTGCGTCGGGAAATGGACATGGGGAACTCCGAGAGGCTGACGAATGCGTTGGATGTTGGGATAGGAATAGGCTCGATTTTACCCGTGGCGACCTGCCGCAGACGGTTTTTCGGCGAAAGCGGGTCGGAACGGCGCGCCGCGCCGCTTACAGCAGCTCGATCTCGGGCAGCGACGTTGCGCTCGTCTCGCGCATCGTCGCGACGAAGTCGGCCGCGTACGGGCGCGTCGAGAACGCGGGCAGCGTCGCCGCGTAGAGCTCGCCCGACAGCGTCGAGCCGTCGGCGCGCAGCACCGCTCGCGCGCTCACGTAGCGCTTGTCGAGGTAAGTCGCGACCGCCCACAGCGGCAGCGCCGCGACGCCGCGGCGGCTCGCGACGAGCTGCAGGATCGCGACCGTCAGCTCCGACGTGCGCCGCTTCGGCTCGATGCCGGCGGGCTTGAGCACTTGCCGGACGATGTCGAGCATTTCGTCGGGCACCGGATACGTGATGAGCGTCTCGTCGCGGAAATCGTCCGCGCACAGCGACGGCTTCTGCGCGAGCGCGTGGTCGTTGCCGACGAGCCCGACGATCTGGAAGCGAAAGAGCGGGTGATGGTCGACGGCTTCGTCGGCGTCGGCCTCGGCGACGATCGCGAGATCCGCGCGGTCCTGATGCAGGAGGCCGATCGGGTCCGCGTGAAAGCCCGACACGATGTCGAGCTCGACTTCCGGCCAGCGCTGCCGGAACGCATCCATCGCGGGCATCAGCCAGTCGAAGCAGGTGTGGCACTCGACCGCGATCCGCAGCGTGCCGCCCGTGCCGAGCGCGAGACGCGCGATGTCGCGCTCGGCTTCCTCGATCGCGGGCACGACCTCGCCGGCGAGCGCGAGCAGGCGCTTGCCGGCCGCGGTGAACGTGAGCGGCGCGGATTTGCGCACGAACAGCGGCAGCCCGAAGTGCGTCTCGAGCGCCTTCAACTGGTGCGACAGCGCCGATTGCGTGAGGCACAGAACCTGCGCGGCGCGCGACAGGTTGCCGGTGTCGCGCAGCGCCGCGAGCGTCTGCAGATGCCGGAATTCGAGCGGTGAGCGGATCATCGAGAAGCGCCTGGCTGGTTACTATGTTGAAAAGAATTCATGATATTCGGCAAAAACTTTCGTTTGAGTAATGATAGGGCAAATCCGATACTGCCGGTCACTTCTGGAGGATCGAGATGACCACCGCACACATCCTGGGTTTTCCGCGCATCGGCGCGCAACGCGAGCTGAAGTTCGCCCTCGAACGCTATTGGCGCGAAGGCGCGTCGGCCGACGCCGAGCACGCGCTCGTCGAGACCGGCCGTGCGCTGCGCGCCGCGCACTGGCAGGCGCAGCGCGCGGCCGGGCTCGACTGCGTGACGGCCGGCGACTTCGCGTGGTACGACCACGTGTTGACGACGCTCGCGCACGTCGGCGGCCTGCCGTTGCGGTTCGGCTTCGACGCGCGCGCGCTCACGCTCGCCGACTACTTCGCGGCGGCGCGCGGCAACGCCGCGCAGCCGGCGATGGAAATGACGAAGTGGTTCGACACGAACTATCACTATCTCGTGCCCGAGTACTCGCCCGCGACGACGTTCGGGCCGGGCGTCGAGTGGCTTTTCGACGAAGTGCGCGAAGCGCGCGCGCTCGGCCATCGCGCGAAGGCGGCGCTCGTCGGCCCGCTCACGCTGCTGTGGCTCGGCAAAGCGCGCGACGGGCTCGCCGATCGCCTCGAGCTGTTGCCGCGCCTCGTGCCCGCGTATCGGTCGCTGCTCGCGCGATTGAAGCAAGCGGGCGTGGACTGGGTGCAGATCGACGAGCCGATCTTCGCGCTCGATCTGCCCGCCGCGTGGCGCGACGCCGCGCAGCCTGTCTACGAAGCGCTCGCGCCCGACGCGCCGAAGCTGCTCGTCGCGACTTACTTCGACGACGCGAGCGAGCACGCGGCGCTCCTGAAGGCGTTGCCCGTCGCGGGGCTGCACATCGACCTCGTGCGCGGCGACGCGCAGCTCGACGCGTTCGTCGCGGGCTATCCGGCCGACAAGGTGCTGTCGTGCGGGATCGTCGACGGCCGCAACGTGTGGCGCAATGATCTCGATCGCTCGCTAGCGCGGCTCGCGCCGGTGCGCGATGCGCTCGGCGAACGGCTGTGGGTCGCGACGAGCTGCTCGCTGCTGCACGCGCCCGTCGACCTCGCGCACGAGCCGAAGCTCGACGACGAGCTGAAGGCGTGGCTCGCGTTCGCGGTGCAGAAGACGCGCGAGGTCGCGGCGCTGCGCGACGCGCTCGTGAAGGGACGCGCGGCGGTCGCGGCGGAGTTCGACGATGCGGCGGCGGCCGCGAACGCGCGACGTACGTCGGCGCGCATTCACAACCCGCTCGTCAAGCGTCGCGTCGCGGCGCTGACCGATGCCGACGCACGCCGCGCGGGCGCCTACCCGGCGCGCGCGGCCACGCAGCACGCGCGTTTCGATCTGCCGCCGCTGCCGACGACGACGATCGGCTCGTTCCCGCAGACGCCGGAAATCCGCCGCGCGCGTGCGGCGCTCAAGCAGGGCGTGCTCGATCATCTCGGCTACCTGGAGGCGATGCGCGAGCAGGTGCGCATCGCGATCGACAAGCAGCTCGCGTACGGGCTCGACGTGCTCGTGCACGGCGAGGCGGAGCGCAACGACATGGTCGAGTACTTCGGCGAGCTGCTGTGGGGCTTCGCGATCACGAGCAACGGCTGGGTGCAGAGCTACGGCTCGCGGTGCGTGAAGCCGCCGCTCATCTATGGCGACGTCTATTTGCCGGAGCCGATGACGGTGGGCTGGGCGTCGTACGCGCAGAGCCTGACGGCGAAGCCGGTGAAGGGCATGCTGACGGGGCCCGTCACGATGCTGCAATGGTCGTTCGTGCGCGACGACCAGCCGCGCGCGACGACCGCGCTGCAGATCGCGCTCGCGCTGCGCCAGGAGACGCTCGATCTCGAGAAGGCCGGCATCGGAATGATCCAGATCGACGAGCCGGCGCTGCGCGAAGGGCTGCCGCTGAAGGCGCGCGATCGCGCCGCGTATCTCGCCTGGGCGGTGCGCGCGTTCAAGGTCGCGTCGTCGGGCGTCGCGGACGCGACGCAGATCCACACGCACATGTGCTATTCGGAATTCGGCGACATCCTGCCGTCGATCGCCGCGCTCGACGCCGACGTGATCTCGATCGAGACGACCCGCTCGAACATGGAGCTGCTCGACGCGTTCGAGACGTTCGCGTATCCGAACGAGATCGGGCCGGGCGTCTACGACATCCATTCGCCGCGCGTGCCCGACGCGGACGAGATCGAGCGGCTCATCCTGCTCGCGCTCGAGCGGATTCCAGCGGAGCGCCTGTGGGTGAATCCGGACTGCGGGCTGAAGACGCGGGAGTGGCGGCAGGTCGACGCGGCGCTCGCCGCGATGGTCGAGGCGGCGAAGCGCGTGCGGGAGACGGTCGCGCAGGCGGCGCTCGCGTGATGTGACGCGGCGGCGCGTGACGGCCGGGCGCGGCATGCGGCGCGCGCGTGTGTTTTGCGTCGGCGGGTGCGCGCATCGCTCGCGCGGGCCGCGCGACTCGACTCGATTCGATTCGACTCGATTCGATTGACTTCGGCTTCGGCTTCGATTCGCGCAGCCGATCGGGCGGTCGTCCGCTCGCTCGATAAAAAAGCCGGCATCGCAACACGCGATGCCGGCTTTTTCGTCCGCGGCCGCCGGGAAACGGGCGGCCGCAACCGCCGTCAGGCGAGCGCCTTCTCGACGATCTCCCGCACGTCGCGCGACTGCGCGTTCGCGGCGACACGCTCGAGCGCGTCGCGCATCTTGTCGCGCAGCGCCGGCGTGAAGCGGCGCCAGAGCTCGAGCGCGCGCGCGAGCCGCGCGGCGACCTGCGGATTGAGCGCGTCGAGCGCGAGCACCTGGTCGGCCCAGAACGCGTAGCCCGAACCGTCGGCCGCGTGGAACTGCGCCGGATTCGCCGAACAGAAGCCGAAGATCAGCGAGCGCGCGCGGTTCGGATTCTTCAGGTTGAACGCCGGATGCGCGAGCAGCTTGCGCACGACGTCGAGCGTCGGATGCTCGGGCGCGCCGCGCCGCGTCGCCTGCATCGAGAACCACTTGTCGATCACGAGCGCTTCCTTCTCGAAGCGGCGGTAGAAATCGTCGAGCGCGCGATCGGCGGCGCGCGCGGCGTCGGCCGAGCCGGCGGCCGCCGACAGCAGCGCGACGAGCGCGGCCGAGCGGTCGGTCATGTTGTTCGCGGCGTCGTATTGCGCGTTCGCGAGACGGACCGCGTCGGCCGGCTCGTCGAGCTCGGCGAGGTACGCGAGCGCGAGGTTCTTCAGCGCGCGGCGGCCGGAGTCGTCGGGCGTCGGCGCATACGCGCCCGGCGTCTGGTGGCGCTCGTGCACCGCGAGCCACTCGTCGCGCAGCGCGGTCGCGAGCTGGCGCCGCACGAACTGGCGCGCGCGATGGACGGCGGCCGGATCGGCTTGCGTCATCTGGTCGGCGAGATAGGCCTCCGACGGCAGCGTGAGCGCGAGCTCGCGGAACGCGGGCGACAGCGTGTCGTCCGTCAGCACGCGCTTGAACGCGGCGACGAACGCGTCGTCGAGCGCGAGCGGCTGCTGCGCGGCCGCGCGCGCGGCAAGCGTGAGCAGCGCGCGCGTCGCGAGGCGCTGGCCCGCTTCCCAGCGGTTGAACGGATCGCTGTCGTGCGCGAGCAGGAACGCGAGCTCCTCGTCGCGGTAGTCGTATTCGACGATCACGGGCGCCGAGAAATTGCGCAGCAGCGACGGCAGCGGCGCTTCGTCGACGTCGACGAACGTGAACGTCGTTTCCGTGTCGGTCAGTTCGAGCACGCGCGTCGTGCCCGACGCGGCCGTCTCGCCTTCGAGCCGCAGCGGCAGGTCGCGGCCGTCGGCGCCGATCAGGCCGATCGCGAACGGAATCAGCAGCGGCCCGTTCTGCGTGTCGCGCGCGGCGGGCGCGGCTTCGCCGTAGCCTTGCCGCAGCGTCACCGAATAGCGCTTCGCGGCGGCGTCGTACGCGGTGCGGACCGTCACGCGCGGCGTGCCCGCCTGGCTATACCAGCGCTCGAACTGCGCGAGGTCGCGGCCGTTCGCGTCGGCCAGCGCGTGCCGGAAGTCGTCGCAGGTGACCGCCTGGCCGTCGTGGCGCTGGAAGTACAGATCCATTCCCTTGCGAAAACCGTCGCGGCCGAACAGCGTCTGATACATCCGCACGACTTCCGCGCCTTTCTCGTAGACGGTCATCGTGTAGAAGTTGTTGATCTCGACGTAGCTCTCGGGCCGCACCGGGTGCGCCATCGGGCCCGCATCCTCGGCGAACTGGAGCTGGCGCAGCACGCGCACGTCCTCGATCCGCTTGACCGCGCGCGCCGCGGCATGCTCGCCGTCGCCCGCCGACATGTCGGCCGAGAACTCCTGGTCGCGGAACACGGTGAGGCCTTCCTTCAGGCTCAACTGGAACCAGTCGCGGCAGGTCACGCGGTTGCCGGTCCAGTTGTGGAAATACTCGTGGCCGACGACCGATTCGATGTTCGCGAAGTCGACGTCGGTCGCCGTTTCCGGATTCGCGAGCACGTACTTCGTGTTGAAGATGTTGAGCCCCTTGTTTTCCATCGCGCCCATGTTGAAGTCGCCGACGGCGACGATCATGAAACGGTCGAGATCGAGCTCGAGGCCGAAGCGCTTTTCGTCCCAGCGGATCGAATGGATCAGCGAATCCATCGCGTGGCGGGTCTTGTCGAGATCGTGCGGCTCGACCCACACCTGCAGCAGCTTTTCCTTGCCGCTGCCCGAGGTGATCTTTTCCTCGAGCTTGACGAGCTTGCCCGCGACGAGCGCGAACAGATAGCTCGGCTTCTTGAACGGGTCTTCCCATTTCGCGAAGTGGCGGCCGCCCGGCAGCCCGCCGGAATCGACGAGGTTGCCGTTCGACAGCAGCACCGGGTACGCGGCCTCGTCCGCGCGCAGCGTGACCGTGTACGACGCCATCACGTCGGGACGGTCGACGAAGTAGGTGATGCGGCGAAAGCCTTCCGCCTCGCACTGCGTGAAGAAATTGCCGCTCGACACGTACAGGCCGGACAGCGTCGTGTTCGATTCGGGCGCGCACGCGTTCTCGATCGTGAGCTCGAACGCGTCGGGCACGTTCTCGACGGTGAGGCCGTGCTCGTGCGCGCGCACGGCGTCGTACGGCCTGCCGTCGAGCCGCGCGCCGACGAACTCGAGCGCTTCGCCTATCAGCTCGAAGTGCGGCGCGGGCGCGGCGTCCGGGTTGCGACGCACGCGCATCGTGTTCTTGACGATCGTGCGCGCTGGCTCGAGATCGAATTCGAGCGCGACGGCGTCGATCAGGAACGCAGGCGGCGTGTAGTCGCTGCGGCGGATCACGGCGGATGGAGCGGCGGTATCGGACATGTCGATCGTGGGCTTAAGAAAGTAGGGGGCGCGCCGATCGGGCGGCGCGGCGGCAGGAGCCCATTGTACAAAGCCTTTGCGCGCGGTGCGCGGGGCGAACTTTTCGGCGCGCCGAACGGTCTTCGTATTATCGGCGCGGTGCCCGCGCGGGCGGCGTATGATCCGGTCATCGCGACGCCCGGCCGGCCCGCGCGACGCCATCGATCAAGAGGACGAACATGAAACGCAATCCCATCATCCGCGGCGCGGCATGGCTCGCGGGTGCCCTGATCGTGCTGCTGTCCGGCTGCACGTCCTACGTCACGACGCAGGTCACGGCGTTCTCGAACTGGAGCGGCAGCGACGCGACGCGCACCTACGCGTTCGCCCGGACCGCCGAGCAGCAGAATAGCCTCGAGCAGTCGACTTACGAGCAGATCGTCGGCAACGAGCTGTCGGCCTACGCATTCACCCGCGCGCCGGAGAAGGCCGCGCGCTATCTCGTCGGGCTCGCGTACGGCATCAAGAGCGATTGGGTGTCGGTGCCGCAGCCCGTCTACTACGACCCGTGGTTCGGCCCCGGCCCGTACTGGCGCGGCGGCCCGTGGGGGCCGTTCGGTCCGTGGGGACCGTTTCCGGCGGGCTACGTGAATCAGAGCTACCAGATCTTCCAGCGTTCGCTCGAAATCCGGATCACCGAGCGCGCGACGGGCAAGGAGGTCTATAACGTCGCCGCGCGCAACGCGGGCGAAGGCTCGTCGCTGCTGCAGGCGATGCCGTATCTCGCCCGCGCGGCGCTCGCCGATTTCCCGCTCGGCAACGGCACCGTGCGCACGGTGCGGCTGCCCGTCGACAAGAACGGCGCGCCCGCGCCGATGCCGTCGAACGAGCGCGCGGTGCCGGCCGCGCCCGCATCCGGCGCCGCCGCGGCGCCGGCGCGTTGAGAGGCGGCCTGGCGTCGAGGCAGGTCGGCGGAGCGGGAAGCCGGTGGTCTGGGCGGCCGGTGAAGCGGCCGGGCCGGTCGAAGAAGCGGCATATCGGCGAAGCGGGCGCCGGGCCGGCGGACAACGGGCCGCTGCCTTCGCCGCGAGCCGCGGCCGTGCGCGGTGGGGCTGCGCCCACGAATGGTCCGTCTGCCTGATGCGGTTTTCGCGCCGTCAGGCGCCGCCGCGAACGAACGCGAGCGCGCCGAGCACGACGAACAGCACGGCCGCGATGGCATGGACGAGCTTCGTCGGCAGCCGGTGCGCGAAGCGGTCGCCGAGCAGGATCGCCGGCACGTTCGCGAGCATCATCCCGAACGTCGTGCCGGCGACGACGCCGACGTAATCCTGGAAGCGCGCGGCGAGCGCGACGGTCGCGATCTGCGTCTTGTCGCCCATTTCGGCAAGGAAGAACGCGACGAACGTCGCGCCGAACACGCCGAGACGCGAGCGGTTCGCGTTCGCCTCGGCGGCGTCGAGCTTGTCCGGCACGAGAATCCACAAGCCCATCCCGATGAACGAAATCGCGAGCGCCCAGCGCATCACCGACGGCGTCAGATACACGCCGAGCCACTCGCCGAGCGCGCCGGCGAACGCGTGATTGATCAGGGTCGCGGCGAGGACGCCGGCGATGATCGGCAGCGGCTTGCGGTAGCGGGCGGCGAGGACGAGAGAGAGCAACTGGGTCTTGTCGCCGATTTCGGCGAGGGCGACGGCGCCCGTCGAGATTAGGAAGGCTTGAGTCACGGAATGAATATCCCAGGGCCTGGTTGAACGCGAGCGACGATTCGCCGCGCGCCGGGCCCATCTGCGGCGTGCGGTGAACCATCGGTCTCGCCAGGCCTTGCGGGCTGCGTCCGCCATGGCCGCGACGGCCAAGTCTGTTGACGGACGCCTCCGTCACGAGCGCGCCGGGCGGCGTCGGCTCGAGCGGAGCGGCTACTCCCCAATGAGGAGCGGATTCTAGCACGCCTTTTTTGCACGAAGGGAAGGATTGTTGCGTCGCGTTGCGTCGCGTCGCGTCGCGTCGCGTCGCGTGGAGCGAAGCGATGCGGGCAATCGATGTGGCGGGGATGCCGCCCGCACCGGCGCAGGCGGGCACGGCGGGCGGGGGCGGGCGCTGCGGGTTGCGGAGGACGGGCGGGGAAGCGTCGGGTTTCGGTCGAGTCCAATTTGAATCGGGTCGAATCGGGTCGAATGGGGGAATCGGCGCGCCAGGGCGCGCGAGCGCGGTGCAGGCGCGGGCGCGGCAGCGAGCACGCGCCGCGTGTGTCGGCGATTCGACTCGTGCCGGCGTCTTTGCCGTCGCGACTGCTGCACCGCAGCGTCGCGCGCGGTCGTCGGTCGTGATTCGCACGTCAGTCGATGCGTGTCGCTTCAGCGGGGGGGCGCGGCGTGTTCCGCCGCCGAACGGTCGCCTGCCTGCGTGCTCGGCCGCTCAGCTCGCGTCGGCGCCGTCGCGCCGATGCACGCAGCGCCCTGCCGCGTACGTGCGATAGACGGCGCGATCGTCGCCGAGCAGCGCGAGCGCGAACAGCAGCTCTTCGAGCGATTCCGCGCGCGCGGTGCGGCGCGCGAGCAGCGGCGTCGCGGCCGGATCGAGCACGACGAAGTCGGCCTCCGTGCGCGGCGCGAGCGTGCCGATCGTGTCCGCCAGCTCGAGCGCGTGCGCCGCGCCCGCCGTCGCGAGCCAGAACATGCGCGTCGCGCTCAGGTGATGGCCGGTCATTCGTGCGATCTTGTGCGCCTCGTTCATCGTCTGCAGCATCGAGAACGACGTGCCGCCGCCGACGTCGGTCGCGAGCGTGACGGCCATCCGCTGCGCATTCGCGCGATCGAAATCGAACAGGCCGCTGCCGAGGAACAGGTTCGACGTCGGGCAGTGCGCGGCGATCGCGCCCGTTTCCGCGAAGCGCCGGCGATCGTCGTCGTCGAGATGAATGCAGTGGCCGTAGACCGCGCGGCGGCGCAGCAGGCCGTAGTGATCGTAGACGTCGAGATAGCTGCGCCGCTCGGGGAACAGCTCGGCCGCCCAGCGGATTTCGTCGAGGTTCTCGGCGACGTGGCTCTGGATGAACACGTCCGGATGAAGCTTCGCGAGCGCGCCGCACGCTTCGAGCTGCTCGTGCGTCGACGTCGGCGCGAAGCGCGGCGTGAGCGCGTACAGCTGCCGGCCGCGGCCGTGCCAGCGCGCGATCAGCTCGGCGCTGTCGTCGTAGCCCGATTGCGCGGTGTCGCGCAGGAACTCGGGGCAGTGGCGGTCCATCAGCACCTTGCCCGCGACCATCCGCAAACCGCGCGCGTCGCTTGCGTCGAAGAACGCATCGGCCGACTGCTTGTGCACGGTGCAGTAGACGAGCGCCGTCGTCGTGCCGCACGCGAGCAGCGTGTCGAGGAAGAAGTCCGAGACGTCGCGCGCGTGCGCGGGATCGGCGAAACGCCGCTCGGTCGGGAACGTGTAGCGGTCGAGCCATGGCAGCAGGCCCGGCGCCGGCGACGCGATCATTTCGGTCTGCGGATAATGAACGTGCGTGTCGATGAAGCCGGGCACGATCAGCTTGTCGCGCATCTCGACGAGCGTCGCGCCGGGCGCGAGCCGCGGCGCGAGCGCCGCATGCGCGCCGGCCGCGACGACGCGCCCGTCGTCGACGATCACGAGGCCGTCTTCGTCGTACGCGGCCGCATCGTCCGATTGCGCGGGATCGCCGTCGAATCGCAGGAGGCGCGCGCGGAAAGCGGTTTGAGTCATCGTTGGGAATCCGTATCGATTGAAGTCAGAGCTGTGCGACGAGAAGCACCGACAGCGCGGCGACCACCCACATCGCCGGCTTTACTTCGTGGCGGCGGCCCGTGAAGAGCTTCAGCACGACGAACGCGAGGAAGCCGTACGCGATGCCTTCGGTGATCGAGTACGTGAGCGGGATCAGAATCATCGCGAGGAACGCGGGGATCGCCTCGTCGAAGCGATGCCATTCGATCTTCGTGATCGATTCCATCATGAACACGCCGACGAGCACGAGCGCGGGCGCCGTCGCGATCGCGGGCACGAGCGAGAGCAGCGGCGACAGGAACAGGAACGGCACGAAGCACAGGCCCGCGACCACCGCGACGAGCCCCGTGCGGCCGCCCGCCGAGATGCCCGCCGCAGATTCGATGTACGCGTTCGCGGGGCTCGTGCCGAGCGGCGCGGATACGACGGCCGAGAACGCGTCGACGATCATCGACTGGCGAATGTTGCGCGGATTGCCGTCGCGGTCGCGCAGGTTGCCCGCTTCCGAAATCGCCATGAACGTGGACAGCGCGTCGAAGAACGCGGTGAACAGCATCACGAAGATGAACGGCCAGTAAGCGAATTTCAGCGAGCCGAGCAGATCGAGCTGGCCGATCGCCGAGAAGTCCGGCGCAGCGACGAAGCCGTTCCAGTTGACGAGCGTCTTCACCGCGATCGCGGCGGGCCAGTACGCGCTGCCGTCGCCCCACACGCGGCCGATCGGGATCGCGAGCAGCGTGGTCGCGACGATGCCGAGCATGAGCGCGCCCGTCACGCGGCGCACGACGAGCACGGTCGTGATCGCGAGGCCGGCGAGGAACGTGACGATCACCGGATTGAGCGACGTCGCATGGACGATCGTCACCGGATCGCCGACGATGAACTTCGCGTTCACGAGCCCGATCAGGCTGATGAACAGGCCGATTCCGCACGACACCGCGTGCCGCAGGTTGGCCGGAATCGCGTCGACGACGAGCTTGCGCGCGTTGAACGCGGCGAGCGTCGCGAACAGCACGCCCGCCCAGAACACGCAGCCGAGCGCGGTTTGCCACGGCATTTTGCCGCCGTGGACCATCACGAACGTGAAGAGCGCGTTCATGCCCATGCCGGGCGCGACGAGCACCGGGTTGCGCGCGTAGAGTCCCATCGCGCAGCTGCCGAGGAAGCTGACGATCACGGTTGCCGTGAGCGCGGCCGAAAACGGCACGCCCGCCTGCGACAGGATGCCGGGATTCACGACGATGATGTACATCGCCGTCAGGAACGTCGTCACGCCGGCGACGATCTCGGTGCGCAGCCGCGAGCCGGACTCGCGAATGCCGAAGCGGCGCTCAAGCGCCGAGCGCTTCGCGGGCGCGGCGGTGCCTTGATAGAGGTCCATCGTTAAGCTCTCCTCAGAGTCTCGTGTCGAGCGCATCGCGTCACGACGCGCGCGCTTTCGCGCGCCCCGCATGCAGCGCGCGCGTCGTTTCGGCCGTCAGGCCGCGTGCCAGTGCGCGTCGAGCTTCGCGATCAGCGCCGCGCGTTCGTCGGCGCTCACGAACGACGCGTCGAAGCCGTTCTTGATCACCGTGTAGACGTCGGCATCGCCAAGCTGCAGCGCGTCGACGGTCGCGAAGTAGTTTGCGTTGACGTAGCCGCCGAAATACGCGGGATCGTCGGAGTTGATCGTCACCGCGACGCCGCGGTCGAGCAGATCCTTCAGCGTGTGCTTCGTCAGGTCGTCGAACACGCAGAGCTTCAGGTTCGACAGCGGGCAGACGGTGAGCGCGATCTTCTCGTTCGCGAGACGTGCGACGAGCGCCGCGTCTTCCGCGCTGCGCACGCCGTGATCGACGCGATCCACCTTCAGCACGTCGAGCGCTTGCGTCACGTAGTCGGGCGGGCCTTCCTCGCCCGCGTGCGCGACGAGCTTCAGGCCCCGCTCACGCGCCTTCTCGAACACGCGCGCGAACTTCGACGGCGGATTGCCGCGCTCGGACGAATCGAGGCCGACGCCCACGAGGCGCTGCGCGTAGCGATCGAAGAGGGGCAGCGCCGCTTCGAATGTCGCGAGCGCGTCCTCCTCGGACAGATGACGCAGGAAACACAGGATCAGCTTGCTCGAGAAGCCGCGCTTTTGCGCATCGGCGAGCGCGCGCTCGATGCCCGCGACGACGGTCTCGATCGGCACGCCGCGCTCGGTGTGCGTCTGCGGATCGAAGAAGATCTCCGCGTGCGCGACGTGATCGGCGAGCGCGCGCTCGACGTACGCGGCCGTCATGTCGTAGAAATCCTGCTCGGTGAGGAGCACGCTCGCGCCCGCGTAGTAGATGTCGAGGAACGACTGCAGATCGCTGAACGCGTAGGCGGCGCGCAGCGCGTCGATCGAGTCGTATGCGAGCTTCACGCCGTTGCGTTGCGCGAGCTTGAAGATCAGCTCGGGCTCGAGCGAGCCTTCGATGTGGATGTGCAGCTCCGCTTTCGGCGCGCGGGCGATCTTGTCTTGGAATGTCGGGGTCATCGTGGTGTCTGTATCGTAACCTGGTTTGAATGACGGCGGCTCAGCATGCGCGCGCGCCGGGCGGCGAAGGCGATGCGGCCGGATGCTCGTTCGCGCGGCGCGCGTCGACGGTCTGCAGGATCTGCGCGGCGACGGCGATCGCGATCGCCTCGGGCGCCTTGTCGACGATGCCGGGCACGCCGATCGGGCACTGCATCCGCGCGATCTGCAACGGGTCGATGCCGCGCGCGGCGAGCCGGTGCTCGAACTGCATCCGCTTCGTGCGCGAGCCGATCATGCCGAAGTACGCGTAGTCGCCGCGCGCGAGGATGCGGTGCGCGAGCTCGAGATCGCGGGCGTGATTGTGCGTCATCACGACGAAGTACGCACCGGGCTCGGCTTCGTCGATCGCTTCGTCGGGCGCGTCGTTCGCGTCAAGCGACAGGTTGCGGATGCCCGCGAGCGCATCGGGCGGCGGGAACTGCGCGTCGCGCTCGTCGACCCAGCGGACGTGGCAGGGCAGCGTGCCGAGCACGCGCACGAGCGCCGCGCCGACGTGCCCGGCGCCGAACAGCACGACCGAAAACGCGCGCGGCGCGATCGTCTCGGTCAATAGCGGCGCGCCGCTCATTTCCCACAGCAGGCAGTCGGGGCGCGCGGCGCCCGGCTCGGGCTCGCTCAGCATCACCGCGTCGGGGTCGGGGCCGAACGACACGCTGCGCACGGTCGGCGCGCCCGCCGCCGTGCGCTTGGCGAGCGACGTGACCCAGCCGAGATCGGCGATGTCGAGCCGCTCGAATGCGAGCACGACCGCGCCGCCGCAGCATTGGCCGAGGCTCGGGCCGAGCGCGAGCCGTTCGAGCCGTCGCGCATGCGGCGTGTGCGCGCCTTCCTTCAGCAGCTGTCGGGCGATCTCGATCGCCTTCCACTCGAGATGGCCGCCGCCGATCGTGTGGCGTGCGGCTTCGCGCGTGACGAGCATCTTCGTGCCCGCGTCGCGCGGCGCGGAGCCGTCGACGCGCGCCACCGTCACGAGGACGGCCGCGTCGCCGCGGGCGAGCAGGTGCTGCAGGTCGGTGAGCCAGGTTTCCATCCGGCGCTTCTCCTGATCCTGAGTCAGACCGCGACGGCCGGCCGGGCGGCTGCTGCCGTGCGATTCGCGCGGCGCGTGCGGGCGAGAGCGGTCGCGTCGGGATGCGTCGTGCGCGGCGCTCGCCGGGGCGCGGTGGCAGCCGCGGCGCGCGCGCGCTTGGCGTCTCGGCGCGACGAACGCGTGATCGCGGCGCTCGTCCGCGACGTGCTGCACGTGAAGCTCGCGCAGCCGGCTCGATCGCCGTGGCCGGAGGCAATGCGGCCGAAGACGACGAGGGACACGCCGCGGACGCGGCAACGGCGAGCGGCGGCGCGCATCGGCTGCGCGTCGCGACGGCGCGCGGCGGACGGGCGGACTCGCGGCGAACCGGCGCGGCGCGCGCCGTCGTCAGGCCGGGCGCCTCGCGCCTTGATGCGCGGGGCGGCGCGGACAGGGCCGCGGCGGGAAATGCGGATGGTTTGCGTTGTCATGGCGAATCCACGGGACATTGCGGATCAGGCGCGCGTTACGCAGGGTCGAGAGGCTCCCGCCTCGCGCACGTAGATCGCCATCCGGAAACGAAGATAGCACCGCAAAAAAATGGCGGCATGGCCTGGCAATGATGCGGGCTATTCGGCGGCGATCATGATGCACGTAGGATTCGCGCGCCCGTCCGAAGTTGCCGGGCGGCGGGAAACCATTGCCCCGCGCGGGTCGCGGCGGGGCGGGACGCGGATGCGGCGCCGCCGGCGCGCGTCGGCTCCCGGGCCGCCGCGCTCGGGAAAACGAGCAGCGGCCGAGCAGCGGCGGCGCGGAGCGATCTATCGCGATCCCCATGCGCCGCCGCGCCGACGCAGGTCAGCGCAGCCGGCCGCGGTGGCGCAGCAGGCTCACGGCGACGGGCACGACGATCAGCACGAATGCGATCAGCGCCCAGCCGGGCAGCAGGATGCCGAAGATCGGCGGATAGACGGTCTCGCACAGCCCGGCGACCTTGAACACGCCCGGCAGCCAGTGCGCAGGCGGCAGGCTGTCGACGATCGGCTGCAGCGCGTCGAAGCCGCAACTGAAGCCTGGGTTCAGTTGCACGTACAAATGGCGTGCGGCGGTGCCGACGCCCGCGGCGGCCGACAGCACGATGAGCGCCTCGGTCACCACGATGCCCGCGCCGCTCGTCATGCCCGCGCCGATGAACGCGAACAACGCGATCAGCACGAAGAAATAGCGCTGGATGATGCAAAGCGGGCACGGATCTTCGTTTTTCACGTACTGCAGATAAAGCGCGCCGGCCAGAAGCGCGAGGCACACGAGGCCGAGCAGCACGAGCAGGCGCCGTTCGCGGCGCAGCGAGAGCATCAGGTTGTTCATCGAAACGGGATTCCTTCGAGCGGTCAGGAAAATGAATCGTCGGATTTTAACGCGAACGCCGCGCCGTCTTCGGGCGGCGGCGTCAGCGGATCGTCGCGAGCACCGCTTCGACCGCCTGGCCGATCGCGAGCAGCGCGTCGTCGCGATGCGGCGCGGCGGCGAGCATCAGGCCGACGGGCGCCGTGTCGCGCGGATGGCACGGCAGCGACAGCGCGCAGGCGTCGAGAAAGTTGAACGCGCTCGGGTTGCGCAGCACGAGTGCGTTCGTGCGCGCGAACGCGTCGTCGTCACGCTCGAGCTCGTCGATGCGCGGCGGCGCGACGGGCACCGTCGGCGCGACGAGCGCGTCGAAACGCTGCCACACGGTGCGCGCCGCTTCGCCGATGAGCGCCGCGCGCGCGGCGACGAGATCGAGATAATCGGTGGCGCTCGCCGGCTCGCCCTTCAGGATGCGCGCGAGCACGCGCGGATCGTACGCGTCGCGGTGGCGGGCGATGAGCGGGCGATGCCACGCGTACGCCTCGATCGACGAAAAGCCGATGCGATTGATGTCGGGCAGCGTGTCGAGCGGCGCGAAGCGCGCTTCCGACACGATCGCGCCCGCGGCTTCCAGGTGCTTGAGCGCCGTGTCGAGCGACGCCGCGACGTGCGCGTCGACGCCGTCCGTCACGTAGTTCGTCAGCACGCCGAGCCGCACGCCTTCGAGCGGCCGCGCGGCGCTCACGTGCGGCTCGAGGCCCGCGAGGACCCGGTCGACGAGCGCGCAGCACGCAACCGACACGCCGATCGGGCCGAACGAATCGAGCGTCGCCGACAGCGGCACGCCGCCTTGCCTCGGAATCCGGCTCGCGGTCGGCTTGAAGCCCGTCAGTCCGCAGAGCGCGGCGGGTATCCGGATCGAGCCGCCCGTGTCAGTCGCGAGCGCGACGGCGGCCATGCCGTCCGCAACCGACGCGGCCGCGCCCGACGACGAGCCGCCCGCGATCCGCTCGTCGCCGGGCACGCCGCGCCGGTACGGCGAGCGCGGCGTGCCGTAGTGCGGATTCAGGCCCAGGCCGGAGAACGCGAACTCGCTCATGTTCGTGCGGCCGACGAGCACGGCGCCCGCGCGCTTCAGGCGGGCGACGGCGATCGCGTCGGCGGTCGCGGGGGGCGCATCGGCGAGCACGCGCGATCCCGCGCGCGTGACCTGCCCCGCGATGTCGAACAGATCCTTCACCGACACCGGAATGCCCGCGAGCGGCGACAGCACGGTGCCCGCGGCGCGCAGGCGATCGTGCGCGTCGGCGGTCGCGCGCGCGCCTTGCGCATCGACCTCGGTGAACGCGACCGCGCCCTGTCCCGCCGGATCGGCGATCCGTTCGAGCGCGGCTTCGACGAGCGCGCGGCTGGTCGTCGTGCCGGCGGCGAGATCGGCGGCGAGCCGGGCGAGCGGCGGGAAGGGGGCGAAAGTGGTCATGGCGGTATCGGGCTCGATCGGGTTGGCGACGCGCCGCGCGAAGCGCGCTCGGCACGACACGTCACGCCACGGCACGTCGCGTCGCGAAGCCGCGCGTGCGGCGTGCGACGCTCGGGTTCGCGCATTGTAGAACAGCGTTGCGGCGCGGGGTTGTGTCCGGCGGCTCGCCGCTTCGCGTGCGCGGCTCGCGTCGGCCGACGCACAGGATGCCGATTCGCCGCGCGGCGGCGAATCGGATCGCAGCGGTGGCGTTCGGGCGTGCGGACATGCGGCCGTTGCGATATCCGAACGACGTTTGCGGTCGACTGCAGGTTCGTGTGAGGTTTATTCGCGTGCGCTGTCAGCCGATGCGAGATTGCATGCGAGCCGCGCATGAAGTCAGGGGGGCGAAGCGCCTGGGCGGCGCATCGCGATGCAGTTTGCCGACGCGCGCTCTATGCGCGCTCGACGCGCACGCGCGCCGTTTCGCACGCCGAATCATGCGCGTCGTCGCGCGATTGCAACGTGCGTCGGCGTGAATTCGACACAACATTGCAACAATATTGACGAAACGCTGTCGGTTTGCCGCCGATCGTGTACTGAAGCATAATGAATTCTCGTTGATTCTCCGCGTGACCGACGCGCCAGACCTTCGTCATGAGCGAAAACACGTCCGCAAGAGCCGAGCAGTCCGGTTCTGCCTCTTCTTCCGTTGCGACGTCTTCCGGCCACGCCGGCGCGGCATCGTCTTCCGTTTCCGACAATCCGTCCGTGGGCGCGACCGTTCACGTCGGCGCGTTCGCCGCGCAGATCGCGGCCGCGCAGGACGTCGGCGACCCCGGCTCGGCGCCGACCGATACGATTGCCGAGCCCGGTGCGCCCGGCGTCGGCCCGGGCGGCCCGGGCGCGCGCCCAGCCGCCGCGTCGGCCGGTTCATCGGCCGGTTCATCCGCCGCCGCGCCGCCGGGCGCGACGGCCGCCGGCGCGGCTTCCGCCGCGAGGGCAGGCTCGCCGCCGCCCGGCTTCGGCGCGCCGCCCGATTTCGAGGCGTCGCGCCCGCCGCCCGCGAGCGCCGCGCCGCCTGCGCCGCCCGCGTACCTGAAACAGAGCGATACGCCGTGGTCGGTGTTCGGCCGGATCATCGCCGCGCGGGCGCGCCGGCTGTTCGACCGCGCCGGCCAGCGGATCACGCAACGCACGCTGCGCATCGGCGTGTCGGCGCGGATCTTCCATCCGGAGCCGGGCGCGCCGGGGCTGCGCGGCAAGACGCTGCAATATCTGGAGGAATCGATCGCGCACTGGGTGATGTCGCGCGACGTGCTCGTGTTTATGATTCCGACCGTCGGCCATCAGGGGATGCTGCACCCGAGCAACATCCGGCTGCGCGACTACGCGAAGCATCTCGACGGGCTGCTGCTGCAAGGCGGCGCCGACGTGTCGCCGCAGACGTACGCGGCTTCCGACGCGTATTCCGAGTGGCCCGGCGACCGCGTGCGCGACATGTACGAGCTCGAGCTGCTGCACGAGTTCATCGAGTCGGGCAAGCCGGTGCTCGGCGTGTGCCGCGGCTGCCAGCTGATCAACGTCGCGTTCGGCGGCTCGCTCTATCAGGACATCGCGACCGACGTGCCGACGGCGGGCGCGCACGTGAGCGAGCACTACGACCAGCACCGGCACGCGATCCGCTTCCCGGACGGCTCGACGCTCGCGAACATGTTCCCCGGCCGCCGCGAGGCGATCGTCAACTCGATCCACCATCAGGCGATTCGCGATATCGGCCGCGATCTGAACATCGAGGCGGTGTCGGCGGAAGACGGGATCATCGAGGGAATTCGTTATCGCCGCGCGCCGTTCGTCGTCGGCGTTCAGTGGCACCCGGAGTTTCATCGCGCGGGCGGCCCGGAGCTGCTCGACTGCACGCCGCTTCTCGACACGTTCCTGCGCGCGGCGCGCGAGACGCGGCTGTAGCCGATCGGCGCGCGACATCCTCGGCGCGAGACGACATGACGGGCCGCACGCGGGTGCGGCCCGTCGTTCGTTCGGCATCCGGAGCGTCGAAGCGTCGGAGTGTCGGAGTGTCGGAGAGCGGCGGTGCGGCCGCGTGATTCTCGCGGCGCGACGCCGCATCGCTCACACGATAATCGCGGGAAATCCCGGAGTATTCGTCAGTTTTCAAAGTCCTTTCGAACGACTTCGCAAGTGACGCATCGACGCATCCCGCCGCCGTTCGCAGTAAGATGGCAGGCGCCGTGCAGCGCATCATCGATCTGCACCGCCCCCGGCGCGCCGGGGCAAGAAACACGATGTGATACGCGCCGCGCGCCGCTCGATCGGCCGCGGCGCAGCCTTATCGAGAGAGACATGTCTACAGCGTCCCCCGCAATACAGCAGGAATCCAAGGCCAGGACCGTGTTCCGCGTCGTCAGCGGCAACTTCTTGGAGATGTACGACTTCATGGTCTACGGCTACTACGCGTCAGCGATCGCCAAGACCTACTTCCCGAACGGCAACGCGTTCGCGTCGCTGATGCTGTCGCTGTCGGTGTTCGGCGCGGGCTTTCTGATGCGCCCCGTCGGCGCGATCGTGCTCGGTGCCTACATCGACCATCACGGCCGCCGCAAGGGCCTCATCCTGACGCTCGCGCTGATGGCGCTCGGCACGCTGACCGTCGCGACGATTCCGGGCTACGCGACGATCGGCGTGCTCGCGCCGATTCTCGTGCTGCTCGGGCGGCTGTTGCAGGGCTTTTCGGCGGGCGTCGAGCTGGGCGGCGTGTCGGTGTACCTGTCCGAGATCGCGACGAAGGGCAACAAGGGCTTCTACACGTCGTGGCAGTCCGGCAGCCAGCAGGTGGCCGTCGTGTTCGCCGCGTTCGTCGGCGTGCTGCTGAACCGCGCGCTGCCCGTCGAGCAGATGACGGCGTGGGGCTGGCGCATCCCGTTCCTGATCGGCTGCCTGATCGTGCCGTTCCTGTTCCTGATCCGCCGTTCGCTGAAGGAGACCGACGAGTTTCTCGCGAAGCGCCGCCGCCCGAGCATGGGCGAGATCATGAAGTCGATGCTCGAGAACTGGGGCGTCGTGCTCGCGGGCATGGGGATGGTCATCATGACGACGGTGTCGTTCTACATGATCACCGCGTATACGCCGACGTTCGGCAAGGAAGTGCTGCATCTGTCGGCGATCGACGCGCTTGTCGTGACCGTTTGCGTCGGGCTGTCGAACCTCGTCTGGCTGCCGCTGTCGGGCGCGCTGTCCGACCGGATCGGCCGTCGTCCGGTGCTGATCGCGTTCACCGCGCTCACGATCCTCACCGCGTATCCGGTGATGCAGTGGCTCGTCGGTTCGCCGTCGTTCCTGCGGCTGCTGACGGCCGAACTGTGGCTGTCGTTCCTGTACGGTTCGTACAACGGCGCGATGGTCGTCGCGCTGACCGAAGTGATGCCGGCCGACGTGCGCACCGCGGGCTTCTCGCTCGCGTATAGCCTCGCGACGACGATCGGCGGCTTCACGCCGGCGATCTCGACGCTGCTGATCCACGAGACCGGCAACAAGGCGGCGCCGGGCCTCTGGCTAGGCCTCGCGGCGATCTGCGGGCTGATCGCGACGCTCGTGCTGTACCGGTCGCCGGAAGCGCGCAATCAGTACAAGACGGCTTGAGCGAACGTGCGGCCCGGCGCGAGCGGGCCGCGATGGACGAAGCGGAAAACGGAGCGCCTAGCGCTCCGTTTTTTTGTTTGGGCGAAGCGATTTGCGGCGGCGGAGCGTGGCGGCGGCGAGGATCGTTGTCGCGAGCCGTGGCGGTATGCGGGCGCGGCATCGACAATATTGCGGCACGAAGGCACGAAGGCACGAAGGCACGAAGGCACGAAGGCACGAAGGCACGAAGGCACGAAGGCACGAAGGCACGAAGGCTCAAAGGCTCAAAGGCGAGAAGGCGAGAAGGCGAGAAGGCGAGAAGGCGAGAAGGGCGCGAATTCCACCCATAACGGCGCGGCGCGCCCTGCACGAGCGACGATTCGCGGATACGACGCTCGAACGGCCGAAGGCGGTCCCGCACGAATGCGCGCGAGCCGTCACCCGCGCGCGATCTCGGCCGCGACCGTCGCGACCACATCGTCCCAGCGTCCCGGCTGCGATTGCCGGACGAGCCGCGCATGCGGATACCACGGACTATCGTCGCCCGTGCTCCAGCGCCAGTCGGCGGCGACGGGCAGCATCAGCCACAGCGGCTTGCCGAGCGCGCCCGCCAGGTGCGCGAGCGCGGTGTCGATCGACACGACGCCGTCGAGCCGATCGACGAGTGCAGCCGTCGCCGCGAAATCGGTCAAGCCATCGAGGCGGTGGATGCGCGCCGCATGCGGATGCACGTCGAGCGCCGCGCGCTCGGCGTCCGACAGCGCCGGCTGCAGCACGATCCAGTCGACGCCGGCGAGCGCGAAGAGCGGCGCGAGCGTGTCGAGCGGTACCGCGCGGTTTTCCTGCACCTGAGCGCTGCCGGACCACGCGAGCCCGAGCTTGCGCTTCGCGTGTCCGCCGAGCGAGCCGCGGAAGCGGCGGCGCGCGGCATCCGGCACGTCGAGATACGGCGTGCGGGACGGGATCGCGTCGTATTCGAGGCCGAGCGCGAACGGCAGGCTGAGGAGCGGACAGACGAGATCGGCCACGGGCATGCGCGCCGTATCGGTCGGCACGACGCTCACGCGCCAGCGCGCGGCCATTGTCTCGACGAGCGGCAGCAGCGCCGGCTGGACCTGCAGGATCAGCCGCGCGCAGCGCTCGCGCGCGAGCGGAACGAGCCGCACGAACTGCAGCGTGTCGCCGAAACCCTGTTCGGCGCGCACGAGCAGCGTGCGGCCTTCGATCGGCTCGCCTTGCCAGCGCGGCAGCGGCCCGAGGGGCGCCGCGCCCGGCAGCGCATGCCGCGCTTCATACGCGGGCAGGCCGCGCGCGAAGTCGCGCAGCGTGAGCAGCGTGACCGCGCGATGCATTTGCGCGAGCGCATGCGCGGGATCGAGCCGCAGCGCCTGGTCGAATGCGCGCAGCGCCATCTCGTGCGCGCCGAGCGCGTGGTGCGCGGTGCCGAGATTGAGCCACGCGAGCACGAACGACGGATCGAGTCCGACCGCGCGCTCGTAATGCGGCAGCGCGTCGCGATGGCGGCCGAGCGCCGCGAGCGCGTTCGCGAGCCCGAACAGCGCGAGCGGAAAGCGCGGCTGCAGCGCGAGCGCGGATTCGAACGCGGGCAGCGCCTGCGCATGCCGGCCGATCGCATCGAGCGCGTTGCCGAGATTGAAATGCGCGGCGACGAAGCGCGGCTCGGCGGCGAGCGCCGCGCGAAAATGCGAGATCGCTTCGTCGGTGTTTCCGAGCGCGGCGAGCGCCATCCCGAGGTTGTTGTGCGCGCCCGCGTGGCCGGGACGCAACTCGAGCGCGCGGCGAAACGCCGCGAGCGCGTCGTCGTGCCGGCCGAGCGCGTTGAGCGCGTTGCCGAGGTTGTTGTGGATCGATGCGTCGCCGGGCGTGAGCGCGAGCGCGCGCTCGAACGCGTCGACCGCGTCATCGTGACGCTCCTGCGCCGCATACGCGTTGCCGAGGTTGTAGTGCGCGAGCGGGAACGTCGGCGCGAGCGTGAGCGCGTTGCGAAAGCGCTCGATCGCGTCGTCGAGGCGACCGAGCGCCTTGAACGCATTGCCGAGGTTCAGTTGCAGCGCGGCGTCGTCCGGACGCAACTCGACCGCGCGGCCGACGAGATCGGCCGCTTCTTCGTGCCGGCCCTGCTGATGGCGCAGCACGCCGAACAGGTGCAGCGCATCGGCGTCGGCGGGGTTGGCCGCGAGCGCCGCCCGATAGCCGTGTTCGGCGACGTCGAGCCGGCCTGCGCGGTGTGCGGCGAATGCGCGGTCGAAAGCGGATTCCATGACGCGAGACAAACGGGAAACCTCGCATTTTCCCACACCTCGGACGGCGCCCGCCGATTCGGGGGCGCGCCGCGCTATGGATGCGGCGAGGCGGCGGGCGTAGACTGCGGATGTTGCGTATCGACGAGGTCTTTATGGCAGTCGTTCCGCTCGCCACTCCTCCCGTCCTGATCGTCGGCGCCGGGCCGACCGGGCTTGCCGCCGCGCTCTGCCTCGCCCGCGCCCGCGTGCCGGTGCGGATCGTCGACAAGGCGGCGCAGCCCGCGCGCTTTTCACGCGCGATCGGCATCCAGGCCAGAACGCTCGAGCTCCTCGAGCAGCAGCGCGTCGTCGAACGGTTCGTCGAGCTCGGGCATCGCGCGCGTGTCGCGATCCTGTACTCGGGCGGGCAGCGTATCGCCGAGCTCGATTTCGATCCGTTGCAAACGCGCTATCCGTACCTGCTGTTTCTCGACCAGACCGTCACCGAGCGGCTCTTGGCCGAGCATCTCGCGACGTTCGGCGTCGAAGTCGAGCGCGGCGTGACGCTCACGCACTGCACCGATCCGGACGGCGCGCTCGATGTCCGCCTGCGCCACGGCGACGGCCGCGAGGAGAGCCTGCAGCCGTCGTACGTCGTGGCCGCCGACGGCGCGCACAGCACCGTTCGGCATCTGCTCGACGTCGAATTCGTCGGGCATGCGTTCGAGCAGACGTTCATGCTCGCCGATCTCGATGTCGACGCCGACTGGCCGGACGACGAGATTCATTTGTTCACGACGGGCGACGGCATCGCCGGATTGTTTCCGATGGGAAACGGGCGCTACCGGCTCGTCGCGGATCGACCGCCGCGCAACGGCGCGCTCGACGACGAGCACGGGCCGTCGCTCGAACTGTGTCGCGAGATCGTGCGCGCGCGCGTGATGCCCGAGCTGAAGATCGGCGATCTCGCGTGGTCGTCGTATTTTCATCTGCACAGCCGGATGGTCGCGCAACTGCGCCGCGGGCGCGTGTTCTTCGCGGGCGACGCGGCGCACGTGCACAGCCCGGCGGGCGCGCAGGGGATGAACACGGGCATCCAGGAGGCGTTCAATCTCGGCTGGAAGCTTGCGCGGGTGCTGGCCGGCAACGCGCCCGAGCGGCTGCTCGACACGTATCACGACGAGCGCCATCCGATCGAGCGCGACGTGCTGCGGCAGACGAGCTTCGCGACGCAGGTCGTCGAGGCGGGGCGCGGGCCGCTCAGGCTGCTGCGCGAGCACGTCGTGCCGATTCTCGCGTCGTTCGGGCCGCTGCGGGATGCGGCGCGCCGCACGGTCAGCGAGCTTGCGATCCAGTACCGGAAGAGCCCGCTCACGCTCGAGCGCGTGCTCGACGGCGGGCCGCGCGCCGGGGAACGCGCGCCGGATGCGCTCGTGCAAGTGCTCGACGGGCCGCTCGGCAAGGCGCCCGGCGTCGCGCGCCTCTTCGATCTGCACGATCCCGCGCATTTCACGCTGCTCGTGCTCGAGCCGCGCTCGGCCGTCGACGACACGCTGCCGTCGGACCCCGGCGAGGACGGCCGCACGCTTGCCGGCGCGCTCGAGCGGATCATGCCGGGCGCGGTGCGCTGCTGGCGCCTGACGGACGCGCAAGGCGAGGGCGCGCCGCTGCTGAGCGATGCGTACGGGGGCGCGCGGCCGGCGTTCTATCTGCTGCGGCCGGACGGCTATGTCGCCGCGCGCGGTCGCCCGGCGACCGATGCGAGCGCGTTGCTGCACCATTGCGAGACGTGGTTTTCGGGGATGCGGCTCGAGACTTGAGGGCGACGGCGTGCTCGACGCAAGCGCCAGGCGCGCGGTCGCGCGACGAGCGGCGCCGCCGTCTCGCCGTCTTGCCTTGCGGTTGTCGCGTCTTTGAAGCGGGCGAGCGTTGCGTCGTCGCGATGCGGCGTCAACGCGAACGCGGCGATGGGGGCGGCGTGCGCGAAGCGTCAGCGCCGATCCGCGCGATGCGGCGTCTGTCCGCACGCGATGCTGCGAGCAGCGAGCGCGCGTCGTTCGCGCGGCACGGCGGCGTCGCGCGCGTCGCGACGCGCGCCTGCGGCCGCCTATGCGGCGCGCGGCGTTTCGGGCGCGGGCGCCGGTTCGAGCGATGCGCGGTGCCTGTCGATCGCCTCGCGAACGATCGGCGCGACGCTTGTCGCGGCCTCGTCGTTCGGATCGTCGAGCGCCGCGAGGAGCGCGCGCCGCATCCGCGGCTCCCAGAAGCGCCGGATGTGATCGGCGACGCCCGCGACCGCCTCGTCGTGATCGGGCATCGACGCGAAGAACGCGCCGATCTGGTTGGCCATGTCGATCAGGTGTCGGCTTTCCATGTCGACCTCACTTGCCCGTTGCCGTCGCCGTTGCGCTCGACGTCGCCGGCGCGCTCGCCGTCGTGCGCCGCTCGAGCAGCGCGAGCTGCTCCGCGCGAAAGCGCGTGTACGCGCGCTGCCACTCGGACGGCTGCGCGACGGGCGCGACCTGCACCGCCGTCACCTTGTATTCCGGGCAGTTGGTCGCCCAGTCCGAGCTATCGGTGGTGATCACGTTCGCGCCGGATTCGGGGAAGTGGAACGTCGTGTAGACGACGCCCGGCTGCATCCGCTCGGTCACGAGCGCGCGCAGCACCGTCTGCCCCGCGCGCGATTCGACGCCGACCCAGTCGCCCGACCTGATTCCGCGATCGTTCGCATCGTGCGGATGGATCTCGAGCCGGTCCTCGTCGTGCCAGCGCACGTTCTCCGTGCGGCGCGTCTGCGCGCCGACGTTGTACTGCGACAGAATCCGGCCCGTCGTCAGGATGAGCGGGTAGCGCGGCGTGACCTTCTCCGGCGACGCGATGTACTGCGTGATCATGAACTTGCCCTTGCCGCGCACGAAGTGATCGACGTGCATCGTCGGCGTGCCTTCGGGCGCCGCGTCGTTGCAGGGCCACTGCACGCTGCCGAGCTCGTCGAGCAGCGCGTACGACACGCCTGCGAACGTCGGCGTGAGGCGCGCGATCTCGTCCATGATCTCGGACGGATGCGCGTAGCGCATCTCGTAGCCGAGCGCGCGCGACAGCATCAGCGTCACCTCCCAGTCCGCATAGCCGGAAAGCGGCTTCATCGCGCGGCGCACGCGCGAGATCCGGCGCTCGGCGTTCGTGAACGTGCCGTCCTTCTCGAGGAAGGTCGCGCCCGGCAGGAACACGTGCGCGTACTTCGCGGTTTCGTTCAGGAAGATGTCTTGCACGACGAGGCATTCGAGCGACGACAGCGCGGCCGCGACGTGCTGCGTGTTCGGGTCCGACTGGACGATGTCCTCGCCCTGGCAGTAGAGGCCCTTGAAGCTGCCGTCGAGCGCCGCGTCGAACATGTTCGGGATGCGCAGGCCGGGTTCCGGCTGCAGCGTCGTCGACCAGGCCTCGTCGAAGAGCGCACGCACCGCGGCGTCGCCGATGTGCCGGTAGCCGGGCAGTTCGTGCGGGAACGAGCCCATGTCGCACGAGCCCTGCACGTTGTTCTGTCCGCGCAGCGGGTTCACGCCCGCGCCCTCGATGCCGAGGTTGCCCGTCGCCATCGCGAGATTCGCGATGCCCATCACCATCGTCGAGCCCTGCGCATGCTCGGTCACGCCGAGCCCGTAGAAGATCGCGGCGCGCCCGCCCGTCGCATACAGGCGCGCGGCGGCGCGCACGGCGTCGGCCGGCACGCCCGTGATGCAGGCCGTCGCCTCGGGCGAATGCTCGGGCCGCGCGGCGAACGCGCGCCACACGTCGAACGCGTGCGGCTCGCAGCGTTCGGCGACAAACGCCTCGTCGACGAGCCCTTCGGTGACGATCACGTGCGCGAGCGCGTTGACGAGTGCGACGTTCGTGCCGGGGCGCAGTTGCAGATGATGGACGGCCTTCACGTGCGGGCCGTCGACGAGATCGATCCTGCGCGGATCGATGACGATCAGCTTCGCGCCCTCGCGCACGCGGCGCTTGAGCCGCGAGCCGAACACCGGATGGCCGTCGGTCGGATTCGCGCCGATCACGACGATCACGTCGGCCGAGCCGACTGACGCGAACGTCTGCGTGCCCGCCGATTCGCCGAGCGTGACTTTGAGCCCGTAGCCCGTCGGCGAGTGGCACACACGCGCGCAGGTGTCGACGTTGTTGTTGCCGAACGCCGCGCGCACGAGCTTCTGCACGAGATAGGTTTCTTCGTTCGTGCAGCGCGACGACGTGATGCCGCCGATCGAATCGCGGCCGTGCTTGTCCTGGATGCGGCGGAACTGCGCGGCCGCATGGCCGATCGCTTCGTCCCAGCTCACTTCGCGCCACGCATCGGTGATCTTCTCGCGGATCATCGGTTTCGTGATGCGGTCCTTGTGCGTCGCGTAGCCCCATGCGAAGCGGCCTTTCACGCACGCATGGCCTTCGTTCGCCTGGCCGTTCTTGTGCGGCGTCATCCGCACGACCTGGTCGCCCTTCATCTCCGCCTTCAGCGAGCAGCCGACGCCGCAATACGCGCAGGTCGTGACGACCGCGTGCTCGGGCTGACCGAGCAGCGCGACGCTCTTCTCGACGAGCGTCGCGGTGGGGCACGCGGCGACGCACGCGCCGCACGATACGCACTCCGAATCCATGAACGCGTCGCCCGCGCTCGCCGCGACGCGCGATTCGAAGCCGCGCGCGGCGATCGTCAGCGCGAACGTGCCTTGCGTCTCCTCGCATGCGCGCACGCAGCGGTTGCAGACGATGCACTTCGACGGGTCGTAGCTGAAGTACGGATTCGACTCGTCCTTCGCGTCGCGCAGATGGTTCTTGCCGTCGAAGCCGTAGCGCACCTCGCGCAGCCCGACTGCGCCCGCCATGTCCTGCAGCTCGCAGTCGCCGTTCGCCGCGCACGTCAGGCAGTCGAGCGGGTGATCGGAGATGTAGAGCTCCATCACGTTGCGGCGCAGGTCCTGCAGGCGATCGCTTTGCGTGCGCACCTTCATGCCGGCTTCGACGGGCGTCGTGCACGACGCCGGATAGCCGCGCCGGCCCTCGATCTCGACGAGGCACAGGCGGCACGAGCCGAACGGCTCGAGCGAATCGGTCGCGCAGAGCTTCGGCACGTTGATGCCGGCCTCGATCGCCGCGCGCATCACCGACGTGCCGGCCGGCACCGTCACCGTGCGGCCGTCGATGTCGAGCGTGACGTCGGTATCGGCGCGGCGCGCCGGCGTGCCGTAGTCGGTGTCGTCGAACGGATCGGCGCGGCGCGCCTGCGCCGCGCTCTTGCACGCGCACTGACCGGAGCCGCAGCCTTGCCGGGGCGAATCGAAAGCGGAAGAGGTCATTGGGACTCCTGCTGTCAGGCCGCGGCCGGCGCAGCGTTTTTCGCGCGCGCGGCGAGGCCGAAATCTTCGGGGAAGTGATCGAGCGCGGACAGCACCGGGTACGGCGTCATGCCGCCCATCGCGCAGAGCGAGCCCGCCGTCATCGTGTCGCAGAGCTCGCGCAGCAGGCGCACCTGCTTTTCCGACGTGTCGCCCGCGCGGATCTTCGCGATCGTCTCGACGCCGCGCGTCGAGCCGATCCGGCACGGCGTGCACTTGCCGCACGATTCGAGCGCGCAGAAGTGCATCGCGTATTCGGCGAGCGCGGCGAGGTTCGACGTGTCGTCGTGCAGCACGATGCCGCCATGTCCGACGACGGCGCCGACGGCCGCATACGCCTCGTAGTCGAGCGGGATGTCCCATTGACTGTCGGGCAGGTAGGTGCCGAGCGGGCCGCCGACCTGCGCGGCGCGCGCCGGGCGCCCGCTCGCGGTGCCGCCGCCGAAGTCGAACAGCAGCTCGCGCAGCGTGACGCCGAACGCGAGCTCGACGAGCCCGCCGCGCTTCACGTTGCCCGCGAGCTGGAACGGCAGCGTGCCGCGCGAGCGGCCCATCCCGTAGTCGCGGTAGAACGCCGCGCCGCGCGCGAAGATGATCGGCGCGGTCGCGAGCGTGATCACGTTGTTGATGACGGTCGGTTGTCCGAAGAGTCCCGCGAGCGCGGGCAGCGGCGGCTTCGCGCGCACGACGCCGCGCTTGCCTTCGAGCGATTCGAGGAGCGCCGTTTCCTCGCCGCACACGTACGCGCCCGCGCCTTTCGCGACGTGCAGCTCGAACGCGTGCGTGGTGCCGAGCACGCTCGCGCCGAGCCAGCCGGCGGTACGCGCGCGGGCGATCGCTTCGCCCAACGCCGCGATCGCGTGCGGATATTCGCTGCGCACGTAGATGTAGCCGATCGTCGCGCCCGTCGCGACGCCCGCGATGATCATCCCTTCGATCAGGCAGTACGGATCGCTTTCCATGATGAGGCGATCGGAGAACGTGCCGGAGTCGCCTTCGTCCGCGTTGCAGACGACGTATTTCTGCGCGGCCGCGGCTTCGCGCACGGTCCGCCATTTGACGCCCGCCGGAAATGCGGCGCCGCCGCGTCCGCGCAGGCCCGATTCGACGAGCGTCTCGCAGGCGGCGGCGCCGTCGAGCGCGAGCGCATTCTTCAGGCCTTCGAGCCCGCCGTGCGCGACGTAGTCGTCGATCGACAACGGATCGGTGATGCCGATTCGCGCGAACGTGAGCCGCTGCTGGCGCTTCAGGTACGGCATTTCGTCGACGATGCCGACGCGCGCCGGGTGTTCGCCGCCGTCGAGCCAGCCGGCGTCGAAGAGCGCGGGGACGTCGGCCGCCGTGAGGTTCGCGTAGCCGACGCGGCCCGCGGCCGTGCCGATCTCGACGAGCGGCTCGAGCCACAGGAGCCCGCGCGAGCCGTTGCGCACGAGCTCGATCGCGGTGCCGCGCGCGGCCGCCTCGGCCTCGATCGCGCGGGCGAGCGCGTCTGCGCCGACCGCGAGCGCCGCGGAATCGCGCGGCACGTAGATGCGCGTGCTCATGCGGGCTCCTTCGCGCGGACGGCCGCGTCGAAGAGCGCGTCGAAGCGCGCGGGCGACATCTTCGCGTGGAGCGTGTCGTTGATCGTGAGCGACGGCGACTGCGCGCAAAGGCCGAGGCAGTAGACCGATTCGAGCGCGACTTCGCCGCCGTGCTCGCCGTCGATGCGGCAGCCGGCGCGCGCCTGCGCGTGCGCGACGAGCGCCTCGCCGCCCATGCTGCGGCACGCTTCCGCGCGGCAGAGCCGGATCGTCACGCGCGCGGGCGGCGCGGTGCGGAAGTGGTGATAGTAGGTCAGCACGCCGTGCACTTCGGCGCGCGACAGATTGAGCGCCTTCGCGAGCGGCTCGACACATGCGGGCGGCACGTAGCCCGCGTCGTCCTGGATCGCATGCAGGATCGCGACGAGCGATTTGCCGGGTTGCGCGTGTGCGCGCACGAGCGCGTCGGGCGCGACGGAATGGGGGGACATCCGGTTGCCTCCTCCGAAGTCATATATGCGCTTTGGGTTCATATGGAGCGCAAACAGACTTTGAGATATTGATATGAGTCAACGATAAATCGATAGAATGACGGCTGCAATAGGAAACGGGATTGCATAAATGATTCGAGTCGAATGCGACGCGCATTTGATCGTGCGCGACAACGGCGGCCGCACCGCGAGCCTGACTGATGTGGCACCGCTTCTCGAACTCGTCGCGGCGACGGGCAGCATCGCGCAGGCGGCCGAGGCGAAAGGGCTGTCGTACCGGCACGCGTGGGGGCTTCTGCGCGCGCTCGAGGCGTGCGTCGGCGGCGCGCTGATCGAGACCGTGCGCGGCAAGGGCTCGTCGCTGTCCGAACTCGGGCAGGCGGTCGTCGCTGCGCAGCGCCTCGCGGGCGAGCGCCTCGACGGCAACCTGCGCGCGCTCGCCGCCGAGGTCGCGAGCGGGCTGAACCGGCGGCTCGTGCGGCACGCGGGCGCGCTGCGGATTCATGCGTCGCACGGCTACGCGGTCGCGGCGCTCGTGTCAGCGCTCGTCGAAGCCGGCTCGCCCGTCGACATCAAGTACCGCGAGAGCGTCGAGGCAATGCGCGCGCTCGCGGGCGGCGAATGCGATCTGGCGGGGTTTCACCTGCCGCGCGGTGTGTTTCGCGCGCACTGCGCGCAGATCTACCGGCCGTGGCTCGACGATGCCGATCACGTGCTGATTCATCTGACGCGCCGCAAGCAGGGCCTGTTCGTGTCGCGCGGCAACCCGAAGCGGATCGAGGGCCTCGCCGACCTCGCGCGCGGCGACATCCGCTTCGTCAACCGGCAGCCGGGCTCCGGCACGCGGATGCTGCTCGATCTCGCGCTGCGCGACATCGGCATCGATCCGGAGCGGATCGACGGCTACGCATCGGCGGAGCTGACGCATTCGGCGATCGCCGCGTTCGTCGCGAGCGGGATGGCGGATCTCGGCTTCGGCGTCGAGCCTGCCGCGCGCCATTTCGGCCTCGATTTCATACCGATCGTCGACGAGGACTATTACTTCGCGTGCGAGCGCTCGCGGCTCGGCGATGCGCCGCTCGCGGGCGCGCTTTCGCTGCTGCGAGACGACGGCTACCACGCCGCCGTCGCGCGGCTCGACGGCTATGATCCGGGCGCGTGCGGCACGCTCGTCGACGTGGCGGCGGGCCTCGCGGGCACCGCCGACGGCGCGCGCGCGAGCGGTCACGGACGGTAACGAAGCGGGTATGCGAGCGGCGCTGCAAGGCGCGCGCATTTGCGTTACGCTTGCCGCTTACTTTCGTATGAGCCAAAGCGCCGACCGGCGCCCGACACACCGATGAAGCTCCTGACCCATCTCGCCGTCGCGTCCGCCGCCGCGGGCGCGCTCGCCGTGGCCGCGACGGTCGCGTTCGCGCAGAACTCGCCCGGCGTGCCGGGCGGCATCCTGAATGACCAGTTCCGGCTGAACGAGCATCCGCAGATGCAGTTCGCCGCGTCGGCGCCGTCGAAAAAATATCAGAGCGGCAAGAAATCGGATCTGCGCAGGAAGGGCGACATAGGCGATCCGAACGGCTGCAACCTGAAGTGCCCGATGAATTGACGGCGCTCTTGCGCGGCGCCGACCGAGGTGGCCGCGCGAGATGCGCGGCGGATGCACGCCGGCCGCGCAGCGCATCCGGCGGGCATGCGTGGCACGACGCATGAGATCGCCCGCTGACGAACGAAGCGAGGACAGGCGAACGCGAACGCCGTAAGCGACGGCGCCGGCTCGCCGCCGGCATGACGTCAAGCGGCCGTCGAGGGCGGCCGCGCGCCCGGCCACGCATGGCCGATCGGCGACGGGGAACCCCAGAAGTCCGCACAGCGCTGCAGCCGGTAGACGGCCGCGGGCGGCACGTTCGCCCATGCTATGCCGATGCGCTCCGCGCGAATGCCGATCGCCGCGAGCCGGCTTGCGGGAATCGGGCAGCGAGGCAGATAGGTGAACTGATAGAACGCGCCGCCCGGGCCGAGGTGCATCGCGAATGCGCCATGCACGATCGCAACCGCCTGCTCGACGGGCATCGCGACGAGCGGCAGGCCGCTGACGACGGCGCTCGCACGCGCGTCGCCGAACAGGCCGCGCGTGATGCCGAGTTCGGCCGCATCCATGTTCATGACCCGCAGGTCGGGAAAGCGGCGACGCAGCGTCGCGGCGAACGCCGGATCGGCTTCGACGAGCACGAGCCGCTCGGCGGCGACGCCGCGCGACAGCAACTCACGCGTGAAGACGCCCGTGCCCGCGCCGAGTTCGATCACGCGCGCGCTGTCGCCGGGAATCTGGGCGGTCATCAGCATGGCGAGCGCGGGACCGGACGGCGCGAGCGCGCCGACCTGACGGGGATTGCGCAGCCATGCACGCAGGAAGAGCGCGAGTTCGGGAATCCGCATGGTTGGTTCCAGGGGAATTGAGCGGCAAGCTGTCACGGCGCCGTTCCGATGAAATCGGCTTCGGCTTTGCGACCGGCAAGCTAGCCTGCCACGATCAAAAACACAGGCCATCGTGTATTACCCGCTGTGTTGCGCTGGCGCATGCCGCGCATTGCCGACGCGAATCGGCCGCGACGCGGTCGATCGGATCTGGCGAAGAGGCCGGATGCGGACGAAGGGCGGCACGCGCGGAATGCGCCGCTCGCGCCGACGATCGACGAAAGCGCGGCGCGAGACTATCGCGGCAAAAAAAAGCCCTTGCGGAACAAGGGCTTCGGGGTATTCGGTGGGGCGCAGGATGTCGAGTACGTCAGGCGGCGTCAGGTTCGCCATTGGCTTGCCGCCGATCCACGGGAAGGCGTCCACCTCTAGGCGGCGCAAGATACGGTCTCCGTGACTGTCCGACCATGTGGGCGCGTATTTCGCGTGCCACTCGCGCGCGATGGCTTCGAACCAGTGTTCCGCGTTGAGACGCTGGGTGCGCTTCTCGGCTTTCTTGGCTTCGCCTGGATCAATGTTCGCCGCCAGTTTTTCGCGTACGGCATCCCGCTTTTTGCGCGCTTCTACCAGCGAAACTTCCGGATAGGTGCCAAACGCCAAGCTCTTCTCTCTGCCGCCGAATCGATATTTCAAGACCCATCGCTTTCGCCCTGCTGGGGTGACAAGCAGGAACAGTCCGCCGCTGTCGAATAGCTTCTGCTGTTTTTTCCATGGGCTTGGCGCGGCGGATCGCCATATCAGTCAGTGCCATGCGCGTTCCTTTGCTGGCTGAGGATGAATGGGGTTTGGGGGTTGTCGATTGATGGAGGGCTGGAGAGCCCCCAGAAAAACCCCCGGTTTGGGGTTGTTTCTACCGGACAACGTTGGGCGTAGTTTGCAATAAAAAACCCCGCGAAGCCAAGCTGGGCGGGGTTTTCTGGGTAAAGACGGGTGACGCTAGGCAGGAAAATGGTGGAGGGGTCGCACCCTATCATGAACTGCCGGGCGACGCGCACCAAACCGAACTTCCGGCAAGTTGCCAAGTGCTGCGAACTGTCTCGAAAAGTGGGGTTGACGCGCCAAATCCACGAGTCACGAAATGTGCCATCGTCTGGACCAACGCGCTGGCAACGGTGCTTTAGATCCGCATCGGGAGCCAGTTCGATTCCGAAGGGGGGAATCGAACCGACGTGCATAATTCCGGACTTGGCTTGCGGACGAAACTGCGCCTTCATGGACTCCCGCCAACCCGTTCGAAGGAGGTCCAACATGGAAGTCGTTCACTTTAATCAAAAGCAACTCGCAGCCCGTTGGGGTGTCGCCGAAGCCACTCTCGAGCGCTGGCGCAGCGATGGGATCGGACCGAGATATTTGAAATTGGTCGGTAAGGTGCTCTATCGCCACGTGGACATCGAGGCTTTCGAGGAGGCGAGCGCAAGGGCGGCAACTCTAGGCAAGAGAAAGCCTCGTGCAGAGACGGCCCCGGTCGATCAGAGTTCAATACCTGACCGAAGCGTCGATTTTTTGCGGCTGGGAGTTGACTGTGGGCAGCCGAGGCGCTTTCCACTAACCGGGGTTGATGCGGCTGGTTGAGTTGCAATGGCCCGGTTGCTACACCGGGCTTCATCTCCGCAAGTAAGCCATCACCGTAGACAATTCCCCCCGATTGCGTTCCGCTCGGGGGAATCTCGATGGCACACAAGCTTTGCGTCTGCTGTGGCGATGTGTTCGAGCCGCGTCCGCAGACGCCCGAACAGGTCTACTGCTCGTCGTCCGCTTGCCAGCGCGCCCGCAAGCGCCAGTGGCAGCGCGAGAAACTCCGCACCGACTCCGACTACCGCGATAACCAGCGTGATGCGCAGCGCGCGTGGTTGAGCCGCAACCCGGATTACTGGCGTCAGTACCGGCGTGACCATTCGGACTATGCGACCAGCGGCCGCGCCCGGCAACAGAGCCAGCCGCACGCGGCGTCCGCCAGCATTGCAAAGATGGACGCGTGCATCGCGCCGTCCGGCGTGTACCGGCTCACGCCAGTTTCCCCGCCAACAGGAGTTTCGACGGATTCTTGGCTGGTCGAGATCACGCCCGTGTGCGAGACATGTCCGCGCAAGATGGACGCGTGCAAAGAGAGGACGTGATCGACACAAAAAAGCTCGCCACTTACCGTTTCCCGGAGACCGTGACGGGGCTGGATCGCCTGTCACGCCGGCCCCCGGCGGGATGTCCGGGAACCGTAACCCCACTCGATCAGGCGACCGGTCACCATGTGGCAGGAAAATTCCCCCGATGAAGCTTCCCAGCCGTCGGTTATCTACCGGGCAGCGGAATATGTCCGGATGTCCACCGAGCACCAGCAATACTCGACAGAGAATCAGGCGGATAAGATCCTGGAATACGCCGAGCGTCGCGGCATCCAGATCGTCCGGACCTACGCCGATGAAGGCAAAAGCGGCCTGAGCATTGATGGACGACAGGCTTTGCAGCGCCTGATCCGCGATGTTGAGTCCGGTGACGCTGACTTCGAGATGATTCTCGTCTACGACGTCAGCCGATGGGGCCGGTTCCAGGATGCCGACGAGAGTGCCTATTACGAATATATTTGCCGGCGTGCAGGCATCCAGGTTACGTACTGTGCGGAGCAGTTCGAGAACGATGGCTCGCCGGTCTCGACGATCGTCAAAGGCGTCAAGCGCGCAATGGCCGGCGAATACAGCCGGGAACTGTCGGCCAAGGTGTTCGCAGGGCAGTGTCGGTTGATCGAGCTCGGGTATCGTCAGGGTGGTCCGGCCGGCTACGGCTTGAGGCGTGTGCTCGTCGACCAGACCGGCACGTTCAAGAGCGAACTGGCGCGTGGCGAGCACAAGAGCCTTCAGACCGATCGCGTGATCCTGATGCCGGGGCCCGAGCAGGAGGTCGCAACGGTTAACCAGATCTACCGATGGTTCGTCGACGACGGGCTCACCGAATCGGAAATCGCCTCGCGGCTGAACGCTGGATGTGTTCCCACGGATCTCGGGAGAGAGTGGACGAGGGCGACCGTGCGGCAGGTGCTCAGCAATGAGAAATACATCGGCAACAACATCTACAACCGGATCTCATTCAAGCTCAAAAAGCACCGCGTGGTCAACGAGCCGGAGATGTGGATCCGAAAGGACGGCGCTTTCGAGGCGATCGTTCCGCCCCACATTTTCTACACCGCGCAAGGCATCCTCCGGGCGAGATCGCACAGGTATAGCAACGAAGAATTGCTCGAGAAGCTGCGAAATCTGTTCAGGCAGCGCGGCGTCTTATCGGGGCTCATTATTGACGAGGCCGAGGGCATGCCGTCGACGGCAGCATACATCCACCGTTTTGGCAGCCTGTTGCGCGCCTATGAGGCAGTCGGATTCACGCCTGACCGCGACTACCGGTTCCTCGAGGTCAATCAGTTCCTGCGCCGGCTGCATCCGGAAATCATCAGTCAGACCGAGCGCATGATCCTTGACCTAGGCGGCTCGGTCCAGCGGGATCTCGCTACCGACCTGCTCGATGTAAACCGTGAATTCACCGTGTCGATGGTGCTTGCGCGCTGTCTTGTTCTGGACAACGGCCGGCGGCGCTGGAAGGTGCGCTTCGATGCGAGCCTGTTGCCCGACATCACGGTCGCAGTTCGGCTCGACGAAGCCAATGAGAACCCACTGGATTATTACTTACTGCCTCGCCTCGACTTCGGGCAGCCCGGGATATCGCTTGCCGATCACAACCGCATCGAGTACGAGAGCTACCGCTTCGAGAACCTGGACTACCTATATGGCATGGCCGAACGCTATCGCCTCCGGAGAGCCGCATGAACAAGGAACATTCCGCGATCGACCTCCAGATGATCCCGGTCGACCTGATCGACGTGCTCAATCCGCGCGAGCGCAATAGCAGGGTGTTCAATGAAATCGTCGCGAACATTCGGGCCGTCGGCTTGAAAAAACCGATCCGAGTGGCGCCACGCAACGGTCCAGGTGGGGCGCGGCGCTACCTGCTGGTCTGCGGAGAGGGACGTCTCAAGGCATTCCAGGTGCTTGGCGAGTCGCACATTCCGGCGATTGTCGAGGATGTGGACGACGAGCAGGCGTTCATCATGAGTCTGTCGGAGAACATCGCACGACGCCAGTATCAGCCGCTTGAACTACTTTGCGGCATCGAACGCCTGCGAGATCTGGGGTACGACAAGAAGGCTATCGCCGAAAAAACCGGCCTGAGTGTTGAATACATACAGGGGATCCTATACCTGCTCAAGAATGGCGAGGAGCGTCTGTTGGCGGCAGTCCAACGTGGGCGTATTCCGCTCAATGCCGCGATGACCATCGCGGGTGCCGGCAACGACGATAAGGCCATTCAGGCCGCGTTGCAAGATGCCTATGAGGCGGGAACATTGCGCGGCAGTCAGTTGATTCAGGCGCGGCGCGTTATTGAGCGGCGGCGGACGCAAGGCCGGTCGCTCGCGCGGGGCGCCTCGCGCAAAAAGACCGAGGTGACGCCATCGAGCTTGGTGCGAAACTACCAGAACGAGGTCGAGCGTCAGCGACTGATGATTCGGAAGGCTGAGATGACTCAACAGCGGCTGCTATTCATCGTTGAAGCCTTGCGGCAGTTACTTGAAGATGAAAATTTCACCAATCTTCTGCGTGCAGAAGGTCTGGAGACGCTGCCGAAATATTTGGCCGAGCGGGTCTGGGAGGGGAGTCACGTCGTATGAGCCAGCCGCCCCTTGGATTTATTCCCGAGCCCGTCGTCGTCATGCTCGACCGGATCTTGCCATCGCGCAAAACGCCTGATGGCGTTCTCGAGTCGAAAAAATTCAAAACGATTCTGTCGTCGATCGAGGAGGTTGGCCTGATCGAGCCACTCACCATCAGCAAGCCGGACCCGAAAACAGGCCAGCATGTCTTGCTCGATGGGCATATCCGGATGCTCGCGCTCCGGCAACTCGAATTCGTCGATGCGCCGTGTTTCGTCGCAATCGATGACGAGAGCTATACCTACAACAATCGGATCAACCGCCTGTCCACGATCCAGGAGCACTTCATGATCCGGCGTGCGGTCGATCGGGGTGTAACGCCCGAGCGGCTGGCCCGGGCCCTGAGCGTTGACATCAGCCACATCATCAAGAAAATGCATCTGCTTGACGGGCTTTGCCAGGAGGCCGCCGAACTGCTGAAGGACCAGCAGTTCTCAGCAAACCTCGGTGCCGTGCTACGTAAGATGAAGCCAACGCGGCAGATTGAGGCCGTGGAGCTGATGCTCGCGGCAAACAATATTACGGTAGCGTATTGCCAGGCGTTGCTCGCGGCGACGCCGCCGGAGATGCTTGTAGGAGAGGCGAAACCGAAGAAGATGGCCGGCGTAACGGCCGATCAGATGGCGCGCATGGAGCGCGAGATGGGCAACGTACATGGTCAGTTCAAACTGATCGAGCAGTCGTATGGGCAGGACGTGCTCAACCTCGTGCTCGCGAAGGGCTACATCGCGAAATTGCTCGACAATGACGCGGTCGTGCGCTTTCTGTCGAAGGTAAGCGCGAATTTAACCCCACCTAGAATCGAAAGCTGAACGAGCGCAGGCTTGCGTCCGCAACTACAACTTGCGGA
>NZ_LOYJ01000108.1:0-2516 GCF_001526245.1 Burkholderia sp. MSMB1498
GTAAGCGCGAGACCAGTACCGTCTAGGAGCGTTCGATGACGAATGTCATGATGTCCGTCGAAGGACACGAATGACCGGTCGTGTCCACGATAGGAGTTGTGGACAGAGTGACTCAGACAGTCGAGATCCCGTCGAGACGGCAAACGCGCCGACATCCAACGGAATGGAAGCGGACCATCGTCGCGCTGACATTCGAGCCCGGCGCGTCGGTCGCCCGTGTTGCTCGCGAGAACGGCATCAATGCCAATCAGGTGTGGGCATGGCGCCGCCTCCATGCGCAAGGCCTGCTAACGGATGATGCGATTCCAGAGGCAATGCTGCCGGTTGTCGTCAACGAACCGTCTCAGCCGTCGATGGCGCTCGAAGTGCCGACTGCGACCGACAACATACCGTCCGGCTCGATCCAGATTCAGCATGGCAAGACGTCGATTCGCATCGAAGGCGCGCCGGACCCCGACGTGCTGCGTTCTGTTCTCGATCGTATTTTACGATGATCGGTCTGCCTCAAAACACGCGGATCTGGATCGCGGCGGGCGTCACCGATATGCGATGCGGCTTCAATTCGTTGGCCGCGAAGGTACAGACGGTGCTGGAGAAAGATCCGTTCTCTGGACACGTCTTCGTGTTCCGGGGCAAGCGCGGTGACCTGCTGAAGTGCTTGTATTGGAGCGACGGCGGGCTATGTTTATTGGCGAAGCGGCTCGAAAAAGGACGCTTTGCTTGGCCCCGTGCCGACTCTGGTGTGGTCGCGCTGACAACCGCTCAGCTGTCGTTGTTGCTCGAGGGCTTCGATTGGCGACAGCCGGTCGAAGCCGCGCGCCCACGTAGCGCGCTGTAAACCATTGTTAACTGGTGTTCGCGTGATCGTGGGCAGTCGTAAACTGTCCTCATGGAATCGACCTCGACCGCGCTGCCCGACGACATCAACGCTCTGAAAGCGTTGCTGCTTGAGCGTGATGCCCAGGTTGCTGAGCTGCGAAAGCAGCTCTCGTCGCGGGCACTCGAAATCGAGCATCTGAAGCTCACGATCGCGAAACTGCGCCGAATGCAGTTCGGCCGGAAATCGGAGAAACTAGATCGCCAGATCGAACAGCTCGAATTGCGGCTCGAGGACCTGCAGGCCGAGGAAGGTGCCGTCGATGTGGCAGCCGCTCCCGAGGCAAAGCGGCAGCGCCGCGAAGGTGCGAGCCGCAAGCCGCTACCCGAACATCTTGAACGCGAAGAGCGCGTCCATCTACCCGCCGATGATGACTGCCCCGATTGCGGTGGGCAGCTCAAGCCGTTGGGCGAAGACGTCGCGGAGCAACTCGAATACGTGCGTGCGCACTTCCGCGTGATCCGTCATCGCCGCCCGAAGCTGGCCTGCGCGCGCTGTGATCGCATCGTGCAGGCCGCGGCGCCGAGCCGGCCGATCGAGCGCGGCAGCCCGGGGCCGGCACTGCTCGCACACATCGCCGTGTCGAAGTTCGCGTACCACCTCCCGCTGCACCGCCAGGCGGTGATGTACGCGCGTGACGGCGTCGAGATCGATCCCGGCGCGATGGGCTACTGGATGGGTAGCATCACGGCGCTGCTCGCACCGTTGGTCGACGCCGTGCGCCGCTACACGCTGGCCTGCGGTAAGGTTCATGCGGACGACACTCCGCTGCCGGTGCTGGCGCCGGGCAACGGTCGCACGAAGACAGGACGTCTCTGGGTCTACGTGCGCGATGATCGGCCGAGCGGCTCCGACGAACCGCCGGCGGCCTGGTTCGCCTACACGTCCGATCGCCGCGGTGAGCATCCGCAGCAACATCTCGCTGACTTCGCCGGCGTGCTGCAGGCTGACGCGTTCGCTGGCTATGCCGAGCTGTATCTCGACGGCCGCGTCCAGGAAGCCGCGTGTATGGCTCACGCGCGCCGGAAGATCCACGACCTGCATGCGGTGCGCCCCAACGCCGTGACGGAGGAGGCGCTGCGCCGGATCGGCGCGCTCTACAAGATCGAAGAGCAGATCCGCGGCAAGCCGCCCGACGAACGGCGCAGTGTGCGCCAAGCGCAGGCGGTGCCACTGCTCGACGACATGAAGCGCTGGTTCGAGGCGACGCTTGCCACGCTCTCTGCAAAATCTGACACGACCAAGGCGATTCGGTATGCGCTGAATCGCTGGCCGGCGCTCGTCTACTACTGCAGCGATGGGTGTGCGGAGATCGACAATCTGATCGCCGAGCGAGCACTGCGAGGCGTCGCTCTCGGAAGGCGGAACTATATGTTCGTCGGCGCCGACTCCGGCGGCGAACGTGCCGCCGCGATGTACAGCCTGATCGGCACGGCACGCCTGAACGGCCTCGATCCCGAGGCGTATCTCGCCTACGTGCTCGAGCGCATCGCCGACCATCCGGCCAACCGCGTCGACGAACTGCTCCCGTGGAACGTCGCACCGTCGCTGTCGCCTACTGCTCGCGTCGAGCCCATCCGATAGCGCCGCGAATCTCCGTCGTCAACAACCTGAACTACGGTACTGCTCAGGCGCTTAC
>NZ_LOYJ01000109.1:0-71258 GCF_001526245.1 Burkholderia sp. MSMB1498
CTACTGCTTCAACGGCAACCTGATCATGCGCGCGACGGGCGACCGGATGCTGCTGTCGCCGCCGCTCGTGGTCTCGAAGACTGAGATCGACGAGATCGTATCGAAAGCGAAGAAGGCGATCGACGCGACCTCGCAGCAACTGGGCCTTTCCTAACCGCATTGCCAATCGGGCGGGCGGCGCTCGTGCGCCGCTCCCCACCTTCATCATCAGGGGAACAACATGAGTGTGAGCCATCTTCGTCATGCGGTCGCGCGCGCTGCGTTCGTCGCGCTCGCCGGTGCGTCGGCCTTGTCCGTTCCGGCCGCGCAGGCGGCCGGGGTCGAGCTGAACGTCTACAACTGGTCCGACTACATCGCGAAGGACACGATCCCGAACTTCGAGAAGCAGACGGGCATCCACGTCAAGTACGACAATTACGACAGCGACGACACGCTGCAGGCGAAGCTGCTCGCGGGCAGCTCCGGCTACGACATCGTCGTGCCCACGTCGAACTACATGGCCAAGCAGATTCAGGCGGGCGTCTATCAGAAGCTCGACAAGTCGAAGCTGCCGAATCTGTCGAACCTCGATCCGACGCTGATGAAGATGATCTCCGACGCCGATCCGGGCAATCAGTACGGCGTACCCTGGGCGTTCGGCACCGACGGCATCGGCTACAACGTGCAGGCGGTGAAGAAGGCGCTCGGCGAAAACGCGCCCGTCGACAGCTGGGCGCTCGTGCTCGATCCGGCAAACCTGTCGAAGCTGAAGGGTTGCGGCGTGTCGTTCCTCGATCAGGCTGTCGACGTGTTCGCCGCGACGCTGCAATACATGGGCAGGAATCCGAACAGCACGAATCCGGCCGACTACCAGGCGGCGTTCGACGTGCTGAAGAAAGTCCGCCCGTACATCACGCAGTTCAACTCGTCCGGCTACATCAACGATCTCGCGAACAACGACGTGTGCGTCGCGCTCGGCTGGTCGGGCGACGTCGGCATCGCGCACCGCCGCTCGGCCGAAGCGAAGCGCTCGTACGACATCAAGTTCTCGAACCCGAAGGAAGGCGGCCTGCTGTGGTTCGACGTGATGGTGATTCCGAAGGACGCGCCGCACGCGGAAGCCGCGCTGAAATGGATCAACTACATCGAGGACCCGAAGGTCAACGCGGCGATCACGAACGAAGTGTTCTATCCGACCGCGAACCGCGCGGCGCGACAGTTCGTCGTGCCGGGCGTCGCGCAGGACCCGACCGTCTACCCGCCCGAAGACGTGCTGAAGAAGATGACGCTGATGCGGCCGATGCCCGCCGACATCCTGCGTCTCGAAAACCGCCTGTGGGCGCAACTGAAGACGGGACACTGATCACGAACGACGGCCGCGGGCAGCAGTCGCTCAACCGCTGCCCGCCCGAAGCAAGCAAGCCGGCGCCGGCGCGTTCGACCTGAAACGCCCGACGCCTCGACTCCCGGTCGCAGTGCCTCCGCGATTCGCATCGTGCGCGTCGCGCGGGAGCGCTCATGCCTGCGATCCCCAACGAAGGATGGCTACATCATGAAATCGACGCCTTCAATCGACACCGCGCAACTGGCGCGCCCCCCGGCCGGCAAACCGTCCGGAACGAACGAGTTCGTCCGCATCGAGAACGTCGTGAAGAAATTCGGAGACAGCACCGCCGTCGACAACGTCAGCCTGTCGATCGCGAAGAACGAGCTGTTCGCGCTGCTCGGCAGCTCCGGCTGCGGCAAGTCCACGCTGCTGCGGATGCTCGCCGGTCTGGAGACGGCGACGTCCGGGCGCATCTTCGTCGACGGCGAGGATCTCGCGACCCTACCGCCGTATCGCCGCCCCGTGAACATGATGTTCCAGTCGTACGCGCTGTTTCCGCACATGACGGTCGAGTCGAACGTCGCGTTCGGCCTGAAGCAGGAAGGCACGCCCAAGCACGAGATCCGCGAGCGCGTCGCCGATGCGCTGCACCTCGTGCAGATGAGCCGTTACGCGCAGCGCAAGCCGCATCAGCTCTCGGGCGGCCAGCAGCAGCGCGTCGCGCTCGCGCGCTCGCTCGTCAAGCGCCCGAAGCTGCTGCTGCTCGACGAGCCGATGTCCGCGCTCGACAAGAAGATCCGCCAGAAGACGCAGCTCGAGCTCGTCAACATCATCGAGAAGGTCGACGTGACCTGCGTGATGGTCACGCACGATCAGGAAGAAGCGATGACGATGGCGAGCCGCCTCGCGGTGATGAGCGAAGGCCGGATCGTGCAGATCGGCACGCCGAGCGCGGTCTACGAATTCCCGAACAGCCGCTTCTCGGCCGAATTCATCGGCTCGACGAATCTGTTCGAGGGCGTCGTCGTCGAGGACGAGCCCGATCACATCTTCGTCGAAAGCGAGGACCTGGAGGCGCGGATGTACGTGAGCCACGGCGTCACGGGGCCGCTCGGCATGCCGGTCGGCATCTCGGTGCGGCCCGAGCGCGTGCGCGTGTCGCGCGAGCGACCGAGCGCGCCGCACAACTGGGCGCGCGGCGTCGTCACCGACGTCGCGTACATGGGCAGCTATTCGCTGTACCACGTGCGCCTGCCGAGCGGCAAGACCGTCGTGTCCAATCTTTCGAGCTCGCACCTGATGCAGGAAGGTGCGCCCGCCTACAACGACGACGTGTTCGTCTCCTGGTCGCCCGCAAGCGGCGTGGTGCTGACGCAATGAGAACCTCTCCCTTTTCCTCTCCCTCTTCCTCGCTCGCGGCGGCCTCCTCCGCCGCCCGAAGCGCGTCGCCCGCGCGCGCGCTCGTCACGCGCATCGCGGCGCGCTTCACGCCGTCCGGCCGCAGCGTCGCGATCGGCGTGCCGTTCCTCTGGCTCACGCTGTTCTTCGCGCTGCCGTTCGTGCTCGTGCTGAAGATCAGCTTCGCCGATCAGGTGATGGGCATCCCGCCGTACACCGCGCTGATGAGCGTCAAGGACGGCGCGGTGCAGTTCGCGCTGCAGCTCGGCCATTACGCGTTCCTGCTGCAAGACAGCCTCTATGTCGCGACCTACGTCAGCTCGCTGAAGATGGCCGCGGTGTCCACGCTGTTCTGCCTGCTGATCGGCTATCCGATGGCGTACTACATCGCGCGCTCCGCGCCCGCGACGCGCAACCTGCTGATGATGGGCGTGATGCTGCCGTTCTGGACATCGTTCCTGATCCGCGTCTACGCATGGATCGGCATCCTGAAGGACGACGGCCTGCTGAACCACGCGCTGATCGCGATCGGCCTGATTCACTCGCCGCTGCGCCTCTATCACACCGATGCGGGCGTCTACATCGGGATGGTCTATTCGTACCTGCCGTTCATGGTGATGCCGCTCTACGCGCACCTCGTGAAGATGGACCTGACGCTGCTCGAGGCCGCATACGACCTCGGCGCGAAGCCCTGGGTCGCGTTCACGCAAATCACGCTGCCGCTGTCGAAGAACGGAATCATCGCGGGCAGCCTGCTCGTGTTCATTCCGGCCGTCGGCGAATACGTGATTCCCGAGCTGCTCGGCGGCGCCGACACGCTGATGATCGGCCGCGTGATGTGGGACGAGTTCTTCAACAACATGGACTGGCCGATGGCCTCCGCGGTGACGGTCGCGATGGTGCTGCTGCTCCTCGTGCCGATGGCCGTGTTCCAGTACTACCAGGTGAAGGAACTGGGGGACGCGAAATGATCAAGCCCAACAAGCCGCTTTCCGCCGGCGTGCTGACGCTCGGCTTCCTGTTCCTGTACATCCCGATCGCGAGCCTCGTCGTCTATTCGTTCAACGAATCGAAGCTCGTCACCGTCTGGTCCGGCTTCTCGCTGAAGTGGTACGCGGCGCTGTTGCAGGACGACGCGCTGCTGACGAGCGCGTGGCTGTCGCTGAAGATCGGCCTGTTGACCGCGTTCGCGTCGGTATTCATCGGCACGTGGGCGGGCTTCGTGCTCGCGCGCTTCGGACGCTTTCGCGGCTTCACGCTCTACACCGGGATGATCAACGCGCCGCTCGTGATTCCCGAGGTGATCCAGGGCATCTCGCTGCTGCTGCTGTTCGTCGCGCTCGAGCAGATGCTCGGCTGGCCGAAGGGCCGCGGAATGGTGACGATCTGGATCGGCCACGTGATGCTGTGTGTGTCGTACGTCGCGATCATCGTGCAGTCGCGGGTCAAGGAGCTGAACAAGTCGCTCGAAGAAGCGGCGCTCGATCTCGGCGCGACGCCGCTCAAGGTGTTCTTCGTGATCACGCTGCCGCTGATCTCGCAGGCGCTGCTGTCCGGCTGGCTGCTGTCGTTCACGCTGTCGATCGACGATCTCGTGCTGTCCGCGTTCCTGTCCGGCCCCGGCTCGACGACGCTGCCGCTCGTCGTGTTCTCGCGCGTGCGCCTCGGCCTCAATCCCGAAATGAACGCGCTGGCGACGCTCTTCATCACCGCCGTCACGATTGGCGTGATCCTCGTCAACCAGATGATGCTGAGCCGCGAGCGCCGGCGCGAGCGCGACATGCGTCTTGCGTTCGCGCAGCCCGCGCCGTCCGACGCCGCCGAATCCGACGCGCCCGGCAGCGCGCCGCGCGCACCGCAAACCGCCGCGACGAGAAAGTCGCTCGGCACAGCCTGACGCCGCCCCGATCGCCCGAACGAGCACCGAAGTCCTTCGCAATACGATCAATCAGGAGAATTTGCATGAGAAAGAAGTTAATCTGTCTGCTCGTGGCCGGGTCGCTTCCCGGCTTCGCCGGCGCCGCATCGACGAGCGCGCAGATCAAGGCGCTGCAGGCGCAGCTGAACGCACTGCAGGCGCAGGTGAAGGAGCTGCGGTCCGCGCTCGCATCGCAAAACGGCGCTGCGGGCGGCGGCGCTGCGGGCAAGGGTGCGGCAGCCGCGACAGCCGCCGCGCCTGTCGACGAATCGTCGCCGGACTACGGCCGCGCACCCGCCGCGCTGACGAACGACGACGTCACGCAGATGAAGCAGCAGATCGCGAATCAGCAACTGAAGGTCGATTCGCTGACCGACGCGGCGAACACGGGGCCGATCGCGGGCCTGTCGGTGACGGGCTACATCGATCCGACCTACGTGTTCAACCGCGCGGCGAGCACGTCGTCGTTCCTGTTCGCGAACCACGAGAGCAACTACAACTACTTCAACAGCACGTTCGGCGATCTGTATCTCGACATCAAGAAGACGTTCGGCGTCGGCCCGATGGCGCCGTCGGCCGAGATCACGCTGATGCCGAACCGCGGCAACGGCATCACGCTCTTGCAGAACTCGCGCGGCAACATCGGCAACAACATCCTCAACACCGCGGTCGTCAACGTGCCGCTCAGCGCGACGACGACGCTCGTCGCGGGCCTCGTGCCGAGCTTCGGCGGCTACGAGGTGCAGCAGTCGAACCAGATGCTCACGCTCACGCACAACCTGCTGTACGACTTCTCCGATCCGGGCAGCTACATCGGCATCGGCGCGAACTACACGAAGGGCAACTGGGCGTGGAAGTTCCTGCTCGGCAACGAGCAGTACCGCACGTACGGCTCGGTCACGCAGACGGGCACGAACGCGCTCGGCGATCCGATCACGACGAGCAACAAGGTGCCGACGTTCACCGCGCGCGTCGACTACACGTGGTCGAGCGCGCTCGATCTCGGCGGCTCGTTCAACGTCGGGCGACAGACGCTCGGCAGCGCGACGACGCAGTCGGGCGCGATCGTCTACGGTCCGGGCGGCCAGGCGTCGAGCCCGTACGGCGCGTTCTTCTTCGCGGAAGCGGACGCCACCTATACGCTCGCCGACATTCAGTACAACGCGGAAATCGACTACGGCCAGCAACAGCACGCCGCGTTCAACGGCGGCCGCGCGCAGTGGTACGGGTTGTCGCTGCTCGCGCACCGCAAGTTCAACGTGCCGGTGCTCGGCCGGATGGGCGCGACGGTGCGCTACGACTTCCTCGCGAACAGCAAGAACGGCGGCGGCGGCGGCGGGATCGCGCTCAACGGCAACGGGATGGATACCGCGGACGGCTTCGGCATCGACGCGGACTGCCTCGCGACGTCGAAGGCGAACGGCGGCCTCGGATTCGAGTGCAAGGGCGCGAACCGGCAGGACGTCGCGCTCGATCTGCTGTTCTATCCGACCCAGCAGATCACCGTGAAGGTCGAATACCGGCACGACTGGGCGAACAACAAGGTGTTCCTGCGCAACGACGGCTCGTACAGCAAGTCCAACGATCTGCTCGCGACGCAGTTCATCTATTCGTTCTGACGCCGACGGCGCGACGGCGGGCGGCGTGCCGCACGCCCGTTCGCGCCGCATCCCGTTTTCCGTATCGCATTGCCTCATATTGCATATCGCGCATCGCATATCGCGGCCGCACGACCCCGCGATGCGTCGATGCCGATCGACTTCCACCATTTGCCCATGACCGACACCTTCTCCCGCCGAGCCGAAGCGCTCGCACGCCGCTCGTACTACGAAGCCACCGCCGCCCGTCCCGACGACGACCCGACACTCAACGGCGCGCTCGACGTCGACGTCTGCGTGATCGGCGCCGGCTTCGCCGGCCTGTCGACCGCGCTCGACTGCCGCGCGCGCGGCCTGTCGGTGGCCGTGCTCGATGCGTACCGGCCGGGCTGGGGCGCGTCGGGCAGAAACGGCGGGCAGATGATCGCGGGTTTCGCGAAGGACGGCGAAATCGAGCGCCAGCTCGGCATCGACGGCGCGCGCGGCGCATGGGCGCTGTCGCTCGACGCCGTCGCGCTCGTCGAAGAGCGCATCGCGCGCTACGGGATCGACTGCGACTTCACGCGCGGCTACCTCACGGTCGCGACGCATCCGCGCCGCGTGCCGGAACTGCGGCAATGGATGGACAGCGCGACGTCGCGCTGGAGCCACCCGTCGCTAGAATGGCTCGATGCCGATGCGATTCGCGCACGCATCGCGTCGCCGTGCTATGTCGCGGGCGTCCACGATCCGCTGTCCGGCCATCTGCATCCGCTCAAGTACTGCCTCGGTCTCGCCGAGGCGGCGCGCCGCGAAGGCGCGCTGCTGTTCTCGCACACGCCCGCGCTCGAAGTCGTGCGCGGCGCGCGGCCCGTCGTGCGCACGCAAGCGGGCGAGGTGCGCTGCCGCCACGTCGTCGCGTGCTGCAACGCGGGCCCGGGCGGCGTGCTGCCCGAGGCGACGGCCGCGCGCATCGCGCCGATCGCGTCGTACATCGTCGCGACCGAAGCGCTCGGCGCCGATCGTGCGAACGCGCTGATCCCGCGGCGCGAAGCGGTTTGCGACAACAATTTCTTTCTCGACTACTTCCGCTTGTCCGCCGACCACCGGATGCTGTTCGGCGGCCGCGCGAGCTCGTCGGGCGCATCGCCCGACTCGTTCGTCGACGCGATCCGCAGCCGGATGGTCGGCGCGTTCCCGCAGCTCGCCGACGTGCGCATCGAATTCGCGTGGGGCGGCTTCGTCGACGTGACGCGCAATCGCGCGCCGGACTTCGGCGCGATCGATCCGAACTACTTCTACCTTCAGGGCTTCAGCGGCCACGGCGTCGCGCTGACCGGCATCGCTGGCCGCATCGTCGCGAACGCGATCGCGGGCGATACGCGCGCATTCGATCTGTTCGCACGCTTCAGGCATCGACGCTTTCCGGGTGGCCCCGCGTGGCGGCAGCCCGCGCTCGAACTGGGCATGCTGTACCACCGCGTGCGCGAGCTGCTGTTCTGAACGCGCAATTCACCCGCCTTCGCCCGGCACGTTCGTCACTCGATTGCCACGATGCCGCAGGCAAGCGGCCGCTGCGCATGCATAAGACTCCGGGCGTTCGTTGCCTTCATGCATTCGATATTCGCGAGCGCGTTCTCCGTTTCAGCTCACTATGGAGAACGCCGCTCGAAGGCCCCTTCGATTCCGTCAAACGTTCCCGCCAAGCCCGATGGACTCGCGCTTCTCCATCTGAACGCAGAGCATCGTTTGGGCATGCTCGATCCCTTCTCGAACAGTCCTTGCAAAATCCCGATGAAGTCGAAGCGAGTTGATAATTTTTTCGGCAATGCCGCCCGGAGTCGCGCATCGGCTCACATAGTTTTCGATTTCACCAGGATTCAAGCCTCGAGGCCTAACCCGTCTCGCCCAGTCGATCACTCCTGCCCATTCATCGAGCCCGTAATCTCCGGCGCACTTCAATATATCTCGATCGCTAACGGCCACCCTCATGAATTCGCAGTACATCAATATGAACGGAAGGCACGTGCCAAGGACGGTAACCGGCTCGACCTGATTCTCGGATCGCACATTCAACGTATTCGCCACGACGGATTTCAATACTTTCCTCGCCGATTCACTCGCGTCGCCGCACGTCGCGCCAAGTGCCTGCCCGCTGGAAATCGTATCCGGCGCGCTTATGATCGCCCGGGCAATCAAGCCCGGCCCACGCGCCGCATCGGACAATCTCGAAAGCGAAACGCCGGCCAGGAACGAGATGACTGTCTGCCCCTCCCTCAACTCGTAATCGGAAATCATCCGGTAATCGATCGGTCGAACGGTGTAAAAGATCACATCGCAATTCTTCATCACCGCATTCACGTCTACAAGACGATCTTCGACTCCCGCCGCCGCACTCGTCGCATGCGATTTTTGAGAACCACGATGTCCGAGCCAAACATTCCCCCGGTCGAACCCGATATCGATCAAGCGCGACGCGAGAGCCACTCCCAGGTGCCCCGCACCGACAATTCCGATTCCTTGACTCGTCATCCCATCACCTCCGATAACCTTGGAAAGGTCAATTTGTTCTGTCATTGGGCCAATCGGGAAATCTGAAAACGGCCTGCAGTCACCGTGCCGCGAACGAGCGGATGAACCCTGCGTCCGATGATTAATAGGCCCCGCGATAGCTAGGCATTAGACTCGGACACGTCGTTCGCCGCGCCACGCGCATCGCGGCATCGCGATCATGAGCAGCAGGCCGAGCCGCCTCGGCGATCGAATCGTCATGGCGTGCCGCGTTTTTCAGGTCTCGCCATCGTTCGTCGCCATCGATCTCTCCCGACGCAACTCGCATTGCATTGTTTCGATCGATTTCCAACATGGGCGCGCTATCCGGCTGCGGCACGCACCCGCCCCGGTAGCCGTCGAACCGAATCCGCACACTGATCCGCATCGCGCCGACCGGAAGCCCGAACGCGACGCGCCTCGTCGGCGTCTTGCTCGTACCGCGGCGTGACAGCATCGGCATGAGTTGCTATCCTAGTTCACGACCGACCGTCGGTCAATGAAATGTCGATGCCTCTGTCGATACACACCCGAACGACCAGGAATGCAAATTTCGAGCGTATTCGAACCTTTGTTCGATTACGTTTGCACGCCACGTTTCAAGAAGCTTCGGCTGTCCCTTTCGTCAAGCCAACAACATGGGTATTTATCCAGATTCAAGGTGGCACCACCACCCGCATATCGAATGAAATCGAGGATCACATGATCAACCAGCAGCGCTATGCTTTATTCGCACTCTTGCTATCCGGATTCGTAACGATTTTCGATTTATTTGTCGTCAATATCGCGATCGTCAACATTGAAAAGACACTGCATGCAAGCTATGTCGAGTTGACGATGATCATCGTGGCTTATGAGCTATCGTTCGGTCTATTGCTGATCACCGGAGGAAGGCTGGGTGATCTATGGGGGCGCCGCAGAGCCTATCAGATCGGCATGCTGTGCTTCACGGTGTCGTCGATTCTTTGCGGCCTGGCGCCCCACGCGACGGTTCTGATCGTCGCGCGCTTCTTGCAAGGGCTATCCGCCGCCGTGCTCTTTCCGCAAATCTACGCCAGCATCCGGGCGGATTTTGACGAGGCCGGCGCCCGCCGTGCTTTCGGATACCTGGGAATGACGCTCGGGCTCGCCGCGATGGCGGGGCAGGTTCTAGGCGGCTTGATCATCTCGGCCAATCTGCTGGAGTTGCAATGGAGAGCCATTTTTTTTATCAACCTTCCCATCGGGCTGGCGGCCCTGGCTTTTTCTCGCCATTTACGAAATACGCCCATCGAACAGAAAAGAAGCCTGGATTGGACCGGCGTCGCTCTTTCGAGCCTGGGGATCTCCGTTTCGCTGCTTCCCCTGCTCATGAGCGCCGTCTGGGGATGGAGCTTCAAAAGCTACGTCCTCACGCTGATCGGTCTGGGCACCTTGTATCTATTCATGCAACACGAGATCCGCTACGCACGCAGCGGCCGCGTCCCTCTCATCAACATGAAACTCCTCAGGGAAAGACGATTCATCAAGGGCTCGTCGTTGGTCATGTGCATCTATGCGACCGCGGGTTCATTCACGTTGGTGTTTTCAATTTTTCTTCAGTCCGGGTTGAAGCTAAGCCCGTTTGAAGCGGGAATGACCTATGTTTCGACCAGCATCGGGTTCGCCATTTCATCGCTATTGACGCCCAAGCTAATCGGCCGATCCGGCCCGCAAGTCGTTTCCATTGGCGCGGCCTCCTACGCGGCGAGTTTCGTCGCGCTGATGCTCGCCGTGCGATATTTCCCGATCCTCGAGCTGCCGTGGCTCCTGATGCCGGTATTGTGGACGCTGGGCTTTACCCAAGGCATGGTGATGACCCCTCTTTTGAATATCGTGCTGGCAAACGTGCAGGAAAATTTCGCGGGCATGGCCGCCGGTGTCGTTTCGACCTTGCAGCAAGTGGGCGCGGCATTCGGCGTTACCGCGGTCAGTACGATCCTGCAGATAACGCTGAAAAAAATGTCTCATCTGCAGGAATTTTCTCAACTGCAAAGCGCGTTCGTCTACAGCATGTTTTTCAACGTGGGAGCCGCCGTCATCGCCAGCTATATCCTGCGGAAGATGTTGAATCAAGCGCAGCGCGCCTGAACGGGATTGCGGCTCACCGCCCGGGCATGTTGCCGAATATCGGCAAAGCATCCGCCTCGACAAGGTTTTCTGACCGGACGCATCGCCAGATGCTCTCCGTCAACGTGCGAGGAACGTACGATAGAGTAGGCGTGACGGATTCTTCGCACTTGCTCGATGCCGACTTCGCGCGCATGCGCCGGCGACACGTTTCCCCAAAGAGAAGCACTCCGGAATTTCGTCGACGCTCGGAACCGGAACGCGACGCCGGCGCATGGCGACCGCCGGGAGGAGCCGGACTTTGCCTTCATGCATTGAATGGGCCGAGGGTCGGTCGATGACAAAAAACGTTGGTGGCATCGAGGACGTAGCCTAGACTTCTGACTTTTGCACGCAAGTTCTGAACCCCACGATGAGATACAAGACAAGCCAGCGGGAGCAGGGAGCGCCCAAAACACCCCGCACCAAGCCAGCCGAGGTACGTCTGGAAGAATTGATGGCGGCGGCCGAGAAGCTATTTTTGGCACAAGGCGTCGAGGCCACCACGATCAACGAAATTGTTGAGTTGGCCGAAGTAGCCAAGGGCACCTTCTATCATTACTTCGCCTCGAAGAACGAACTCCTGGAGGCCATGGGTCAGCGCTACACGGCGCAATACCTCGGCCGCCTGGAAGAGGCCGTTGACGCTTGCGCGGCGGACGACTGGTTAGGTCGGCTGCGCGCATGGATACGGACGAGCATCGAAGCCTACGCAGAAACATATCGCACGCACGACATCGTCTACATCAACCATCACCACCACGCGCGGAACAATCGCGAGAAGAACGCCATTCTCGATCAGCTTCAGGGCATTCTCAGCGGCGGCGCAAAAGCCGGCGTGTGGCGGTTGACGCAACCACGCATCACGGCGCTGCTGATCTATGCGGGCGTTCACGGCGCCACGGACGATGCCATCGCGGCTCGAGAAGCGGATTATTCCGAATTTGCCCGGGCCGTCACCGCCGTTTGCCTGCAGATGGTCGGCGTTGCGGACGAGGCGCAAACGCCCAAGCCGCGCCGTCGGTCGCGGTGATTGCGTCCGTGCGAGCGGCATCGCGGCGATGACGCGAACCCCGACGCGATGATCGCGGATGTGGCGATCCGATTCGAAAGGCGCACGCTGAACGTGCATTGAATCGCGTCGGCTCCCTCATGCGAGGGATCGAGTGAAGGCGTCGATCGAAGGCGTCGGGGCGGCCTCGTCGATCGAAGCAGGAAGCCTGGGGCGGCACCGAGCCCCTGCAGAGCCGCACGCCACACCCCGCCTTGCTCGGCACCCGTCAGCGCCGCCTCCAATATCGTCAGGCTCGCGCAGGCGAACATGTCTTGCCGAACCAACGCCGGACAGTTGCCATGCCGCGCAGACCGGAATGTCGCGAGACATCCGGCCGCGGTGATATTGCGCGTCACGGTGATGGCGAGCAAAGCGGCAACTTCGCCATCCGAAAGAAACGGTAAATTCCGCGCGCCGCCCTCCCCCGAGGCTTAAGAGACAGAGTGGTCGGCGCAACCCGCCACAACGAGCCATGGAGCAAAACGGCGCTGCGCGGCTACGCCGGCAAATATCCCGACATGCAACTCGTCGCGTTCGAACAGGATGCCGCAGACGCATCTTTCCTGTTTCGCGTCGGAGAACTCAATACAAGCCGCGTCTCGGCGCCGAGAGCGAACTGGAATGGCGGGGAGTCGATAAGGGAAGAACCGTCAGCCCGCCCTTCGCTGGGTGAGTGAACTTCACTTGGGGACACGGACGAGCGTCGAAGTCGAGCTCGCATTGCACATCGACCGACTCGCGGTCAAATGCAACGGCAACTATTTCTGTCTGAAGCGCAAGTCATGCGCTCGCGGGGCAGCCGCGCCGCAATCGAACTGGAACGCGTTGTCCAGCTCCGACGGTTCGTTTCGCGATGCCGAAAACAAGCGCCACCCGCTTCGACAATGCAGGAATTCACCGAACGCGGTACTCCATCGTTTCGACGCAACCTTACATCCGAAAGCTTATTGACCGACCGACGGTCAATAAGTAATAATTTTCATTACTATCTATAACAAGGAGATGACTGATGGCGTCGATGCAGATCATCGGCCTGCTGACCGAAATCGGTCTAGCGGCGGAACTGCTTCAATCGGCAGAATGCGACTGGCAATTACGGGCGGACCTGGGCTTGAGTTCCGCCGAAACACTGGAACTGCAAGTGCGGCTGGAGCGGTTGGGATGCATCGGGTTCTCGCTGTGGGACAAGCATGATCACTCGCTCGAGGAGTTGGACAAGCTGATTGCGTCGATCCCCGACCAAGCCTCCTGTCCTCGCGATCGCGTCACGCCGAGCGGTTCGGCTGCCGGGGAAGCGCAATGAACGCGCGCCTCGCTTCCCTGAACCGACGATTGGCCAGCGCCTTGCAGACCGGAGGCGAAACACCCGCCCTGATCGCGGACGGCCGAGTGATCTCGCATCGGGAATTGACGTCGCATGTCGCGATCACCGCCGAGCGGCTCAACGCCCATGGCATCGGCAAGGGCGATCGCGTCGCGCTCCAGTTGCCCAACTCCGCCGACGCGGCCGTGCTGATGCTCGCGACGCTCATGGCAGGCGCGATACCCGTTCCCATCTTGCCGGCCTACCGCGAGCGGGAACTTCGACACATTCTGAAGACCACTCGCCCGCGCGCCATCGCGTTGACCCGGGGCAGCCGCCGCTTCAGCCCGCTTCAGACAGTGGTCGGCCTGCTCTCCGAAGAAGGCCTGGAAGTCGACCTTCTGTTGGCCGACGGCCCTTCCCGCGCCGACGATCGTCCGGAATGGCTGGATCTCCGGCAATTCTGCCTGGCGCCCACCGACTCGATGCCGCGCGAACTGCGCCCGGTCGACATGCGCGCCGACGACACCGCGATGATGCTGCTGTCCAGCGGTACGACCGGCTTGCCGAAGGCCATCGCAAGACGGAACGCCGGATACGGATACATGATCGCCGAAGGCTGCAAGGTGTTCGAGCTCAGCCGTTCAGCCGTCTATCTGGCCGCCTTGCCGCTCTCGCACGGCTTCGTGATCAACTGTCCGGGCATTCTCGGAACGCTTGCTTGCGGCGGAACAGTGGTCTTGGCGGCGGACGCTTCCGCACAAACCTCTCTGGAGCTCATCGGCGCGCACGGCGTCACTCACACCACGCTGGTCCCCGCGCTCTTGACGCAATGGATGGAGCGCGCGGACGAATCGCGAGCCGGTTCAGGCACGCTGAGGTACGTGCAGGTGGGCGGGTCGCGATTACCCGCCGATCTCGCGGCGCAGGCCGAATCCCGGCTGGGGGTGCGCATCCAGCAGTGCTACGGCATGAGCGAGGGACTGCTTTGCTTCACCCGCTTCACCGATCCCGACGCGATCCGCTTCAACTCCCAGGGGCGCCCGCTTTCGGACGCCGACGAGATCCTCATCGTCAATGATCGGGACGAACCGCTTCCCTACGGCCAATCGGGCGAGTTGCTCACCCGCGGCCCTTACACCATCGAACAGTATTTCAACGATCCGGACGCTTCGCGCCGAGCATTCACGCCGAACGGCTACTACCGCACGGGAGACGTCGCCCATCTCGATGCGGCGGGCAACGTCTATATCGACGGGCGCGTCACGGACACCATCAATCGCGGCGGCGAAAAATTCTGCCCGGAAGAACTCGAGGCGTTGATGAAGCGGCACGCCAAATTGAAGGACGCCGCTTGCGTCGGCATGCCTGACGGCCGCTTCGGCGAGGTTTCCTGCCTGTTCGCCGTCGCACGCGACGGTGAACAGGTGTCGCTCGCGGAACTCCGGAGGCATCTGGAAGCCGCCGGAGTCGCCGCGTTCAAACTGCCGGAACAGTTGGTGCTGATCGACGAGATCCCCAGAAAAGGCATCGGCAAGATCGATCGCGCCGCGTTGCGAGCAAGCGCCCGCGCGAACGCACCGGCCGTCGCGGCCGCTTGCCGGACGGGACAAGTATGAGGCGCCTGCAGACCCTTGCCGAAGGGGCGGTGAGATTCAGCGTGGCCGCGACGGCCCCCGTGCGGCATCAACTGGTGGTGTTCCCTCACGCCGGCGGCGGCGTCGACATGTATCGCGCATGGCGCGACTGCCTTCCGGCGCACGTGGATCTGATCGTCATGCAGTATCCGGGACCGACGCGAAGCGACGCGTTCCCGGCCTGGAGCGATCCGCGCGAGGCGATCCGGCGCTGCATGCGAGGGCTCGCCTGCCTGCTGGGCATCGCGCCGATCACCCTTTTCGGCCACAGCATGGGCGCACTGCTCGCCCTGCATGTCGCGTCGGCGCTGACGTCGTCCAGATTCCGCGCGGCGCAGCTCGTCCTTTCATCGCAGATGACGCCGCCCGCGCTGCAGGCAACGCTGCGAACGGCGCAAGACCTCGAGCGCCTCGCGGAAAGCGCGCTCGGCCTGGGTGAAGTGACGGCCCCCGCGAGACTCGATGCGGATCTGCGCGCGGCGGTCGCTTCGGCCGTCGCACGGGATCTGGGTTTGTTGCAACAGCTGGCGAGACTGCCCGTCGGCGACGTTGCGCCGACACGCATCTTCGGCGGCCGGGACGATCCGCTGATCAGCGCCGACGCGCTTGCCGACTGGTCGCGATTTCTGCCGCAAAGCGCGGGGATGGAAGTGTTTCCAGGAGGCCACTTCTATCACCGCGATCAGGTTCAAGCAGTGGTTGACGCCCTCCTGAAGCCGCATCGCGCATCACTCGCGGCGTAGATGCCGCATTTACGCCCATTTCAAACCCGTTACGGGAGAGTCATTATGGATTTCAATCTGTTCAATGCTCAGCCGTTCGCCCCCGATCCCAGCAAGGCGCTGGCCATGTTCCCTCGACTCAAGCGCTATAGCGACGCGCTCGGCAACACCCCGCTGCTGGAAGTCCCGGGGCCGAAGAACGGAGGCCGCATTTTCGCCAAGCTGGAGTCAAAAAATCCGTCGGGCTCCATCAAGGATCGCGTCGCCTTCGGCCTCTTTTGCGACGCGATCAATGCCCACGACTTCAGCCAGGCGCCCCTGAAATTGCTCGATTCGTCGGGCGGAAACATGGCGAAGGCGCTCGCCCATCTGGGTCATCTGTGCGGGCTGACGGTGCAGGTCGTGATACCGGACTCGTCGTCGGAAGAACTGCTCCGATCGCTGGAAGAAAGCCAAGCGATCGTCACGAAAGTGGACCGCAACCATTTCCTGCTCGGGATCATCGCGCGGAGCCAGCAGATCGCCAGCGAAGAACCCGAGTGGACCTTGCTGTCCCAGCATCTGAACCAGGTGAATACCGCGGTGCATCAGCACCATACGGGCGCGGAGATACGCCGCCAACTCGACGGCATGCGCGCGCACGCCTGGGTCGCGGCCGTCGGCACCGGCGGCACGCTCGCAGGCGTATATGCCGCGCTGGCGGAGCAGAACCCCGATGTGCGCGTGATCGGATGCACGCCGCGCGAAATGCCGTTCGGCACGCTGGAGCCGCCCAACGGCCACGCCCGATTCGCGGGCGCAGGCGGCTTGGGCTATGGATTCCGTCAGCCTTTCGTCTCGCTGATTCCCTTCAGCGTGCCTTTCCAGTCGGTGTCGCACGAGGAATCGCTGAAGGCGATGTACGCGTTCTTCGAAGCAACCGGCATCCCGATCGGCGGCTCCTCGGCCGCGAACTGGCTCGTCGCGCGCAGCGTCGCCGAACGGCTGGGGAAGGACGCGAACGTGGTCACCGTGTTCGCGGACGCAGGCAACGATGCCGACCGCGAACGCGGTCGCCAATTGATCGCAATCGAACGACGTGAAACCGGGAGCGCAAGCCATGCCATTGCCTGACAACGACATGATGTCGACCCTCGTCGGCCTCGCCAATCTGGCGCGAACCCGACTCGATGACGGCGCGGGAATGAAAGCCGCGCGCCGGACGATCGCCGAGCGGATCGGCAGCGAAAACATCGTCATCCTTCCGGCGCTCGAGTTGTGCGACATCAAGTTCAAAGCCCAGGCCGACGACCGGCCCAGCGTCGGCGACGTGAACTCGCATACCGACCGGTGGATCGGCGACGACGGCATCGAACTGGGCACGGTGCGCGGCGAAGGATGGAAGATCGCGAGCATCGGGCAAGACGTCATCTCCTACTATCGCGAAACCGCGGAGACGACGCTCGGCAGAATCGAAACGGCGGGCATCTGGAATTCCTCCGCGATCTGGCAGAGCCGTTGGCAATCGCTTTTCGCCACCGGCGTCAGCGGAGCGGTGACCGGCATGTTCGGCGTCCGGCAGCTGTACCAGGAAGTTCCGCGCATGCGCTACAGGTCCTTCGTCTTGCTCATTCCGATCGAAGCCGCCGACGCGTCTTTGCGAGACCGCATCCTGCGCGGATTCGCGGCCGACTGAACCAGGTGCCCCATGCGCAATCAGCTCTGCGAGCGGGATATCGCCGTCATCGGAATGGCCTGCCGTTTTCCCGGCGCGAACGATCCCGACGAGTACTGGCACAACCTGATCAACGGCGTCGAATCCGTGGTCGAGCTCGGCGATGCGCCGCCCGACAGGCATGCCGTTCCGTTCGCCGCGCCGCTCAACTGCGACGTCCTGTCTTTCGACGCCGCGTTCTTCGGCGTCGGCCATCGCGATGCGGCGTTGATGGACCCGCAGCACCGCTTGTTCCTCGAATGCGCGTGGCATGCGCTGGAAGACAGCGCAACGATGCCCGCGCAGTTGAAAGACGCCGGCCTTTTCGCGGGTTGCAGCAGCTCGTCGTATCTGCACGAACTGCAGCGATCGGAACTGATGGAGAAGTTCCAGCCGTCCGAGTTCGAATTGCAGATCACTAACGATAAGGACTACCTCGCGAGCCGCGCCGCCTGGCACCTCGGCATCGAGGGGCCCGTGCTCGGCGTGCAAGCCGCCTGCGCCACGTCGCTCGTCGCCGTCGCCGAGGCGGTCGAGGCGCTGCGAGCCGGCCGCTGCCGCATCGCGCTGGCGGGCGGCTGCACGGTGCGCCTGCCTCAGCGCGCGCCCTATCGGGCGCAGCAGGGGATGATCTACGCCAAGAACGGCCACTGCATGCCTTTTTCGCGAGACGCAAGCGGCACCGTGTTCGGCAGCGGCGTGGCGCTCGTGGTGCTGAAGCCGCTTTCGGCGGCATTGGCCGACGGGCAGCGCGTGTTGGCGGTGATCAAAGGCTGCGCCGTCAACAACGACGGCGCCGACAAGGTCGGCTTCACCGCGACGAGCGTCTCGGGTCAACGCACGCTCATCGACAAAGCCATGCGAGACGCCGGCCTCGCGCCCGCCGACATACGGGCGATCGAAGCACATGGAACGGGTACGATCGCCGGCGATCCGATCGAGTTCGATGCGCTGAACGCGCTGTTTGTGGCGCAGGGGCCGGCCGGCCACCAATGCGCGTTGGGCTCGGTCAAGGCGAACGTGGGTCATTTGGAAACCTGCGCCGGCATGGCGGGGCTCGTCAAAGCCGTGCTCGAAATCCGTCACGGCTGGATCACGCCGCAGATCCATGTCGGCGAGGTGAATCCGCGCATCGCGCTCGATGGCAGCCCGTTTTACCTACCGCCGGGCGCCGAACCATGGGACGCGGCAGACCCGCGAAGCGCGATCGGCGTGAGCGCCTTCGGCATCGGCGGCACCAACGCACACGTGTTGCTCGCCCGCCCCGGCGCGAGTGATCGCCGCGCGGCGCCGCGTCCACTCCACTATCCGTCGGCCATCCCGGTTTCCGCGCGCAGCGAGGCCGCGTGCCATCGATTGATGCAGACCTACCGGTCGGAACTCTCCGGCTCGCCCGCCGATGCCCTGGCCTGGAGCGCGCAAACGGCCCGTCGGTCGCAGAGATACCGCGGCATGCTGCACGTCGATTCCGCAGGCGCACTGGAGCCGATCGAGAACGTTCGCGACACGGGCCGCCGCGGGCCGCGCGTCGTGTTTCAGTTCCCCGGCCAAGGGAGCCAGTTCGTCGACATGGCCACGGGTCTCGCGCAGTCGAACAACGCCTTCGCCGCGCTTGTGCGTCGACAGGTGAGCCTGCTGCGCGCATGCGCGGACGTCGACGTTTCCTTCCTGCTGAACGCCGGCGGCAAGCCTGCCGGCTTGTCGGATACGGCGACGGCGCAACCGGCGCTGATTGCGGTTCAGATCGCGATGGCGCGCTTGCTGATGCAACATGGCGTCGTCCCCAACGCGGTGATCGGTCACAGCCTGGGCGAGATCGCCGGCGCTTGCATCGCCGGCATGCTGACCGACGAGCAGGCGCTGCTGTTCGCCGCGCAGCGGGGCCGGTCGATGTCCCGGCTTCCCGGCGGCGCGATGCTCGCAGTCGCGTTGAGCGAGCAAGCGTGCAGCGCGTGGCTGTCCGACGAAGTGTCGCTCGCCGCCGTCAACGGCAGCGAGGCCTGCGTGCTTTCCGGCACACCGGCGGCGATCGGCCGGACGGAATCGGCCTTGAAGGCGCGCGGCGTTCGCTGCCGCACGTTGGCGGTGTCCCACGCGTTCCATTCCGTGATGATGGACCCGGCGTTGCCCGAGCTTGCGTCAGTGGCGCCGACAAGCTCCGCGGCGGCGCCGGACATCCGCTTCCACTCGACCTTGCTGGGCGCGGAACTCGCCGAGGGCGCGCGGCTGGACGCCGCGTACTGGACACGCCATGCCCGCGAGCCCGTGCGGTTCCGCGAGGCGCTCGATTCGCTGCCCGATCGCGGAAAGACGGTTTTCGTCGAAGTCGGCCCGGGCGCCACGCTGACCGCGTTGAGCCTGTCGTCGCGCCCCAAGGATGCGTCGGTGCGCACACTGCGGAGCGAACGCGACGAAACGGAGGACGGCGAGGTTTGGCACACGGCGCTGCGCAAACTGTGGATGGCGGGCCTCGATCTCGACTGGCGCCCTTCGTGGAACGAACCGGGCGAGAACGTCAGGTTGCCTCATTATCCGTTCGACAGGCAGCGGCACGGCGCCGGCGCCGACATGGATGCGGAAACCCGATCGGCGCGCGTGGCGGCTGCGCATCCACCCGCCCGACGCTACGCGACGCTCGATGCGGCGGCCGACGCACTCTGGGAAAAGGCCACCGGAATCGCGCCATCGGCCCCTCATCAACCGTTCAGCGAAGACGGCGGCGACTCCTTGGCGGCAATCCGGCTCGTCGTGCTGGCCGAGTCGGAGCTAGGCGTCGAAATGAGTCTGTCGGACTTCATGCGCACCCCCACCCCAACAGGATTGCGCGCCTGCCTCGCCGCCGCGGGCGCCGCCAACGTCATCGATGCACACAGTTCAGGAAAGGAGATTTGATCATGGCCATCATCAACCATCCCAGGTTCGGCGAATACGAAGTCGAAACCGTCGTGGTGGACGACAAGAGCTCGTTCACCATTGCCTGCTCGCCGCGCAGGCATCTGCTGCCGAGCAACGGCGGCATCCGGTGGCACCGGTATCCGTCGCTCGAGCGGCAGAAAGACGAGGCGATCATGCTCGCCCACGCGATGGACCTGAAGCACGGCCTTTACCGGACAGGCTTCAGCGGCGGCAAGATCGTCGTCAACAGCAAAGTCGGGCCCGACGAAGCGCCGCACGTGCTCGACGCCATCGGCCAGGTGCTCAACCGGTACGACGGATCGATGTACACGGGCTGCGACATCAACACGAGCAGCACCCACATGACCTACCTCAGAAAATCCACGCGATGGATACTGGATGCGATGGAAAGCCCGCAGATCAATACCTCGATCGCGACCGGCTACGGCGTCTGGAGCGCCCTGAGGGCGATACTCGATCAGTCGCCCGGCCGCGACGATGCGCCGCTCGTCGCCATTCACGGGATGGGCAAGGTCGGACGCGAAGTCGCACGGCAATGTCTCGCGCATGGGTACGACGTGATCGGATATGACATACGGCCGAGCGACGACATTCCGGCAGGCGTGTCGATGCTCGACGACGAGGATGCGTTTTGGACGCACGCGTCGGACGTGCTGTGCATTGCGTCGCTGTCCGGCGTACTCGATGCCGATACGGTCGATCGCATCCGCACGCGCTGGGTCGTGAGCAGTTCCAACTCGCCCTTCGCGAGCCCTGAAGCGCAGGCAAAACTGCTCGCGAACGGCGTCCAATATCTACCCGATTACGTCTGCAACGCGGGAGCCGTGATATGCGATAGCGTTGAGCGGTCGTTCCCGGACATCTTTCAGACGATGACGCAGGCGCAGGCGAACGAATACACGGGCGCGTTGATCAGCACCAAGACCGGGGAGCTGCTCAGGCGCGCGCGACTGCTCGGCTGCGACGTGCATACGCTGTTGTCGCGCGTCCACTGAGCAAGCCATGCACGCGCACCGCCGTCGTACCGAATTCCCGCGATCGGGGCGCGGCGCGCGAAACAGCGGCTTGGCCGGGCGCCGCGTCCGTCGAGCAGGCCGGCCCGCTCCCAGCCGCACGTCTTATCCGTCCGGGCCGCTCGTCCCGACGGCCCGCTTTCATCGCGAAACAGCATGTCGACCGGCGTTTCGCCGCAACGTCGAACGCCGCTGCGCCGTGCGCTCGCCGCAGCCATGCCGGCGTTCGCTCCACACGCTTGGGGGCCGCCGCGCAAGCCGCTGTCGCCATGGACATCGCCGGCCGCGGCGTCCGCGTCCGCGTCCGGCGGCCGATGCGCCGCCGATTGCTCGGCGACGGCACCTTGACGCATGCGATGCCCCTGTTGCGCGCCGACGCTCCCTTCGTAGGCGCCGGCGGTTGGGGGCCGACGAACCGTCTCGCGAGCTTCACGGCCGTTTCCCGCCCATTGCGCATCAACCCGGCTACCGGCCGGGCTCGAACAGGACGCGACCGTCCCTGCGCGCTTGAGGCCGGAGCGCCGTCACGCGCGGCGCGCTGCCCGAACGGTTCCCGCAAGAACACCACACGCACTCGATAACCTCTCAGGAAGCTACCATGCAATCCATCAAACCCGGTTCGACCTACGACGTGTTGATCGTCGGCGGCGGCATTCTCGGGCTCGCGAGCGCCTATTACGCGACGGCCAGAGGCTTGAGCACACTGATCGTCGATCAATTTGGCGTCCGGAACGACGTCAACAGCTCCAAGGGCGTCGAGCGCATGTTCCGGCTGATGCAGGACAACGAATCCGAGGCGCGGCTTGCCGAGGCGTCGCTCGCGCTATGGATGGAAATCCAGCTCGCAACGGGTACGCGCCTGCTCGCGATGGACGACCTCCTGTTCTTCGGGCACCGGGATGCCCCGATGACCACCGAAGGCAACGTCGCCCAGGTCCGGAAAACGATGGACGGCATGGGAATGCCGTATGAATATCTGGATTCGCCCGAGGCAATCCATCGGCGCTTTCCGATCTTCAATCTCGCCCCCCTGCCCCGCGATTACGTGGGGCTCGTCCAGGCCGCCAGCGCCTCGATCAACGTGCAGGCGGCGGCGAGAACCTTCCTGCTTGGCGCGAAGCGCACCGGTCGTCTCCACGTGCTCGACGGACAAGCGGTCGTGAACGTCGAACATCACCAACAGGCGGCCGACTGCGCGTACGCGCTTCACACGCAGAGCGACGGTGCGTCGATGACGGTACATGGACGCCACCTCATCGCGTGCCCCGGCGTATGGGCGGATTCGGTGCTGCGCGGCCTCGGGCTCAAACAGAGCGGACGCTGGAAAATCTGGCAGATGAACTATGCGTACTGGGACCTCAAGGCAAGCCATCCCAAGATGCCCATCTGGTTCGAGTTCGGCAACGTCGATGCGAGCGACCGGGGAACGTTCTACGGATTTCCTCAATTGGATTTCTCGCCGGCCATGCACAACATGGTGAAGATGAGCGCGGACTACACCTACGACGTCTTCGACGAACCTTCGGCCATCCGGGCCACCGTGAGCGATCGACTGATGCGCGAGCTCACCGAGCATCTCGGGCAGCTCATCGACCCGGACGTCATCGATGCGGATCGTTACCAGCACGCGGGCACGTGCCTCTACTCGATGAGCCCGGACGGCAAGCTCGTCATCGGCCGAATTCCGACGCAGCCGCGCGGCGAGTCGTACCATGCCCGCGCCGCCATGTGCATCATGGAATCGGGCCGGGCATTCAAATACGCCCCGCTGTTCGGCCGCGTGCTGGTCGAGCTGGCCGTCGACGGCCATTCCCGCTATCAAAGCGATCTGGATATCTTCTCGCCCACGCGCGATGGCCTGTTCGATTCGTTGAACCGCTAGAACGACGCACGCCCCGCCTCCATGGAAGATCGGCTCCGTGACGGGGCGGCGGCCACCTCGAGCCGATGGGCGGAGCGCAGGGTGGAATCCCTCGGCACACGGCGTCAATCCGGAATACGAAGAGAAACATATCGCCGCCGCACGAAGCACGACGCACGACGCGGAACCACCCCTTCCTGCGCCACGTGCCGGCATCCGGACGATCGGCCTGCCCCCGCGCCGCCGGCATATCCGCGTTCTCGGCATGCAACTCGCGCGCCCGCCGCGGGTCCAACACGGCGCTTTCGCGTTGCCGCATCCATTCATTTGCCCATCGATCGCCGGCTCGCGACGCATTTTGATACGAGCTTTCCTGTGTACCGTCATCGCGACGAGGTACCGGCCGACACTCACGTATCGTCCAACACGTCATGCTCACATTCGTCAACCAACCGCACGCCGCGTCGTACTATGCGGCAACCCTCAACGACACCACTCGCCATCCGTCGCTGGAAGGCCCGATCGACGCCGACGTCTGCGTGATCGGCGCGGGCCTCACCGGCGTGTCGGCGGCGCTCAATCTCGCCGAGCGCGGCCATTCGGTCGCGGTCGTCGAGGCGTCGAAAGTCGGATGGGCGGCGAGCGGGCGCAACGGCGGCCAGATGATCGGCGGCTTCGCATGCGGAATCGACGCGTTCGGGCCGTACCTGAACGCCGGCGAAATCCGGCTGATGTGGGACATGGGGCTCGAAACGCTTTCGATCGTCAAGGAGCGGATCGCAAAGCATGCGATCGACTGCGCGCTCGTGCCCGGCCATCTGAGCGCCGCGAACAAGCCGCGCGACGTTCGCGCGCTGCGCGGCTGGCGCGACAAAGCCGCGCGCCGCTTCGGCTACGATCGCCTGCGTTACGTCGAGCGCGACGCGCTCGCGCAATACGTTCAATCGGACCGCTATCTCGGCGGCCTCTTCGATCCGGACAGCGGCCATCTGCATCCGCTCAACTACACGCTCGGGCTCGCGCGCGCGGCTGTCGGGCAAGGCGCACGCATCTACGAGGACAGCGCCGTCACGCGCATCGCGAGCGAAGCCGGGGCGCACGTCGTATCGACGGCGCGCGGAGAAGTCCGCGCGAAGTTCGTCGTGCTCGCGTGCAATGCGTTTCTCGGCGCGCTCGCACCCGCACTGTCGCGCAAGATCATGCCGGTCGGCACCTACGTGATCGCGACCGAACCGCTCGGCGAGGCGCGCGCGCACGCGCTGATGCCCGCGCAGGCGGCGATCTGCGACAGCCGCTTCGCGCTCGACTATTTCCGCCCCGCGCCCGACACGCGGCTGCTATGGGGCGGCAAGGTCAGCTACTCGACGCTCGAGCCGCGCGATCTCGCCGAAGCGATGCGCCGCGACATGCTGAAGACGTTCCCGCAGCTTGCGGACGTGAAGGTGGACTACGCGTGGGGCGGCTTCGTCGACATCACGATGAATCGCGCGCCGCACTTCGGCCGCTTGTCGCCGACCGTCTATTTCGCTCAGGGCTTCTCGGGACACGGCGTCAACACGACGGGGCTCGCGGGCAAGCTGATCGCCGAGGCGATCGACGGACAGGCCGCGCGCTTCGACGTGTTCGGCAAGATCCGCCATCGCGACTTTCCCGGCGGCGCGGCGCTCAGGACGCCGGCGCTCGTGCTTGCGATGGCGTGGCATCGGCTGCGCGATCTGCTGTGATGGCGCGTCGCGCCGGCGAGCGGGCGCACGCGAGCGCGCCAGACGCCCTGGGCCGCCGCTAGATACGGCGTGACGGCGCGACCGGTCGCCGCCCGCCGCACATGGTCGGCGCCGGACGGACGATTCGAACACCGCGCATGCCGTCGAATCGATGTAGAACATGGACGCACGCGCCGCTTGCGAGATTGCTTGCATGCGCAACGAACATGCGATGCACGGCGCGGCAGCCTGCATTCCAGCCGCCGCGCGACTGCTTCGGCCGATGCCGTCGCGCAATCAACCGCGCACGCCGTCATCGTTCGATCAGAACGTTTCCCAGTCCGCGGTCGCGTCCGCCGCAGCCGCTGCGCGCGCAGCCGGAACGACGGGCGCGGCCGGGGCCGCCGACGGGGCCGGCTTCACGGCGTCGACCACGCGCACCGCATGCGCCGCGCGCGGCGCGGTCACCGTCGACGTCGACGTCGCGGACGCCGACGCGCTCCGTCGATGCGAAGCCGAATCCGCCGACGCGCCGTCGAGCCGGAAAAACGCGACAGTCTGCTTCAGCTCGCGCCCCTGCTCTTCGAGCGAATGCGACGCGGCCGCCGCCTCCTCGACGAGCGCCGCGTTCTGCTGCGTGACCTGGTCCATCTGCGTGATCGCGAGATTCACCTGCTCGATGCCGCGGCTCTGCTCGGCCGACGCCGCCGCGATCTCGCCCATGATGTCGGTCACGCGCGCGACCGCCTGCGTGACTTCGGCCATCGTCTTGCCCGCTTCGCCCGCGAGCGCGGAGCCGTCGCGAATCTTCTGCACCGACGCGCTGATCAGATCCTTGATTTCCTTCGCCGCGCTCGACGAGCGCTGCGCGAGGCTGCGCACTTCGCCCGCGACCACCGCGAAGCCGCGCCCTTGCTCGCCCGCGCGCGCCGCCTCGACGGCCGCGTTCAGCGCGAGGATGTTGGTCTGGAACGCGATCCCTTCGATGATGCCGATGATTTCGGCAATCTTCGACGAGCGCTCGCTGATGTCGGTCATCGTGTCGACGACCTGGCCGACGACCGAACTGCCGCGCAGCGCGACGTCCGACGCATTGGACGCGAGCCCGCTCGCCTGCTGCGCGTTGTCCGCATTCTGCCGGACGGTCGACGTGAGCTCTTCCATGCTCGATGCGGTCTCCTGCAGCGAAGCCGCCTGCTCTTCGGTGCGCGACGACAGATCGAGGTTGCCGGCCGCGATCTGCCCGGAGGCGGTGGCGACCGCATCGCTGCCCATGCGCACGCGCTCGACGATGCCCTTCAGGCTGCCGTTCATGTCGGCGAGCGCTTTCAGCAACTGGCCCGTCTCGTCCTTCGACGTCGTGTCGATGCGCGTCGTGAGATCGCCGTCGGCGACGGTGCGCGCGAACTTCACCGCATCGCCCATCGGCTTCGTGATCGAGCGCGAGATCAGCACGCCGAGCCACAGCACGACCGCGAGCACGGCCGCCGCCGCGGACACCTCGAGCGTCACCGCGCGATCGATGATGTCCTTCGCTTCGTTCGAGCCGGCCTGCCCGAGATCGGCGTTGAACGCGCGATGCGCGGCGAGCGCCGAGTCCATCTGCTTGGCGATCTCGATCATCCGCGTGCCCATCAGGTCGCCCGCCTCCTGCTTCTTGCCGTCGCGCGACAACGCGAGCACGTTGTCGCGCACCGCGTCGAGCTGACTCATCAGCGCGCGGTCGGTCGCGAGCATCTCCTTGTCCTTGTCATTGGACAGCAGCGGTTCGTACTTCGTGAACTGATCGTCGACGTTGCGCCGTTCCTGCGCGATCTTCTGTTCGAAATCCTTCGCCTGATCGGCATTCGTCGAGAGCACGTGCTGATTCACGAGCAGCAGCATCGAATCGAATGCGCGCTGCGCGTCGTCGAGCACGACGAAGCTCGGCACCGTATTGACCGTCGAATAGCTGGCGGCCGTGTAGACGCGGCGGCTCTCGTAGATGCCGAAGCCGGTGATGGCGCACAAGGCGACGAGCGCGGCGAGAATCAGCACGATCAGCCGGGCGCCGATCTTCATGTCGTAAAAGAGTTTCATTTTTCAGGCGCGAGTAGCAGACGCGGGTAACTGTGGGGGCAACGATTCGGACAACTGCAAGACAGAGGCGCGTTCGACGACGGATGCCAATCGTGTGAAAATTGATCGTGCTTCCGTCATGCATTTGTATGGTTCGAACGCATTCTGCGCATAGCTATCCGACACCGTTAGCCCGGTATACGGCACGCGTGGGCATGTACTGAAGTGCTGCGCATCAGATTCGACGTCGATACGCGATCGACATCGACACGCGTGCCGCATCCGCGGCTTTTCGTCTACATTTTCAGGGCGTTCAGATCGTGCCCGGCAACGGGCTCGACGCGAGCACGGCGGCTGTCGCGAGCACGCCCATCAGCACCAGCGATTCGATCTGCAGCACGATGCCGAAGCGCCGCAATGGTCGGACGAATGCGTTCGATTTCGGCGAGGAGCCGTCGAGCGTCGTCAGCAGAGAAGGCATCTCGAAGAAGCGATTGTGTCCGCCGAGCGCCGCGGCGATCGCCACGAGCACGAGCTTCAGCAAGAGCACCTGCCCGTACGTCGAGCCGAACAGATTCGCGGCCGCGCCGACGCCCCGCCAGCCGTTGTACGCGCCCGTGCCGAACAGCACGACGAGTGCGAACGTCGCCGCATCGGACAGCGACTGCACGAACGCCGCGCCGTTGCGCCGATCCGCGCCGGGCGCATCGGCGAGTTGCGGCACGACGACGTACGTCGCGATCGCCACGAGCCCGACCCACGCGCTGATCGCGAGCAGATGCAGCCAGTCGACCCACACCGGCACGCTGAACAGCCCGGCGTCGACCGGATGTCCGCCGTTGCTGCGCGCGAGCGCGACGCCCGCGAGCACGAACCACAGCGCGAACGGGAAACGGGCGTCGCCGCCGGACTTCAACAGCGACAGCCCGACGACCGCGAGCATCAGCACCGCGCTGACGAGCCATGCGTGGCCGTAGCCGGTTCCCACGAGCATCGAGCGGACGGCGGGCCACGCGTCCCACAGCGCCGATTCGCTCATCAGCGCGCAATGCACCCAGAACGCAAGCACGCTCGACAGCAGCATGCCCACCGCCGCGATCCGCAGCGCGCAAATCAACCGGCGACTCACTTGCGCCTGCCAGGGCGACGCGGCGCGCGCGAGCCACTGATCGCCGAGCAGCGCGCCGACGACGACCGCGAAGGCTGCGCTCTGCAACGCGACGCCGACCAGCCGCAACATGCCGAGGAAACCGTCGTTCATCACTTCACCTTGAACACGTAGGAGCCCTTGGTTTTGTGCGCATCGGCCGTCATCACCGTCCACTGGACGGTGTACGCGCCCGGCGCGAGCTTCGGCACCGCGAGCGTCAGCACGCGCGGGTTCGCCGCGTCGACGCGCGCCTTCTCCGCCGCGACGGGCGCGCCGTTCGCATCGGCAACCTTCACCGTGCTGAACGTCGATTCGAGGCTTTCGTTGAACGTGAGCCGCAGCGCGTCGGGCGCCGCGTCGACGGTGCTGCCCGCCGCCGGCACGGCGCTCTCGAGCTTGCCGTGCGCGAGCGCGACGGCGGGCGCCGCGGCGGCGGAGATGACAGCGGCCGCGATCGCGGCGAATCGAAGCCGCGGCGGGTAAGTGAATCTCTTCATGATTTCCAATCCTGAATAATCGTGGCGAAGCGGCGTCATACTTGTGCCGTCATTGCTTTTGCAGCTTCACGACGGTGAGCGCGCCGTTCACCTCTTCGGCGACAAAATCGATCTTGTCGCCGGTCTTCACCTGCGACAGCATCGCCGGGTCCTTGACCTTGAAGACCATCGTCATCGCGTCCATGCCGAGGTTCTCGAGCGGGCCGTGCTTGATCGTCAGCCTGCCCGCGGCAGCATCGATCTTCTTGATTTCGCCGTGCGACATGCCGGCGTTCGCGGCGCCCGCCCGCTGCGCGCCGCCCTGCATGTCCATCCCGCTCATCTCGCCCGCCGCCTGCGCGGCGGCCGGAACGGCAAGCGCACATCCGATCGCGATCGTCGCCAATACGTTCTTCATGGTGTCATCTCCTTCGTTGGGGGTGGAAAACGAACCGGACGCCGCCGCCCGGCCCGGTAAAACTCAGTTGTCCGGCAATTCGCCGGTGTATTCGTACGCGACGGTTCCTTTCGGATGCCTGAACCAGCCCGGATCGCGGTAGTCGTTGCGGCCGAGACCCTGCCGAACCTTCACGACCGTGAACATCCCGCCCATCTCGAGCGGGCCGAACGGCCCGGTGCCCGTCATCATCGGCAGCGTGTTGTCGGGCAACGGCATTTCCATCCCGCCCATCGCGCCGCCCGTGCTGCCCATCGCCATGTAATCGGGCACGAGTTTGTTGATCCGCTTCGCGAGATCTTTTTGCGGCACGCCGATCAGGTTCGGCACCTGATGCCCCATCGCATTCATCGTGTGATGCGACTTGTGGCAATGAAACGCCCAGTCGCCCGGACGATCCGCGACGAATTCGATCGCGCGCATCTGGCCCACCGCGACGTCGACCGTGACCTCCGGCCAGCGCGCGGCGGGCGGAATCCAGCCGCCGTCGGTGCCCGCGACTTCGAATGCGTAGCCGTGCAGATGAATCGGATGATTGGTCATCGTCAGGTTGCCGAAACGAATCCGCACGCGGTCGCCCGCGCGCACCGGCAGCGGATCGATGCCCGGGAACACGCGCGCGTTCCACGTCCACATGTTGAAGTCCGTCATCTCGTTCACGCGCGGCGTGAAGCTGCCGGGATCGATGTCGTACGCGGACATCAGGAACACGAAATCGCGATCGACGGGCATCGCGCCGCGATCCTTCGGATGCACGATGAACGTGCCCATCATTCCCATCGCCATCTGCACCATCTCGTCCGAATGCGGGTGGTACATGAACGTGCCGGGTTTCTCGAGCCGGAACTCGTAGACGAATGTCTTGCCGGGCGGAATGTGCGGCTGCGTGAGGCCGCCGACGCCGTCCATCCCGCACGGCAGCAGCATCCCGTGCCAGTGGACCGTCGTGTGCTCGGGCAGCTTGTTCGTGACGAACACGCGGACCTTGTCGCCTTCGACGGCCTCGATCGTCGGCCCCGGCGTCTGTCCGTTGTAGCCCCACAGATTCGCGTTCATCCCGGGCGCCAGTTCGCGCACGACGGGCTCCGCGATCAGATGAAATTCCTTCCAACCGTTCTTCATCCGCCATGGCAGCGTCCAGCCGTTCAGCGTGACGACGGGCGTGTACGGGCGGCCGTTCGGCGGCGCGAGCGGCGGCTGGGTCGCGGCCTTCGCCATCGTAGGCGCCTCCGGCAGCGACGCGGCGCCGGCCTTGCTGACGAGCGCCGCGCCCAGCAGCGCGGCTCCGGAGCCGCCGAGAAAAGTTCGACGTGACACCATCTTCATTGACCTTCCGAATTCGTGGATGACGCGGGCGGCGCCGCGAGCGCGGGAGCTTGCCCCTGTGCGTGTGATGCGGGCGCGGGCGCGGCCGGCGCGGCGGACGATGCCGGCGCGACGGGCGCTGAAGCCGGCGATGCCGGCGCCGCGATCGCCGAAGCGGATGCCGACGACGAAGCCGACGAAGCGCGCCCGGCCGACGCCGCGGCGGGTGCGGCCGGTTGCGACTCGCCCGCCGCCTGCGCGCCGCGCGGCAAGCGCCCGCCCATCGCCTGCTGAAGATCGGTTTGCGCGAGCCAGTAGTCCTTCAGCGCTTCGATGTAGCCGTTCACCGCGCCGACCTGGTCGCGCGAGTCGGCAAGCAGCTCGAACACGCTGACGAGCATCCCGTTGTAGCGGAGCAGCATTTCGTCGGAGATCGTCTTGCGCAGCGGCACGATCTCGTCGCGGTAGTGCTTCGCGACGTCGTAGCGCGTCACGTAGGCCGCATACGATTCGCGCACTTCGGAGCGCGCATCGATCGCGGTCTGCGCGAGCCGGTTCGCCGATTGCAGGTAAGTCGCCTTCGCCCGCGCGACCTTCGCGCCGCCCCAGTCGAACAACGGAATCTCGACGCTGATCTCGTAACCGTGCTCGTGGCCCTTGTCGGTCTCGTAGTTGTCGAGGTAGCCGACTTCGAGCGCGTTGACGAAGCGCGTCGCCTGCGTGAGGCCGAGCGACGTCGCGACGCCCTGCGTCCTCAGCTTCGCTGCCTGGATGTCGAGGCGGTGCGCGATCGCGAAGCGCTCGACGCCGTCGAGTTGCGGCCGCTCGGCGGGCAGATCGGGCAAGCGATCGGGCAACTCGTACGCGGTCGACGCGCCCCACAGGCCCATCGCGCGCGTGAGCTTCTCGCGCGCCGCGACCGCGCGCAGCCGCGCGCTCGCGAGTTGCGCGACCGAGTCCGCATAGAACGCCTGCTCGCGCGCATCGTCGAGCCGGCTGAAGTTGCCCGCCTGACGCATCCGGCGCGCAAGCTCCGCGCCGGCATCCGCCGAATCCGCGACCTGCTCCGCGTAGGCCGCCGCCTGCGCGGCCGCGACCGCTTCGACGTACGCGCGGCGCGCATTAGCCGCGACATTGAGCATCGCGTCGGCGGTCTCGAGCTTCGTCTGCTCGAAGCGCCGCCCCTCGATCCTCGTCGCGAGCGGCAGCGTCAGAATGCTCAGGACGCCCATCGAAAAGGTTCGGCCGATGCTCAAGTCGTTGCTCGAGTGCGTGCGGCTGAACGTGAAGCCCGGATTCGGCAGCCGGCCCGCCTGCACGAGATCGGCCTCGGACAGGCCGAGCTCCGCGTACGAAGCCTGCAGCCCGCGATTGTTCAGGAGCGCGATCTGTACCGCGTCGTCGATGCCGAGCGGCTTCGACAGCAGCGCCTGCGTGCGGCGCGCGGCCGCGTCGCGGTCGGCGTCGGTCTTCACCAGCGCCGCGTCTTTTCCGAGCCGATCGGAAGCCGCGGCCGAGACGGCGTCGAAGCCGCCGTCCTTCGAAAAGGTCGTGCAGCCCGCGGTGAACGCCAGCACCGCGGCCGCGGCGCCGATCCGCAGAGAAGTGAGGCGCGTCGTCATTGGGCCGCCTCTTCGTGCATCGCACGATGGCCGCCATGGCCGTCGCTACCGCCGTGTCCTGCATGTCCTGCATGTCCTGCCTGTCCGGCTGCTGCGTCGTCACCCGCTCGGATGGGTTTCGCGGCCGCGCGGCGCGGCGGTTCGGCCACCGCGCGGTTCAATTGCTGCCAGGTCGGCCCGTCTTCGTCGCGGTAGCGGCGGTAGCCGTCGAGTGCGGACGGCGCCACGATCGCGGGCACCGACGCCGCGGCGTCCGCCGGGTCGGCGAACGTCGTCGTCGCGTGCACGAGCGCCGGCCATGCCGCCGACGCGCCGAGCAGCGCTGCGGAAATCTTTCGCATGAAATTGTCTCGTCGTCAGGCATCCCGGCGGCGCGCGTGCGCGCCGTCAGGACGAGTTTGCGTATCGCGGCAAGCGCGCCGCGACCCGAGGGATCAGACGAGAGAGATTCGAGGCGGCCGTTCGATGCCGCCCGTCAGGAACGACACCGCGCCGGCGTCGTGAGGAAGGAAGACCGCGATGCGCGTCGCGTCGAACGACGCCGACGCGACGGAGCCGGCCGGCAAGCCCGCGCCCACACAGCAAGATACGCAGGTCGCGCATGGGTGCGCGTGATGCGCGCCGCGCGGATCGGAGTGCCGATGATCGTCGGCGGCCACGGCCGCGTCGTTCGCACCGTGACCGTTTTCCGCCGCGGCTTGCGGCAGATGGTGGGCAGGCGCGCCGCCGTCGCCGCGCGCGGGTTCGCAATTCATCGAGACGGCCGCCAGCGACTGAACCGGGAGGCTCAGGGCCAACAGCACGATAACGAGGAGCTTGCGCCAATATGACATAGGGGCGGAGTCTAACATGCGTCGACGACGGCCGTAAGCGCTTTCTGCACGTCGAACGAAATGCGGCGGCGCGGCGCTGCCGCGCTGGCAGAGCCGGCCGGCGCTCGGCGGACGCAACTCAACGCAACGCGGCGCGGTGCAACTCGGCGTCGGCACGGCTGACGAATCCGCGGATTCGCGCGCGCCCGCGGCACGCGCTGCGTCCTGCCCGAAAACGGCGACGAAACGAAAGCGAACAAAAGCGAACGAGGTCAAACGAGAGCGGGCGGGAACCGTTCGCGGCCGTCCGTGACGCCGCACCGCGCTCAAGCCGGCGCGCGCCCGCCCTTCTTCGTGCGGTGCGCGTCGCCTTCGCCGGCACTTCGCTCGCGCTCGCCCGTCGAACGCTTCTCCGAGCCACGCGCCGCCGACGCGGCGCGCCCGCCCATCGTCCGCGCGAGCAGCGGACGCAACTGTGCGAGCGTGCGCGTGTTCAGCACCTGTGCCTTCGTAAGCCAGCCGCGGCGCGCCTGATCGACGCCGATTCCGAGATGGATCAGATCCTCGCGGCGATGCGCGTCCGAATCGATCGACACGAGCACGCCGGCCTGCGCGGCCTGCCTGCACCAGACATCGGCAAGATCCAGCCGCTGCGGCTGCGCGTTCAGCTCGAGATGGCAGCCGCGCGCGCGCGCATGCTCGATCACGCGGGCGAGATCGATGTCGTATGCGTCGCGCTCGCCGAGCAGCCGTCCCGACGGATGCGCGAGGATCGTGAAATATGGATGATCCATCGCGCGCAGCACCCGCTCAGTCTGCGCCGCGCGGGACAGATCGAAACGGCCGTGCACCGCGCCGACCACCAGGTCGAGCCGCGCGAGCACGTCGTCGGGCAGATCGAGACCGCCGTCCTCGAGGATGTCGACCTCGATGCCCTTGAGCAGCACGACGCCGTCGAGCGTTTCGTTCAACCGATCGATTTCGTCGATTTGTCTCGCGAGGCGAGCGGCGTCGAGCCCGTGCGCGACGCCGAGCCGGTGCGAATGATCGGTGATCGCCAGATATTCGAGGCCGCGCCGGCTCGCCTCGAGCGCCATGTCCTTCAAGCCGTCGCGGCCGTCGGTCGCGCTCGTGTGCGCATGCAGATCGCCGCGCAGGTCCCGGCGCTCGACGAGATGCGGCAAGCGGCCTTCGCGAGCGGCTTCGATCTCGCCCTGGTTCTCGCGCAATTCGGGCGGCACCCACGCAAGGCCGATCGACGCGTAGACCGATTCCTCGGTCGCGCCCGCGATGCGCCGCTCGCCATGGAACACGCCGTATTCGTTGATCTTCAGATCGCGCGCCTGCGCGATGCGGCGCATCGCGATGTTGTGCGCCTTCGACCCGGTGAAGTAGACGAGCGCCGCGCCGAACGACGGCGGCGCGACGACGCGCAAGTCGACCTGAATTCCGCAGCGAAGCACGACGCTCGAGCGCGTGTCGCCGCTCGCGAGCACGCGCGCGACTTCGTCGTATTCGGCGAAGCGCGCCGACACCTTCGCCGGATCGCTCGCGGTCACGAGAATGTCGAGATCGCCGACCGTCTCGCGCCTGCGGCGGAAGCTGCCGGCCGCAAGCGCCTCGCTCACGCCCGGCGTCTCGCGCAGATACGTGAGGAGCGGCGTCAGATACTGCGTCGCGAACGACAGCAGGAAGCGCTGCGACTTGCGCCGCAGCCGCGCGCCGGTCGCCTCCGCGATGTGCGCCTCGGTCTTCTCGCCGAAACCCGGCAGCCCGCGAATCTTGCCGTTCTCGGCGGCCTCCTTCAGTTGCTCGAGCGTCTCGACGTGCAGCGCGTCGTGCAGCGCGCGCACGCGCTTCGCGCCGAGCCCCGGCACGCCGAGCAGCTCGACGATCGCGGGCGGCAACGCCTGGCGCAGTTGTTGCTGCAGCCCGCACGTGCCCGACGTCGCAATTTCTCGCAGCTTGGCGGCGAGATCGGGGCCGATCGTCGGAATGTCGTCGAGGTTCCGGCCCTCCGAGATCATCGTTCCGATGTCGCGACCGAGCCCGCCGACCGTGCGCGCCGCGTTCCGATAGGCGCGCACGCGAAACGGATTGGCTCCCTGTATCTCGAGCAGATCGGCGATCTCAGCAAAAACCGCCGCAAAATCGGCATTGTGGATCGGCATGTTCGACCTCGCGTCACATCGGCGTCGGCGCGCGACGCAGCGCGGTCACGCCGCGCGGCCCGACGCGCAGCCGCGCAACCGCGCGCAGCCATCGCGCCTTTTCAGCTTAGACCACGACGCGCATCGGGGCCGTGCGCGGACGCCGGCGGCGGCGCATGCCGGCTGCCGGCATCGCGATCCGTCCGCTCGACGTCCGGCACGACAGGCTCAGCATAGGCAGGGCGCGGCGCGTGTCGTTGCGTTGGATCAACCGGATGCACGCCGCAAATTTCGTGCGCGCTCGCGGCAGCCGTTACGTGTGATGTGCGCGTTGCTGCACGAAGCCAAGCTGTACGGAACATGCGCGCCGACCTGCGGCAAGCGACGCCGGAATCGATTCCAGAACTGGAGAATCGCATCCGCCCGGTTTCTTGTACCGTTTCACGAGGAAGCCACTGCGGCCGCCGCAACGCGCGATACCGGCCGCGATACCGGCCGCGATATCGACTTCGAATCGTGGCCGGCGAGGTTCGTCGATCCGCGATCCGCCGCGGCCAATCGTCGATCGCGCCCGAAAAAAAAACGCCGCGGCATGGGTCACTTCTGCGGATATCCCGGCGAAAATCGCACGGCGCCCCGCCGCAGCGCGTCGTTCAACGGCTCGGAATAGAACCGGAACACGCATTGCGCGACGAGCGCCGACACGCTCACGTAAAACACCAGCCACATCGGCTTCGCGCCCGCGCCGATCGTCTCGCGCGTGACGACCTCGCGCAAGATCCCGAGCACGACGATATGGAACAGGTACAGCTCGTAGCTCCGCTGTCCGAACCAGCGAATGACGCGGGACGCGACGCGCGGCGCGCGCGCGTCGTCGCGCGCATCGTCCCTGCAGCCGTACAGCAGCACCGCCGAGCAGAATGCGACGGCAGTCACGCCCCAGACGACGTTGCGCATGATCGGCCCGCTCAGGTAGACGGCGGCGATCGCGGCGGCGGCGGCCGTCCGAAGCGCCCGGCTCCAGCCGCGCGGAAGCGGGCGAAACGGCAGCAGCGCCGCGCAGCATCCCATCGCGATCGCGTCGAAGCACGACACGTAGCCGTACAGCGCGACAATTTCGTCCTGCGCATGCAGGCTTCGGTAAAGAGGACCGGCGACGATCGGCACGCACAGGAACGCGACGATGCGGCGCCGGCGGCGCAGCACCAGGCAGAGGATCGGAAACGCAAGATAGAACACCTCCTCGACCGACAGCGACCACAGAATATTCATCGCGTAATTGAAATAGCCGACCTTCGCCATCAGCACGTTGTGCCAGAACGTCAGCACCGACAGCACCGCGACAAACGTGCTCGCGGTGTCCGGTTTGTCGACGAACGATCGCAGGCCGAGCGAGCCGAGCGCCACGATCGCGACGAGGACGAGCGCGAGGCTCGGCAAGATCCGCGACGCGCGATACGCGTAGAACGTCGCCGGCTCGATCGCGCCGAGCGAGCCGAAGCGCCGGATCGACGTCGACGTGATCAGGAACCCGGACGCGGCGAAAAACATCGTGACGCCGTAATTGCCGTTTCGCGCGGCGGCCTTGATCGCGTCCGACAGAAACGGCGAATCGATCGGCGTGACGTTCAGCCGGTACGTCAGATGGAAATGCAGGATCAGCACGAGCAGGATCGCGATGCCGCGCATCAGGTCGACGCCGTCGCTTCTTGTTTTCGATTCCATTGCTTCCGGATTCCATGCAGGTGTCGGCCGGCTTGCCGCGTGCGCCGGTTTTCTTCGATTTTTTCGGACTGCCACGAACCTGAACGCCGCCGCCGCACCGGCGCGCGCGCACGCCGAATCGCCTGCGTGATCACGCGCGTCGCCTGGATGCGATACGTTGCGATCGACGCCGAGCCCTCGTTCGAGGCGTCGAGAATCTTCATCCAGCAGGATTGAAAAAACGACCGTTTCAATTCCAATAATTTGGATGAGGAAAATTCCCTATCCCACTGTAATTGCTAACGTAATAGGCCGTTACTATAATCGTTCCAAAGCGGCAATCCAATAATTGGGGCGTCATGAAAACGACACCGTTTTCCTCGTTGAAAGCGATGTGCAGAACCGTACTTCGTCGATCGAAGTGGGCGGCGTTGCCGATCGCCCTCGCGTCCGCACTCGCCGTCCCGTCGTTCGACGCGCACGCGAATTCCGCCGTGCCGAAGCGGCATCCCGCCACGTCCGTGTTCATCAGGAAAGCGAGCTTTCATCCGCAATCGGCTCATGCGCCGCTCGCCACGCACCACGTAAAGGCCGGCCGCTACCGGCTGGCGAGCGGCGTGCACCGCATCGCGTTCTCGCCGCGCGCGCCGCTCGGCGCTCGCCCGTTCGAGCCGCGCGGCACGTCGCAACCGTTCGGACTCCGTTCGAACATCGCCTACATGATCGACCAGCACACCGGCGAAACGCTGTTCGAGCGAAATGCGCAATCAGTCGTGCCGATTGCGTCGGTGACGAAGCTGATGACCGCGATGGTCGTGCTCGATTCGAAGGCGCCGCTCGACGAGCGGATCGAAGTGACCGACGACGATCGCGACCAGGACAAGTTCACCGGCTCGCGCCTCGCGATCGGCTCGGCGCTGAGCCGCGACGACATGCTTCACATCGCGCTGATGGCGTCCGAGAATCGCGCGGCGGCGGCGCTGTCGCGCTACTACCCCGGCGGCCGCCCGGCATTCGTCGAAGCGATGAACCAGAAAGCGCGATCGCTCGGCATGGTCGACACGCATTTCGAGAATCCGACCGGGCTGTCGAAATACAACATGTCGACCGCGCGCGATCTCGCGAAGATGGTCGAGGCGGCTTATCGATATCCGCTGATCCGCGACTATTCGACCGATCTGAAATACGAGGTCGACACGGGCCTGCGCACGCTCTACTACCACAGCACGAACATCCTGCTGCGCGACGCGGGCTGGAACATCGGCGTGCAGAAGACGGGCTATATCAAGGAGTCCGGCATTTGTCTCGTGATGCAGACGACCATCGACGGGCGCGATGTCGTGATGGTGCTGCTGGATTCCGCCGGGCGTCATTCCGATTTCTTCGACGCCGCGCGGCTGCGCGCGATGCTGACGACGGGCGGCGCGCGCGTGACGGAAGCGAATTCGGCGAACGGCGGCTGAGCCGGGGCGCGGAGCGCCGGAACGAGCGGGGCAGCGGGTTCGTCACGGGCGCGGTTCGCGAGTCGGCGCCCGGCGGCGAAACCGTTTCGTGACCGTGACGCGCGTCGCGCGGAACCGAACGATGCGGCGAGCGCGCCGCGCACCGCCGCCCAACGCGCTTCGGCAATGCCGCCGCATGCGCGAGCGCCGGCTCGCGCAACCCACGTTCGCCGCCCTGCGGCAGCCCGCTCCGATCGCCCTTCCGCTCGCGTTCCCCAACAGCCGGCCGCTCGCGCGTCTCACGCGCTCTTGCCGCGCCCGTCGAACGTCGCCCTGAATTGCGCGGCGAACCGGTCGACCTGATCGGCCGGCAGATGATTGACGCCCGCCGCGCGCTTTCGCCCGCCGCCCGTTGCGAAGCCTCGGCAAAAATCGTCCGCCCCGATCGCGTCGTTCTCGGGCACGCGCACGCTGACGACGTAGCCGCCGTCCGTCCTCGGACTCAGAATCGCCAGCGCGCACGCCGGATGCTCGCGCATGAGCTCGTTCGCGAGTACGCCGGTCACGCGGCGCGCCCAGCGCTCGGACGGCAGCACGAGCATCATCGCGCGGGACGTCGCCACCTCCGGGCGCACCGCGCGCGCTCGGCCCAGATCGTCTTCGTAACCGTCGCTCAGCACGCGCAGCACGTCGGTTCCGTCGATGAAGCCGAGCGGGTCCGCGAACGGCTGCATCGTCTCCGCCAATGCCGCGGGATCGAAATGCAGATCGTCGACGCGCTCGCCATATGCGTTGTAATTCAGGCACCGGCCGAGCCGCGCGTATTGCTCGAGCGCCGCCGGCTCGACGCGATGCGCGCGCGCAAGCGCTTCGCCGAGTTGCGGCAGCGCGTCGCCGAACGCCGCAACGATTGCCCAGCGCGCGTGACGCCCGTTCAGGAATCGGTCGACGATCGCGCTCGTGCAGACGTCGGCGGCGGTGTCGATGTACGCGTGGAAATTCGGATGGTCGGGCAGCGCGCCCGCGAAGTGGTGATCGAAGTAGCGCAGCCGCGCGCCGGCCGCGAGCAGCCGCTCGACGTCCGCGCGGTTCTGGTCGTGCGACACGTCGAGAACCGTGATCTCGTCGCCGGCGGCGGCCGACACGCGGTCCAGCAATCGAACGTCCCGCTTGACGCCCGTCACGAGCGTTCCGCCCGGCCCTTCGGCAAGACGCAGCTGCTGCAGCGCGCACAGGCCGTCCGCGTCGCCATTGAAGGCGAAGATCCGCGCGGGCGGCGGACGGCCGGCGTCGCGGCTCGCCGCGCCGTCCGCCGTTTCGTGGAGGGCCGCTTGCGGGCCTTGATGCCCGCCGCGTGCGATTCCGAAATTCGACATGGGTCTCCAGAAAGCGATCGATCGGTGTTCGAAGTGCTTCGCCGGGATGAAGCGTGGCCTATGCATGAAGTGACGAGGAGGGCCCCGTTCGACGTTCGACGTTCGACGTCAGGCTTCGGCTTCGGCTTCGGCTTCGGCTTCGGCTTCGGCTTCGGCTTCGGCTTCGGCTTCGGCTTCGGCAGGCCGATTATCCCTGCTCGATGCTCGAAGCGCGATGCGCGCACTCACAGTTCATCGCGCCTCGCATGACGAATCGAAGCGCCGCGATTGTATCGTTTCGCCGTCGATCAACCGCTTCGCTGCACGAAACGCCGCACCGCTACGTCGCGCGCCGCGTGCCTCGCCGGCCGCGCCGCACGGCCAGCCACCGCCGCGACCACGACCTCGCCTCCGCCTCGACCAACGCCGGCCCCGTCACGCCACTGCCCGCGCAACGCCCGTTGTCCGCCGAGCTCGAAGCTTCATCTTAGGCCTGCGCCCGATCCGAACCAAGCCCGCGTCAAGACGCAAAGGGCGCGCGGCCGGCCGCCTCTTCCGCCAGCCGTCTCCGGCCTCCATTCGCTCATGCAGCCGTCGGCGCCTCCGTCAAATACGGCGCGACATGTCCCATCGCCCGCGACACATACGCCTCCTTCTCGCCGACCGGCGCGACGTAATGCAGCGCACGCTCCGCGGCTTCCCGCCCGTCGAGGCGCGCGATGATCCACGCGGCCAGGTACTGCGACGCGAGGCAACCGCCCGCCGTCGCAACGTTGCCGCGCGCGAAGAACGGCTGATTCAGCACGTCGACGCCGGCCTCCTGCGCCCACGGCTTCGTCGTGAGATCGGTGCACGCCGGCACGCCGTCGAGCACCCCGAGCTTCGCGAGCACGAGCGTGCCCGAGCATTGCGCGCCGAGTAGCTGCCGCGACGGATCGAGCCGCAGTTGCGCGAGCAGCGCGTCGTCGGCCACGACTTCGCGCGTGCGCACGCCGCTGCCGACGAGCACCGCATCGGCGTCGCTCGCGTCGCGCAGCGACGCCTGCGCGTCGATCTCGACGCCGTTCATCGACCTCACGCGCGCGGTCGGGCTCGCGATCGACACGCTCCAGCCCCGCGTCTTCACACAGTTGAGAATGCCGAGCGCGATCAGCGAATCGAGCTCGTTGAAGCCTTCGAAAGTGAGAATGGCGATATGCATGAAGTCGTCTCCGTCAGTGATCGATTGCGACGACGCATCGTATGCCCGAGAATCACTACAATCAAATAATTGTCATGGATACATCGGTATGGCCCGCGCCCGTTACAAACGCCTCGTCGACGCACTTGCCTCCGACATTCGCTCGGGCCGCCTGCCGCCCGGCACGCGCCTGCCGACCCATCGCAAGCTCGCGGCCGCAGAAGGGCTCGCGCTCGTCACAGCCACGCGCGTCTACGCGGAACTCGAAGCGATGGGGCTCGTCAGCGGCGAAGCCGGCCGCGGCACGTTCGTGCGGGAAACCGCGCTGCCGCGCGGGCTCGGCGTCGACCAGCACGCGGCCGCCTCCGGCGTCGTCGATCTCGGCTTCAACTATCCGTCGCTGCCCGAGCAGACCGAGCTGCTGCGAAGCGCGCTGCGGCAGCTCGCATCGTCGGGCGACCTCGATGCGCTGCTGCGCTACCAGCCGCACGGCGGGCGGTGGCACGAGCGCGCCTCCGTCGCGCGCCATCTCGCGTGCCGCGGGCTGTCGGTCGACGCCGAGCAGGTGACGATCGTGAGCGGGGCTCAGCACGGGCTCGCCGTGACGGCGATGGCGCTGTTGCAGCCCGGCGATGTCGTCGCCGCCGACGCGCTGACCTATCCGGGCTTCAAGGTCGTCGCGAACGCGCAGCGCCTCGAGCTCGCGCCGATTCCGGCGTCCGGCCAGGGCCCCGACCTCGACGCGCTCGCGCGGCTGTGCGAAACGCGTCGGGTGCGCGCGGTGTACACGATGCCGACGCTGCACAATCCGCTCGGCTGGGTGATGAGCGCGCATCGCAGGCGGCGGCTCGTCGCGATCGCGCGCCACCACGGGCTGATGATCATCGAGGACGCCGCGTACGCGTTTCTCGCCGGCGATCCGCCCGCGCCGATCGCGGCGCTCGCGCCGGAGGCGACCGTCTACGTGTCCGGGCTGTCGAAGAACGTCGCGACCGGGCTGCGCGTCGGTTTCGTCGCGGCGCCCGCGCAGTGGGTGCCGGCGATCGAGCGCGCGATCCGCGGCACCACGTGGAACACGCCCGGCGTGATGACGGCGATCGCATGCGGCTGGCTCGACGACGGAACCGTCGCGCGCCTCGAGGCCGACAAGCGCCGCGATGCGGCGGCGCGGCAGGCCATCGCGACCGACGCGCTCGCGGGGCTGCGCTGCGTTCGTCATCCGGCATCGTATTTCGTGTGGCTGCCGCTCGCCGACGAAGCGCGGGCCGATCAGGTCGCGATGGCGCTGATGCGCGAGCAGGTGTCGGTGTCGACCGCCGAGCCGTTCGCGACGTCCGCGCACGTGCCGCATGCGATCCGCGTCGCGCTCGGGTCCGTCGATCCGGAAACGCTGCGCGACGCGCTGCGCAAGGTGAGGCGAGTCATCGGCGAATATTCTTTTTAGGACCCGGAAGAACGCCGGACGGAACGGCGGTCGGGCCGACAAAGCACGCGCCGGTCGCGGATACGCGAGCGACCGCCGCACCGTGCGAACACTTGACCGCGCGGCGACGAACGCGATCGGAAGCGGCCCCGAACCGCCCGGCGGCCTTTGCCTTTGCCTTTGCCTTTGCCTTTGCCTTTGCCTTTGCCTTTGCCTTTGCCTTTGCCTTTGCCTTTGCCTTTGCCGTCTGCCGTTTGCCGCGCTGCCGTGACGATCGGCGAGAGACGCCTGTTCAGGCGCGCGGCCCGGCGGTCGGTTCGCCGTCGTCTCGGGAACACGCCAGCCGGTTCAGCCGAGCGGGAAAACTTCGGTAACGCGCGGCTTCGTCGGCACACCCGAGCGGCGCTGGGCCGAAGACGATCAAACCGCAATGAGAAGAGGAGCGATTGAATGGCGGCTCACAGCTTGGATCGGTGTCCCGCTTCCGGGCCGCTTGTGTCTGGGCCGCCATTCAATCGCCCCTCTACTCATTGCCTGCCCGCACGCAAACTCAGCATGCGCTCGCCGGCCGAGCCCACGACGAAGCGCGCCCGCCTCGCGCGCGCCGCGTGTGCCTACAACGCTTCCTCGATGCGCTGCTCGCCGGTCTCGCGAACCGAGAGCGCGTCGCCGATCGCATAGAAGTGGCCGCCCGCGACGTGATGCAGGCTCCGCCACGCCGGCTCCGCTTGTTCGAATTGCCAATGCCCGTCCTTGAACGCGCGCGTATCGGACCATGCGGCTACGACCTCGCCGATGAACAGGTCGTAGGCCTGCTGGTTATGCGGCTCCGGCACGAGCCTGCACGCGAGCCACGCGGAGCAGCCCGCGACGAAAGGCACGTCGTGGCCGTCGATCGAAAACAGCTGCACGCCGGCACGCTGCAGCTTGTCCGGCTGGTCCGACAGGCTATGGCTGCCGACCTCGTGCGTAAGTCGCAACTGCGCCGCCGTCGGCACCTGGACGACGAAGCCACCGCCCTTCTCGATGAGCTCGCGCGTTTTCGTCGCCTTGTCGAGCACCACCGTCAGCTTCGGCGGCGAGAAATCCAGCGCGCACGCCCATGCCGCCGCCATTACGTTGTCCACGCCGTCGTGGCGCGCGGACACGAGCACCGTCGGACCGTGATTGATGAGTCGATAAGCTTTTTTCAGCTCGACCGCAGCGATATGACTGTCCATTCAGACTCCACAAAGAGAATTGCCACGGGATGATGCCGGGCGGGTTGCAACCGTTCGGACGTGATCGATTCGCCGACGCCGCGTGCTTGGCGCCGCGCGCCTCACGCCACATACCTCATGCCACGCGCTGCGCACCGCACGCCGCGCGCCCGGAGCGCGTTGCTTGCCATGCGTCGCCGATGCGCCGACGGCCTCGCTTCGATGCGGTCGCCATGCGCATCGCATCCATCGCTTCCAACCTCGCCTGCGCCGCCCAAGCGACGGCGGCGAGCCGACCGACATGCACTTGCAAGCGCGGCGCGACGCAACGGCCACCGATCGGCTCGACGATGCGTCTTTCGACGCCGACGCCGACGCCCGTAACCCGTAACCCATCGCTCATCGTCCATCGCCCGACGACTACCGGCAGCGCTCGCACAAGCGCAAGGATAGCGTTCGTTAGCCGTCTTCGCTGACGGCGCCCGTGGCGCGCAAGCGCCACCGGCCGACGTTCGGGCCGACGTGCGTGGCGGTCAGGTCAATCGATCGGACGCCACGACATGCCCGCCCGGCTCCGGAACCAGCGCCGCCTCGATCAGTGCGCGGGCGATCCGCGGCGCCGGGTTGATCCGCCAGCCGCGCGGCAGCAGCGGCCCGAGCAGCGTCAGCGCGAGCACCGCGGCCCGCTCGCCGGCGCGAAACTCGCCGCGCTGCCCACCGATCAGCCCCGGCCGCACTGCGGTGAATGAAGCGAAGCCGAGACCGGCCAGATCCCGCTCCAGTTCGCCCTTCACGCGGTTGTAGAAGAAGCGCGACGACGGATCGGCGCCGACGGCCGAATTGAGCACGTAGGTCGGCGTGCCGTGCTGCCGCGCGATGCGCGCGACCGCGAGCGGATAGTCGTGATCGACGCGCCTGAACGCGGGCCGGGAGCCCGCGGCGCGCATCGTCGTGCCGAGCGTGCAGATCACCGCGTCCGCGCGCCACCACGGCGCGTCGTCGGGCAGGCGATCGAAGTCGACGCGCGGCGCGTGCAGCTTCGGATGTGCAGGCAGCGCGCGGCGCGCGAGCGCCACCACGCCGTCGACACGCGGATCGGCAAGCGCCAGGTCCAGCACGTGTCGGCCGACGAGCCCGGTCGATCCGACGAGAAGCAGCTTCATCCTGAATTCCTCGGTGCGTGGCGTGCATCGGCGACGACGGCGGCCTTGCCACATCGCCCGGCGATTCTCTTGCCGGGCGGCTGGCCATGCCGTCGCCCGTCGCGCCGATGCATTCCGTTCCGTTGCTCGAACGCCCGGCGCGAAGCCGGACGACCGTTCCAGGTGTTCGTGTCCGTTGCCGCCCGGACGATCGACGCCAGAAACGCAGGATAAGGGATTTTGAACTGTGTGCAGCGATTCGGATCGAACGTCGAAAATCGGCCGGCAAGTCCTGCGCGAGCCGTATCGAGAAGAACGGCATCGCCGCGATTTCGCCGATCGAAAGCGGCTTGCGCCGGCGAATCTGCGGCGCGAGCGAAAGAGATCAAGATCGATCGCGCCAAGCGCCTCGACGTTGTGGCGAATCGACAAGCGAAAGCCCAACGAGTTCGCACGTTGATTGACCATTGCCGACGCGCGCGCAACGCGCTCACAATCGAAACGGATCGGCGCGCGGTTGCCTTGCGCATGATACGAGCGCCGGATGCTCGGCTCGGCCGCCGCACGGGACGACTTCCGCTATCTTGCAGCGGCGACGTAGCCGCCGCCGAACCAAAACGATTGTTCCCTGCCTGGCGGGCCGTCGTCCGTCGGCATCCGAACGCATTCGACAACGCGCGGGATTCACACGACATGGCTATCCCACAAACCAGGCAGGAATTGCTGGATGCGATCCGCACCACTTACGAAAAGCTGGCGGCGGACCTTGCCGGCGTGCCGCCGGAACGCGCACGTGAGGCTACCCTGGAAGGCCACGCACGAGGCACGCGGATGAGCGCGGCCGATCTGGTGGCCTACCTGATCGGCTGGAACCAGTTGGTGCTGAAATGGTGCGACGCCAGCGCGCACGGCCGGCCGGTGGATTTTCCCGATACCGGGTACAAGTGGAACGAACTGGGGCGCCTGGCACAGAAGTTCTATGCCGATCATGCCCATGACGACTATCCCGGCTTGCTGCACCGGTTCGCCGACGTGCACGCGCGCATCGTGTCGCTCGTCGAGCGGGAAACCGACGAATCTCTGTATGGCGCGCGCTGGTACGAGAAATACACACTGGGACGGATGATCCAATTCAATACGTCGTCGCCGTATGCCAATGCGCGCGCGCGTTTGCGCAAGTGGAAGAAAGCCCATGGGATCACCTGACGGCGAATTTCTCGGAAGGTCGCGGCCGGCATGGGCTGCTGCAATGCGATGCGATGCAGATTTTCGACATCGAACGATACGACGCCCCCGTTTCCGACATGTTTTACGCCCGTCACCGCGAAAGTCGTCGTGCGCCGTTTTGGCGGAATCGCCATGCCGAGCCACGCGGCCGCGCGCCGTCGTCACCGCAAGCGCTTCAAGGCTCCGAAGCTCCGTGAACAAGTGATGAACGAACAGCTGCCCATCGCCGGAATGTTCGTCATTCAAAATTTCGCTCATTCCGCTCAGTCCGGCTCCCCCGAATTCGAACGCGCTATCTCGCACACGATTCAAAAAAAGCGCCGCCCCAGCGACGAAATCATCAAGCAAAACAACATCCTCGATTAACGCCACATCTCACCACCCGCACCCGAATTCCTCTCCGCGTCGAATTGACCTGCGGCGGGATTTTGTAGCCAATCAGGCAGTGAGTCTCGCGTCGATATTATCGGAATCCAACCAGGCTCGACGGACCGTGGCCGGAGGTTGATAGCGATGCGCGTTATGAGGCCGGCGCTCGTTGTAGAACTGCCGCCAGCGTTCGATGAGTACCTTGGCCTCGGCACGGCTGCGGAACCATTCCCGGTTCAGCAATTCGTCACGCAGCTTGCCGTTAAAGCTCTCGACGAACCCGTTTTGCCACGGACTGCCAGGCGCGATGAAGGCCGGACCGATTGCAGCGTCTCGCAGCCAGCGCATAACCTTGGCAGCAGTAAATTCAGCGCCGTTGTTAGACCGAACGAATGCGGGCTTGCCGTACAGCCGCATCAGTCGCGACAGCGTCAAGATCACATCCTGCGACCGCAAGCTGGCACCGACTTCGATCGCCAGGCATTCGCGAGTGTATTCATCGATCACGCAAAGCATCTTCAACGCCCGCCCGTCGCCGCGTCGACGGGGACTGCACTCTACGGCCTCTCGTCCCTCCCCCTCAGCAGCTACGCGGCGGCTGCGTCTATCGTGTTGTCGGTCTTCTACATATGGGGCTCACTGCCCCGAGTCGCACGGACTGCCGTAGCGCTCAAGCGCGGCGTGCTCGATAAGGACTGGTCACCTTGTTCCGACCTTCGGTTCACGGGAGCTTGGCAGCCTCAAGCGAAACGATTTCCGGGACTGGCTGGACAAGATGGAATGTACAAACAAACGTCTTGCCAACATCCAGAGTGTTGTACGGAAGGCACTCGAAGACGCGGTACAGGATGAGTTGTTGACCGCCAATCCCCTCCACGGGTGGACATACCGGAAGAAGGAGGCACCGAAGGAGGAGGACGACGTAGACCCATTCACTGCGGACGAGCAACGGGAAATTGTCGCAGCCATGCCTCCACAGGCGGCAAATATGTTTCGGTTCGCGTTTTGGACCGGGCTACGTACTTCGGAGCTTGTCGCGCTCAATTGGACGGACATCGATTGGAAGCGCGGCGTGATAGTCGTCAAACGGGCATTGACCCAGACCGCAAAGGAGGCAGAGGACACGAAGACACGTTCAAGTCGCCGGGAGGTAAAGCTCTTGCCGCCTGCCATGTCTGCGCTAGTCGCCCAAAAGGCTCACACGTATCTACAAGGCCGGGAAGTATTCCAGGACCCGCGAAACGATGCTCGATGGTCCGGGGACTCCCCCATCCGGATAGTGTGGACTCGGGGACTAAAGAAGGCACAGGTCAAGTACAGAAAGCCTTACCAGACACGCCATACATACGCATCTATGATGCTCTCCGCTGGGGAGCATCCAATGTGGGTAGCTCGCCAAATGGGCCATTCGAACCAGAACACAACCGTTCGAATCTACGCTAGGTGGATGCCTACGGCGGACCCCGATGCGGGCGGAAAAGCAGTGGAGAAGTTTGCGGAATCGACGTTGCGATTAAGTTGCGATTCCGTACAGAAAACAGCAGGAAATCAAGGCAATTAATCGCCACCCGCTTCGCCAAGCACTTGAATTATAAAGGAATTCTGGCGGAGAGAGGGGGATTCGAACCCCCGATAGGCTTTCACCTATACACGCTTTCCAGGCGTGCGACTTAAACCACTCATCCATCTCTCCGGAAGACGGCAAGTATAGCAAATTCCGGAACCGCACCGCCACCCCTTGGCAAAACCCGCGTCACGGATGCCGGATGTAGTCGACGAGCGCGTTCGTATAGGCGTCCGGCCGCCGATCCAGCAGGCTCACGGCGATCGCCGTCGCAAACCCGGCCGGCACGCCGAACACGCCGGAACTGATCGGCTCGATGCCGAACCAGCTCGGTCCCGCAAAGCCCGTGATCTGCGTGAAGAGCGGATACGTCGACACGATGTAATAAACGCATACGCCCAGCCCCGTCACCATCCCCGCCACCGCGCCGCGCGTCGTCGTGCGCTTCCAGAACACGCCGAGCACGAGCACCGGGAAAAAGCTCGATGCCGCGAGCGAAAACGCCGCCCCGACGAGAAACAGGATCTTCCCGGTATTCAGCGACGCGACATACGACGCGAACAGCGCGACGCCGAGCAGCAGCACCTTCGAAATCGTCACGCGCCGCTGGCTCGACGCGTCGGGCGCGACCATGTGGTAGTAGACGTCGTGCGACAGCGCGTTCGCGATCGTCAGCAGCAGCCCGTCCGCCGTCGACAGCGCCGCGGCAAGCGCGCCCGCCGCGATCAGCCCCGACACGACGTACGGCAGCCCCGCAATCTCCGGCGCCGCGAGCACGACGATGTCGGGCTGCATCTGGATCTCGGACCAGTGGACGATGCCGTCGCGCAATTGATCGACGACGCTGATGAGCCCCGGCTCGAATCGATGCCATTGCGTGATCCATGCGGGCAAATCGGCGAACGGCCGCCCCACCAGGTTCGTCAGGATCTCGTATTTGATCAGCACCGCGAGCACCGGCACCGTCAGGTAGAACAGCGCGATGAAGAACAACGTCCAGCCGACCGAGCGCCGCGCGGATGCGACCGACGTCGTCGTGTTGTAGCGCGTCAGGATGTGCGGCAGGCTCGCCGTGCCGAGCGACAGGCACAGCAGCAGCGCGAGGAAGTTGCGCTCGCGCGGCCGGCGGTCGTCGTCACTCGCGGCCGGAAACGGCTCGTGCATCGGCACCGGATCGGCCGCGCGCGCGAGCAGATCGTCGCGCGCCTGCTCCCACGCAATCCGCGCCGCCGCCGGATCGCGCGGAAATTCGGCGAGCTCGCGCTCGCGCTGGTTGATCTCGCGCAGCGGCCCGTTGTGCCGGCGCAGCGCGGCCACTTCTGCCACGAGCCGCGCGCGCGCGTCGTCGTACGACGCCGGCAGCCTATCGAGCTGCGCCTGGATCTCGGCCGCCTGCCGGCGATACGCGTCGCGCACCTGCCGCTCCTGCGGCGCGTCGCGCATCTGCGCCTCGAGCTTTTCGGCGCTCGACATCAGATGGCCGTAATTGAACTGCGGCACGGGCCCGAGGCCGTTCTTCATCGAGATCAGCGAAACCGGCAGCAGGAACGCGATGATCAGGATGATGTACTGCGCGACCTGCGTCCATGTGACCGCGCGCATCCCGCCGAGAAACGAGCAAACGAGAATCCCCGCCAGTCCGCAGAAGATGCCGATCGAGAAATCGACGCCGATGAAGCGCGTCGCGATGAGGCCGATGCCCTGTATCTGCGCGACGAGGTAGACGAACGAGCACAGGATCGCGGCGATCGCCGCAAGCGCCCTCACGAGCGTGCTCGAGAAGCGCGTGCCGAGGAAATCGGGAATCGTGTAGCGCGCGAGCTTGCGCACGTAAGGCGCGAGCAGGAACGCGACAAGGCAGAAGCCGCCCGTCCAGCCCATCAGGTACGCGAGCGCGTCGTAGCCGGTCGCGTACAGCGAGCCCGCGAGGCCGATGAACGAGGCGGCGGAGAGCCAGTCGGCGGCGGTCGCCATGCCGTTGAACGCGGACGGCACGCGCCGCCCGGCGACGTAGTATTCGACGAGATCCGACGTTCGCGACAGCAGCCCGATCACCGCATACACCGCGATCGGCACGAACAGGAAAACGTAGCCGATCCACACGCCCGGTCCGGTCGCGCGCTCGATCCGCCAGAGCAGCAGCACGAACGCGACGAAGCCGATCGTGTATAGCGCATACGCCCGAACCAGCCGATTCGTCAGCATGCGTCGGCGTCCGTCGGATGCGGATGGGCGTCGTCACGCTTCGCCTCGCCCGCACACGCGTCGTAGTCGCGCCGCAGGATTCGGTCGGCGCGCTGCATCAGCACGATGTAGACGGCGATCAACGCGAGATAGACGAGAATCGCGCCTTGCGCGCCGACGTAGAACGGCAGGCTGAAACCGGCGAAGCGCAGAGGCTCGAGCGCCGGCGCGAAGAGCGGCACGATGAACGATACGATGCAGCCGATCGTCATCAACACGGCGATCAGCGCGACGTTGAAACGCCAGTAGCGCGCGTGTGCGCGCGCGAGCCGTGCCGGCACGAACGGCGGCTCGGCGGTATGCGTCGGCGTCGGCGTCGGCGAAGAAGAACCTGAAGAAGAAGCGGCCATGCGCTTGTGTAACAAAAAGCCCCTGCGCGGGCAATCGGGATTGCCGCGCAGGGGCTCGCGCGGCGCGCACTCAATCGCGCGCCGCGCGTCGCACGCGTTTAGCGCACTTCGGCGAGCTGTTCGAGGATCGCGGGGTTCTCGAGCGTCGACGTGTCCTGCGTGATCGCCTCGCCCTTCGCGAGCGAGCGCAGCAGGCGCCGCATGATCTTGCCCGAGCGCGTCTTCGGCAGGTTGTCGCCGAAGCGGATGTCCTTCGGCTTCGCGATCGGCCCGATCTCCTTGCCGACCCAGTCGCGCAGCGCCTTCGCGAGCGTGGCCGCCTCTTCGCCTTCCGGACGCGAGCGCTTGAGCACGACGAACGCGACGACCGCCTCGCCCGTCGTGTCGTCCGGCCGGCCGACGACCGCCGCTTCCGCGACGAGCTCGTGCGACACGAGCGCCGACTCGATCTCCATCGTGCCGAGCCGGTGTCCGGACACGTTCAGCACGTCGTCGATGCGGCCCATGATCGTGAAGTAGCCGGTTTCCTTGTCACGCACGGTGCCGTCGCCCGCCAGATACAGGCTGCCGCCGAGCTCGGCAGGGTAGTAGCTCTTCTTGAAGCGGTCCGGGTCGCCCCAGATCGTGCGCGCCAGCGCCGGCCACGGGCGCTTGACGACGAGAATGCCGCCCTGCCCGTTCGGCACGTCCTGCCCCGTTTCGTCGACGACGGCGGCCATGATGCCCGGCAGCGGCAGCGTGCACGAGCCCGGCACGGTCGGCGTCGCGCCGGGGAGCGGCGTGATCATGTGGCCGCCCGTTTCGGTCTGCCACCACGTATCGACGATCGGGCAGCGTTCCTGGCCGACGTGCTTGTGATACCAGATCCACGCTTCCGGATTGATCGGCTCGCCGACCGTGCCGATGATACGCAGGCTCGACAGATCGTAGCTCTTCGGATGCACGTGGACATCGGCTTCGGCGGCCTTGATCAGCGAGCGGATCGCGGTCGGCGCGGTGTAGAACACGGACACCTTGTGGTCGCCGATCATCTTCCAGAAGCGGCCGGCGTTCGGATACGTCGGCACGCCCTCGAACACGACTTGCGTCGCGCCCACGGCGAGCGGGCCGTACGTGATGTACGAGTGGCCCGTGACCCAACCGATGTCGGCCGTGCACCAGAACACGTCGGTCGGCTTCCAGTCGAACGTCCATTTCATCGTCTGCGCGGCCCACAGCAGGTAGCCGCCCGTGCTGTGCTGCACGCCCTTCGGCTTGCCGGTCGAGCCGGACGTATACAGGATGAAGAGCGGATGCTCGGCGCCGACCCACTCGGGCTCGCACTGGTCGGCCTCGTTCGCGACGATTTCGTGCATCCAGACGTCGCGGCCTTCGTGCCAGTCGACCCGGCCGCCCGTGCGGCGATAGACGACGACGGTCTTCACCGCGTCGCAGCCGCCCATCGCGAGCGCCTCGTCGGCGATGCTCTTGAGCGGCAGCGTCTTGCCGCCGCGCATCTGCTCGTCGGCGGTGACGAGCGCGGTCGCGCCGACGTCGACGATGCGCTCGTGCAGCGATTTCGACGAAAAGCCGCCGAACACGACCGAGTGCGTCGCGCCGATCCGCGCGCACGCCTGCATCGCGACGATGCCCTCGACCGACATCGGGATGTAGATGACGACGCGGTCGCCGCGGCCGACGCCGCGCCTCTTCAGCGCGTTCGCGAAGCGCGAGACGCGCGCGAGCAGATCGGCGTAGGTGACGCGCGTAACGGTGCCGTCGTCGGCCTCGAAGATCACCGCGACGCGCTCGCCGAGGTCGGCGGCGACGTGGCGGTCGAGGCAGTTGTACGACGCGTTCAGCTCGCCGTCCTCGAACCACTTGTAGAACGGCGCGTTCGTCTCGTCGAGCACCTTGCCGAACGGCTTGCGCCATTCGAGCGTCTCGCGCGCGAGGCGCGCCCAGAATCCTTCGTAATCGCGCTCAGCCTCTTCGACGAGCGCCCGATAAGCCGCCATGCTGGAAATGGCCGCCGCCTTCTCCACTGCGGCGGGCGGCGCGAACTGGCGGCGTTCGTGCAGAACCGATTCAATCGCAGACATCGACTACCCCTTGGTGAACATGGAATCCACTACACACTACATGCCGGCGCGATCGGGCGCGCCGTGTCTAATTCGGCGCGCAATGCGCCTGTCTCCCACCCTGCGCACCGCATGCGGCTCACGCGGCGCGCGATGCTGCATCGCACCACGCCAACCGGCCGCGGCGAAGCGATGCAGACGTTTCACGATAAGCGCCGGAACTTACCCGTCACTTACGCGACGAGCGCGCCGATGCTGCTTTACGCTAGCTTTCACGCGACCCTACAATGCTAACTAACTCGTCGCCCGGATTCCAGCTTGAATCGCTACGCCCTCTTTCTCATCGTGTCGATGTTGCTCGTCGGCAGCAACGTCGGCATCGGCAAATCGATCGTCGCCTTCGTTCCCGTCGCCATTCTCGCCACGCTGCGCTTCGTCATCGCGAACGCGGTGCTCTGGCCGCTCTTCAGCCCGGTCAAGATGCGCACCGTCAAGCGCGGCGAGTGGCTGAACCTGTTCCTGCAGGCGTTCTTCGGCACGTTCATGTTCACGCTGCTGATGCTCAACGGCGTGCAGCGCACGAGCGCCGTCGCGGCGGGCGTCATCACGAGCACGATTCCGGCCGTCGTCGCGCTGTTCGCGTGGCTCTTCCTGCGCGAGAAACCGAACGGGCGTGCGCTCGTGTCGATCGCGCTCGCGATCGTCGGCGTCGTGACGATCAATCTCGCGAACAGCGGCGCGAGCGAAGGCGGCGGCCACGCGAGCTCGCTCTCGGGCAATCTGCTGATGCTCGGCGCGGTCTGCTGCGAGTCGATCTACGTGATCCTGTCGCGGCGCCTCACGCAAACGCTAGCGCCGATCGACATCTGCGCGTACACGCACCTGTTCGGCCTGCTGCTGATGCTGCCGCTCGGCGCGGGCGCGCTCTGGCATTTCGACTACGCGAGCGTGCCGGCGGGCATCTGGGCGCTCGTCGTCTGGTACGGCCTGTCGGCGAGCATCTTCTCGTTCTGGCTGTGGATGAAGGGCATCCGCCACGTGCCGGGCAGCCTCGCCGGCGTGTTCAGCGCGGTGCTGCCGATCTCGGCCGCGATTTACGGCATCCTGTTCCTCGGCGAACGGCCGACGCTCGCGCACGGCTTCGCGCTCGCGTGCGTAGTGACGGGGATCGTGCTCGCGAGCCTGCGCGTGCGGCGCTCGCCGCCCGTCTCGCCCTGAGCGAGCGCCGCGCGGGCGGCGCGCCGTCCGTGCGACGAAGCACCCTTACCGCTGCAAGCGCACCGCGCACACACCGCACCGCACGACATTCGCACCGCGCACGCGCTCGGCGCGCCGCCGGCGGGCGCGTCGAGCGCGCCTGGCCGCGATGCTGCGCCGCTGCAAGCGGTCCGGCCGACGCGTTACAATAACGCGCTTTTTTTCAAAAACGTTCCATATCCCCGCGTCCCCGCTTCGCCCGACCATGTCCGCCGCCCCAACCGATCCGCGCCCCGCCCGCCCGGCCCGCCGCAAGATGCGCCCGCTGCCCGCCGTCATCTTCATGAGCCGCTGGCTGCAAGTGCCCCTTTATCTGGGCCTGATCGTCGCGCAGGCGATCTACGTGTTCCTGTTCCTGAAGGAAGTCTGGCACCTGCTGTCGCACGCGGCCGGCCTCGACGAGACAAACATCATGCTCGCCGTGCTCGGCCTGATCGACGTGGTGATGATCTCGAACCTGCTCATCATGGTGATCGTCGGCGGATATGAAACGTTCGTGTCGCGCCTCGGCGTCGAGGGCCACCCCGACGAACCGGAATGGCTCGACCACGTGAACGCGGGCGTGCTGAAAGTGAAGCTGTCGATGGCGCTCATCAGCATCTCGTCGATCCACCTGCTGAAGACGTTCATCAATCCGGACCAGCACACGGTGCACGCGATCATGTGGCAGGTGCTGATCCACGTCGCGTTCCTCGTGTCGGCGCTCGTGATGGCATGGGTCGACCGCCTGACGACGCACACGCACCCCGAGCATTACCACGAAGTGCCGGCGCAGCCGTCGGCGCCGCGCGAGCCGGCGCAACAGTCGGCCTGAGTCGATTCCCATACCCACAGTCCTCACAGAGTCTCAGCCATGACCGTCATCAAACAGGAAGACCTGATCCAGAGCATCGCGGATTCGCTGCAGTACATCAGCTACTACCACCCGCTCGACTACATCGAGGCGCTCGGCCGCGCATACGAGCTCGAGGAAAGCCCGGCCGCGAAAGACGCGATCGCGCAGATCCTGACGAACAGCCGCATGTGCGCGGAAGGCCGCCGCCCGATCTGCCAGGACACGGGTATCGTCACGATCTTCGTGAAGGTCGGCATGGACGTGCGCTGGGCAAGTGAAAACGGCGGCGCGACGATGAGCGTCACCGACATGATCAACGAGGGCGTGCGCCGCGGCTACACGCATCCGGACAACGTGCTGCGCGCATCGATCGTGAATCCGCCCGAAGGCGCGCGCAAGAACACGAAGGACAACACGCCGGCCGTGATCCACTACGAGATCGTGCCGGGCGACAAGGTCGACGTGCAGGTCGCGGCGAAGGGCGGCGGCTCGGAAAACAAGTCGAAGTTCGTGATGCTGAACCCGTCCGACTCGATCGTCGACTGGGTGCTGAAGACCGTGCCGACGATGGGCGCGGGCTGGTGCCCGCCCGGCATGCTCGGGATCGGCATCGGCGGCACCGCCGAGAAAGCGATGCTGATGGCGAAGGAATCGCTGATGGAGCCGATCGACATCCAGGAGATCATCGCGCGCGGGCCGAAGGACTGGGTCGAGGAACTGCGCGTCGAGCTGCACGAGAAGGTCAACGCGCTCGGCATCGGCGCGCAGGGTCTCGGCGGTCTGGCGACCGTGCTCGACGTGAAGATCATGGCCGCGCCGACGCACGCGGCGTCGAAGCCGGTCGCGCTGATCCCGAACTGCGCGGCCACGCGCCACGCGCACTTCGTGCTCGACGGCTCGGGCCCGGCCAAGCTTGAAGCGCCGTCGCTCGACGCGTGGCCGAAGGTCCAGTGGGAACCGAACACCGAAACCAGCAAGCGCGTCGATCTGAACGCGCTGACGCCGAAAGAAGTCGCCAGCTGGGCGCCGGGCCAGACGCTGCTGCTGTCGGGCAAGATGCTCACGGGCCGCGACGCCGCGCACAAGCGCATCGCCGACATGCTGGCCGCGGGCGAGAAGCTGCCCGTCGATTTCACGAACCGCGTGATCTACTACGTCGGCCCGGTCGATCCGGTGCGCGACGAAGTGGTCGGCCCGGCCGGCCCGACGACGGCCACGCGCATGGACAAGTTCACCGAGACGATGCTCGCGCAGACGGGCCTCATCTCGATGGTCGGCAAGGCCGAGCGCGGCCCGGTGGCGATCGACGCGATCAAGAAGCACAAGGCGGCTTACCTGATGGCGGTCGGCGGCGCGGCGTATCTCGTGTCGAAGGCGATCCGCGGCGCGAAGGTGCTCGCATTCGAGGATCTCGGCATGGAAGCGATCTACGAGTTCGACGTGCAGGACATGCCGGTGACGGTCGCCGTCGATTCGCAAGGCACGTCGGTCCACCAAACGGGGCCGAAGGAATGGCAGGCGAAAATCGGCAAGATTCCTGTCGCGAACGCGTAAATAAGAATGATTTTCAGGCCGGATTTCAATCCGGCCTTTTCGATGCGGCGAATTCGTTCACCTTTCGGATTTCGAACGAATTCGCCCTTGGCTTTTCAGGAACGAGCGTTTATCGTTCAGAAATTCAAGCCCCCACACGTCACAAGGAACGAACATGCAAGGCGATAAGAAAGTCATCGAATATCTGAACGCCCAGTTGAAGAACGAACTGACCGCGATCAATCAATATTTCCTGCATGCGCGGATGTACAAGCATTGGGGTCTCGAAAAACTCGGCAAGCACGAATACGACGAATCGATCGGCGAAATGAAGCACGCGGATTGGCTGATCGAGCGCGTGTTCATGCTCGACGGCCTGCCGAACCTGCAGGATCTGCACAAGCTGCTGATCGGCGAGGAAACCGAGGAAATCCTGAAATGCGATCTGAAGCTCGAGCAGATATCGCAGTCGACGTGCAAGGAAGCGATCGCATATTGCGAATCGGTGCGTGATTACGTGTCGCGCGAAATCTTCGAGAAGATCCTCGACGATACCGAAGAGCACATCGACTGGCTCGAAACGCAAATCGACCTGATCGGCAAGGTCGGCATTCAGAACTATCAGCAGTCGATGATGGGCTCGCCGGAGTAATTCCTCCCGTTCGATTTCTATTCGATCCACGCTCGCTCGCCGACATGACGCCGCCGCCCGCATCCGATTTCCGCGCATCGCCCGCCCATGCGCCGATCGGCATCTTCGATTCGGGGCTCGGCGGCCTGTCGGTGCTGCGCGCGGTGCGCGAGCGGCTGCCCGACGAGGCGCTCGTCTACGTCGCGGATTCCCGTCATGCGCCGTACGGCCCGCGCGAGGACGCGTTCATCGTCGAGCGCACGCTCGCGATCGGCGAATGGCTCGCCGCACGAGGCGCGAAGGCGCTCGTCGTCGCGTGCAACACCGCCACCGCGCAATCGATCGCGCTCGTGCGCGAGCGCCTGCCGATTCCGCTCGTCGGCGTCGAGCCCGGCATCAAGCCGGCGGCGCAGCATTCGAAGACGCGCATCGCGGGCGTGCTCGCGACGCAGGCGACGCTGCGCAGCGCGCGCTTCGGCGCGCTGATCGCGCGCCATGCCGCCGACTGCCGCTTCATCTGTCAGGCGGGGCATGGCCTCGTCGAGGCGGTCGAGCGCGGCGACACCGGCTCGCCCGAGCTGCGCGCGCTGCTCGCGGGCTACCTCGAGCCGATGCTTGCGGCGGGCGCCGACACGCTCGTGCTCGGCTGCACGCACTACCCGTTCTTCGACGCCGCGATCCGCGACGTAACGTCCAACCGCCTGCATCTGATCGACACGAGCGACGCGATCGCCCGCCAGCTTTCGCGGATACTGGACGAGCGCGATCTGCGCGCGCCGGCCGGCTCCCGGCCGGCACCGCCGCCGCGCCTCTGCTCGACGGGCGATGGCCGGCAACTGCAGTCTCTCGCCGCGACACTGCTCGGGCTCGACGCGCCGGCCGAATCCGTCACCATTTCCTCCCCGAGCACGGCCGCGCCCGCCGCCCATCCGGCGTAGCCGCGCCGCTCGCCGTCGCCCGAAAACCCTTCCAAGCGCCTGGTTTTGTTACAAAAAACCCGGGACCGCGCTTGCCAAGCCCCACAAATATAATGATAATAATTCGCATTAACGTTAGCTATCGCGCTCCATCATGATCGTCTGCGTGTGCAAGTCCGTTTCCGATCGGAAGATTCGCGCATCCCTCGCGGAAGGCGTGGACACTTTCGACGAACTCCAGTTCGAACTCGGGGTCGCTACGTGCTGCGGCAAGTGCGAGGAAACCGTGCGCGACATCATGGCGGAACAGGGCGTTTGTGCGAGCCGCTGCGGCGTCGAGCACCACGCCGCCGTGCCGGTTCCCATCGCGTTCTACGAACGCAAGGCGGCCTGACCGGCGCGCCAGGATCGCACGCGGCGCCGCGCGCGCCGCGCTCTCGTTTTACCAGCCCGTCAGCAAGCCTGCCCGCGCGAGCCAACGGCCTACCTGCGAAGGAGCCCGTAATGGAATTGCTGATCGGATTCGTGACTACTGTGTGCATCTCTTTGCTGATCTTCCGCAAGTGATGCCGCACTTCGCGGCGTACGTCACGCGCGCCGCCGCGCTACGAAGCTAACATGCAGGTTTCGAATTCCCTGCCGGCCGCCTCCGCGCCGGTTTTTCCCCGTATGAATCCCCGCGTCGTCACCGCTGCCGTGGCGGTTCTCGCCGGACACGCGATCCTGCTGACCGGCGCACTGCTGATGCGCAACGACGCACCGCATCGATCGCTCGAGTCGAAGACGATCACCGCCCAGTTGCTGAGCGCGCCCGTCGCGCAGCCGGTCGGCATCCAGTCGGCGCCGACGCCCGAGCCGCCGAAACCCGTCCCGAAGGTCAAGCCGAAGCCGGCGCCCGCGCCCCGGCCGGTCGCGAAACCGAGTCCGACGCCGCTGCCCGTGTCGCACGAGCCATCGCCGAACGCGATCACCGCGCCGGAACCCGCACCGCCCGCGCCCGCGGCTCCCGCCGACACGAGCGCGAAGGCAGCGCCGCCCGCCGGCGCGCCGACGAGCCGCCCGACGATGGAAATCGTCGCGCCGAAGGAAGGCGCGCATCTGACCTGCCAAATCGCGAAGGCTGCATATCCGACGCTGTCGAAGCGCCGCGGCGAGACGGGCGTCGTGAAGGTGCGCTTCGTCGTCGGCCTGACGGGCAAGATCGAAAGCGCGCAAGTCGTCCAGAGCAGCGGCTTTGCGCGCCTCGACGACGCGGCGCTCGACGCGATCCGCTCGTCGCCGTGCCAGCCATACATGCAGAACGGGCAGCCGATGCGCGCCGCCTACACGCAGCCCTACGACTTCACTCTGACCGACTAATCTCGGCAACACCCGAAAGAAACAACAAGGAAAGGAAATGCAAAGCTACGGAATCGCGCACGTGTGGGCGCAAGGTGACTTCGTTACGCGGTTCATCGCGATCGCACTCCTCGTGATGTCGATCCTGTCGTGGATGGTGATCGTCATCAAAGGCTGGAACGTGATTCGCCTGAAGCGTCTGTCGAAAGATGCAGAGCAGTCGTTTTGGCATTCGGACGATTTCGAGGAAGGCGTGAAGAAGCTCGGCCGCGCATCGTCGTCGACGCAGGACAACCCGTTCCTCGCGCTCGCGCTGTCCGGCCAGGAGGCCGCCGATCATCACCATCAGACACAGCCGCACCTGCACGACCGGATGGACGTGTCCGACTGGGTCACGCGCTGCCTGAAGGACACGATGGACGAAGGCATCGCGCGAATGCAGAGCGGGCTCGCGATTCTCGCGTCGATCGGCAGCACCGCGCCGTTCGTCGGCCTGTTCGGCACCGTGTGGGGCATCTATCACGCGCTGCTCGTGATCGGCGCGACGGGCCAGACGTCGATCGATCAGGTCGCCGGCCCCGTCGGCGAATCGCTGATCATGACCGCGTTCGGCCTGTTCGTCGCGATTCCCGCCGTGCTTGGCTACAACGCGCTCACGCGCGCGAACAAGAGCATCGTGAGCCGCCTGCGCCGCTTCGCGCATGGCCTGCACGCCTACTTCGTGACGGGCGCGCGCCTCGCGTCGTCGGCCCAGCGCGACGGGCTGCGCCTCGCCGCGCGCGCGAACTGAGCGGAGGTTCGCGATGGCAATGAACACCAGCTTCGGCGACGATGACGACGACGGCCTGATGAACGAGATCAACATGACGCCGCTCGTCGACGTCATGCTCGTACTCCTGATCATCTTCCTCGTCACGATTCCGGCGATGCATCACGCCGTGAAGATCGACCTTCCGCGCGCGAGCAGCCAGCCGGTCGAAGTGAAGCCGAAGACGATCGACGTCGCGATCGAAGGCGACGGCACGGTTCTGTGGGACGACCATCCGGTGAACGCAACCGATCTGCAGGCGCGAATCGCGCAAGCCGCGCAAACGACGCCGCAGCCGGAGCTGCATCTGCGCGCGGATCGCAAGGTCGCGTACGAAAAGGTCGCTGAAGTGATGTCGGCCGCGCAGGCGGGCGGCCTGACGAAGCTCGGCTTCGTGACCGAGCCGAAGTCGAACGCGAAGTAATCGCCGTGTTGCATGCCGCGTGCGATAAACGCACGCGGCACAAACGCACGCGGCACAAAGTAAAAGGCCCTCATCGCCAGATGAAGGCCTTTTTTCATGCGCGCACGGGCGCCTTCGGGCGGCGGACCCGACGGCCTGACTGCTGCACGTCGAGCAACGCGATGCGACATGCCGTGGTCTGCACGGACTAGCGCGGTCTGCCCTATCTGGCTCGCAACATATGCGGCCACCTTGTTTCGCTTGGCACCTTCCCTCACGAAATGGGATTTCAATATAGGCCTAGCCGCGCACGCATTCAAGCAGCCGACGATTGAAACTACCGATTGCGTGACGCGCGTCAAATGCCAAAACCGATGCACACGCGAGCTTCCGATTTCGTCAGATCGAAATCTTCATGTCCGCGTCCTTCGCGCCGCGCTCCGGGCAGCTGGGCTCCTTGTAGTTTTCGCTGTCGAGCTTCTCGACGAGATAGTCGACGAACGCACGCACGGCGGGCGGCATCCCCTGCCGCGACACGAACACCGCGTAGAGCTGCGGCACGGGCAGCGTCCAGCCCGGCATCACCGGCGACAGTTGCCCCGCTCGCAGCGCATTGCCGTACATCGACTCCGGCAATGCCGCGATTCCGACCCCGTCGAGCACCGCTTCGCGGATCGACATCAGATCCGCCGTCACGAGGCGCGGCTCGTGCTCATGCGCGTGGCGCGTGCCGTCCGGCGCGATCAGGTTGAATACGTGACGGCCGTCGCCCGACGGCGTATCGAGCGTGTCGAATCTCGACAGATCGTCGGGCACGAGAGGCGGCGCGTTCTGCTGCAGCAGGCTCGGCGCGCCGACGAGCATCTGCTCGGTGCGCCACAGCGGCCGCACGACGATGTTCGCGTTCTGCGGCGGCTCGGATCGCACGCGCAGCGCGACGTCGATCGAGTCTTCGAAGAGATCGATCACGCGATTCGTCACGCGAATCTGCACGCGCACTTCGGGATAGCGGCGCAGGAATTCCGGCAGCAGACGCGAAAGCATCGTCTGCGACAACGTAACGGGCACGCTCACACGCACCGTGCCCCGCGGCGCCGAGCGTAGTTGCTGCACTGCATTCATCGCGGCCTGCGCTTCGGACAACATTGCTTGGCAATGCTGATAGAAAAGCTGCCCCGCCTCGGTCAACGCGAGCTTGCGAGTCGAACGCTGCAACAGGCGCACGCCGAGCGTCGCCTCGAGCTCGGTGAGCCGCCGCGACAGGCGCGACTTCGAGATTCCGAGCACGCGCTCCGCGGCCGAGAAGCCGCCGTGCTCGACCACCTGAGAGAAGTACATCAAGTCGTTCAGGTTATGTGCGTCGATAGTCATTTCATCGTTCCAATTCCACAACGATCCATTGCGAATCGAGCAGATTTAATCGGCAATTCGCTCAATATAATAGCCTTACGTTGCAAAAATATCGCTATTCCCAGCCATTCCTAGAGCCCTCCCATGACTATCGCCCGCTCGATCCAGCGCACCTACCCCTCGCTTCGCACCACGGAAGGCGGCGGCTTCGTGGTTCACCGCCCGTTTCCGACCCGCCTGCTGACGGATTTCGACCCGTTCCTGCTGCTCGACGAAATGGGGCCCGTCGATTACGCGCCGGGCGATGCGAAAGGCGCCCCCGACCACCCGCATCGCGGCTTCGAAACGGTCACGTACGTGCTCGACGGCTGGTTCCGTCATCGCGATTCGGCGGGCCACGCGGGCGCGCTCGGCCCCGGCGACGTGCAATGGATGACGGCGGGCGCGGGCGTCGTCCACAGCGAGCTGCCCGACCCCGAATTCGCGCGCCGGGGCGGCCACGCGCACGCGTTCCAGCTTTGGGTGAACCTGCCGCGCCGCGACAAGATGATCGCGCCGCGCTACCAGGACATCCCGGCCGCGCGCATTCCCACGGCCCAATCGGCCGACGGCCGCGCGAAAGTTCGCGTGATCGCCGGCGACGCATTCGGCGCGCGCGCGACGATCGAGACGCGCACGCCGATGCTCTATCTGCATTTCACGCTGTCGCCCGGCGCGCTCGTCGAGCAGCCCGTGCCGGCTGGCTTTCGCGTGTTCGCCTATCCGATCGAGGGCGGCGGATTCTACGGAGCCGACAGGACGGCGGTCGACGCGCGCCACATGGTCGTGTACGCGGAAGACGGCGACACCGTGGTCTTTGCCGCGGGCGACACGCCGCTCGAACTGCTGCTGATCGGCGGCGCGCCGCTCAACGAGCCGATCGTGCGCTACGGCCCGTTCGTGATGAACACCGAGGACGAAATCCGCGAGGCGGTCGTCGATTATCAGACGGGCCGCATGGGCCGCATTCCCGCCTAGGCACCGGCGGCACGCGTCGGCCAAACGACGGAGGGCGGCAACGTCCGCCACTACAGCGGATTTACGTCACAATATCTTCTCGCGCCCGGCAAGGGCCGCACTACAGAAGGAATCCGCCGCTTTGAACTTCGAACATCTGATCCAGATTAACGCCGCCGACAACCCGGCCCTGCCGACGCTGACTCGCGCGCAGCTATGGGAAGGTCTCGTGCTGCGCGCCGAGCAGCCGCAGCTTTTCGTGATCGGCCTCGACCGCTGCATCGTCCACGAACGCACGGAGACGACGCTCGAGCGCGAGCTGCACTACGGCAAAGCGACGGTCCGCGACCGCGTGACGTTCACGCCGAACGAGCAGGTGCGCTACGACATCCACGCGGCCGACGGCGAGATCGGCGGCTCGCTGACGATGACGATCGAAGAGCGCGACGATCAGCAACTATTCCTGCGCTTCGAATACCGGACGACGCTGCCCGTCAGCAACGACAGCGAAGACGCGCGCCAGACGCACGAGATCGTGAAGGAAGCCTACCGCACGTCCGACATCGATACCGTCCGCCTGATTCGCGAGTACACGCAGGGCCGCAAGGACCCGGACCCGCTGCATTGACCATGCCTGGCGACGGCGTATCCGTCGCCCTCTTTGCCCATGCCTATCGACATCCAGGTTCCGATCAATAAACTTACGTTGTAAATGGGAATGGTTATCATTTAGAATTCATTCCATCGAATCGCAACTCACCAATCGCCTGAATGACCGAACCTATGCGCTCCAATACGCTTACGTTGCGCCGCCCGGGCGGCACCGCATCCAGCAGCCGCCCCAAGGCGGCCGTGACGACGCCGGCGGAACCGGTGAAGTCCGCAGCGAAACCCGCGGCAGCCACGAACGCCGGGCAGCGCGTGGTGAGCAGCGATGCGCTGTTGCAAGGCCAAAGCCACGTGAGCATCGCGCACAACGGCGAAACCTACCAGTTGCGGGCCACCCGCCTGGGCAAGCTGATTCTGACGAAGTAACGAACCGAGTATTGTGGGGACCGCCTCTACGAGAGGTGTTGGGCATTAGCCAGCCATGACGGCTTGCACGCGAGTCTAGACCCCTTCGTGCAAACATATTCAAGCAGCCGTTATAGCAAGCCAAGCCGCTTTTTTTGGGGTTCTCACTGCGTGAAAGAGAAAGCGACGCGTCCGATGGCGCGTCGCTTTTTTTGCTTGCACGGCTTGCGAAGCGAAAACGCGCGAACGGCCGCCACCGGCTCGTGCCGACGATTGAGCGGATGTCGACGAATGAAATGCCGCCGTCGGGGTCAGCCGGCGCCTATCAGCGCGGCGATCGCCGCGCGGGCGACCGTTGCGTCCTGCTCGGATTTCACGCCGGACACGCCGATTGCACCGACCGTCTCGCCTTCGACGATGATCGGCACGCCACCCTCCACGAGGCCAACGAGCGGCGCGCTCAGGAACGACACGCGCCCCTGCAGCACGATATCTTCGTAGACCTTGCTCTCGCGACGACCGAGCGCGGCCGTGCGGCCCTTGCTGATCGCCATCTCGACGGTGCTCGGCGCGGCGCCGTCCATCCGGTGCAGATACAGCAGATGCGCGCCGTCGTCGACGATCGCAACCGTCACGGACCACTGGTTCGCAACCGCGAACGCCTCGGCGGCGGTCGCCATCTTCTTCACGTCATCGCTCGTCAAAACGGGTTTGGTTTTCATCTCGACACTCCTTCGTGATGAGAGCCCATCGACGGCTGCATCATAGCGCTCGAAGCGCGTCAGAATCCCCAGAACATCAGCCACCACGCACTGTCGATCACCGCGAGCGCGGCGCCGAACCAGGCCATCGCGAACAGCCGGCGCGTCCAGCCCGCATAGCGGCCGGTGACCTGCCAGGCGAGCCATGCGCTCCACAGATTCGCGCCGGCGAGAATCGCGATGCGAACGCCCGATGCCCAGCCGAGCGGCACATGCTCCGCGCGCAGCAGCGACAGCGTCGTCGCCGACAAGCCGAGGAACACGCCGGCGCCCGCAAGCGGGATCAGCGCCTGAGCGAGATGGTGCAGCCGCACGCGCTCGAAGCGGCCGAGCATCGCGACCGCGCCGGCGAGCAGCACGGCAAGCGCCGTGCCGTATGCGAGACCCGTGCCGGAGATGTACGCGATGACGAGCGAGCCGTCGAGCCACGAGAACACGTCGTTGTGCTCGGGGTAGTGCGTGAAGACGAACCACGGCGCGTTCGTGTCGAGCGGCCACATGATGTCGTGGTCGATCAGCCAGCCCGCAAGCCACTGCTTGATCTGCACGAACCACGGGCTCACCGTCCAGTGGAACGCGCCGATCGCAATGCCGAGCAGGCCGTATAGGATGAGCGCCGTGTCCCAGCCGCTCGCCTGCTTGTCGCCGAGCGCGACCACTTCCTCGGACGGCGAACGCGCCGTCAGCTCGATCGCGCCGCGGTGGCCGCTGCAGCGGCCGCACATGTGACACGCCGCCGCGCCCTTCATGTTGCGAAGCGGCACGAGCGGCGCGCAGTTGATCGGAATCACGCGGTGGCCGTGTTCGCCTTTCTTGTACGAACGGCGCCATGCCTGTTCATCGACCTTGTAGCGCAGCGGCGCGAGGCGCGCGAGCAACGAGAAGACCCCGTTCACGGGACACAGATAGCGGCACCACACGCGCTTCTCGCGCCCGTACAGAAAGCCGATCACGATCGCGGCAAGCGTCGAGCCGCCGAGCACGAGCAGCACCGCACGCGGATACTGATAGACGCTGACCATCTGGCCGTAGATCGTCGTCAAGCCGAACGCGACGAACGGCCAGCCGCCCCAGCGCATCCAGCGCGGAATCGCACGACCGCGGCCGAACTTGCTCGCGAATTCGCTCAGTGCGCCCTCAGGACACAGCACGCCGCACCAGACGCGGCCGAGCATCACCATCGACAGCAGCACGAACGGCCACCAGATGCCCCAAAACACGAACTGCGCGGCGAGCGTCAGGTTGCTCCATAGATGCGCGGTGTCGTCGGGCAGCGGCGTGAACGCCGGCACGAGGATCAGGAACGCATAGACGAGTACCACGATCCACTGGATGCCGCGGATCAGCGCGCCGTGGCGCTGCATCCAGTGCCCGGCTTCCGCGACGAGGCTCGTGCGGCGACGGCCGACGACAGCGCTCATGCCGGCCGGCCCGCAGTCGCCGCCGGGTGTCGCGCCGCGCGCTTGAGCAGCAGATAGACAACCGCCCAGTAGACTGCGTACGCGACGAGGTTCGTGAGCGACGGATGAGCGCGGTAGCCCGTCAGCGTCGCGACGAGCGAGCCGAACGTGCTTGAATCGTCGAGGATCGCCGACGTATCCCACAATTGCGCGATGCCGAGCGGCAGGATCTCCTTGTCGATCAGCTTGTCGATGCCCGTCTGGAACAGGCCCGCGCCGAGGAACAGCAGCATGATCTCGGTGACGCGGAAGAAGTGCCGCCACGAGAAATACTTGCCGCCGAGTTGCAGCACGTAGAACGTCAGGAATGCGAGGCCGAGGCCGATCAGCACGGCGAGCATCTGGCCGCCGTCGACATGTCCGGACTGACCGAAGCCGAGCCCGTAGAGGAAGATCACCGTCTCGCTGCCTTCACGCGCGATCGCGAGCGCGACGAGCACCGCGACGCCCCACCAGTTCGCGTCCTGCGTGCTCTTCTGCAACGAGCGCTCCATGTCGCGCTTCAGCGAGCGCCCGTGCTGCTTCATCCACAGCACCATCTGCACGATCAGCACGCACGCGATCAGCACCATCGCGGTTTGAAAATAGTCCTGGGCGTCGCCCGACAACACTTCGGTGAAGCCGACGAGCGCGGCGCCGAGCCCGACCGCCATCAGCAGGCCGGCGAGAACGCCCGCCCACAAATAAGGCAGGCCGCGGCGCGCATCGTCGTCGCCGTTCTTCAGCCATGCATAGAGGATGCCGACGACGAGCAACGCCTCGACGCTCTCTCGCCAGACGATGAACAAGATCTGACCCATTGTTTTTACCTCCCGGCGCCCGCCGCGCGGCCTGTCCGCGCGTCAAACGCGAAAACCGTTACTTCGCGACGATGACGCCCTGCGCCTGCTGGTGAAAATCGTCGAAAAACTTGTACTCGCCCGGCGACAGCGGCGCGATCACGACGAACGATTCGCCGCCCGGCGCGAGCACCTTCTCCTTGCGAAGCTGCACGCTCTCGAACTCGACGGCGCCCTTGCCCGTATTGCGGATCTGGATCTTGATGCGCTGCCCGGCCGGCACTTCGATGCGCGCCGGATTGAGCTTGCCGTCGGCCATCTCGAGCTTGAAGGTCGGCAGATCGGCCGCATGCGCGGCGCCTGCGACGAAGATCGCGGCGGCAAATGCGAATACTCTGGGGAATTTCATCGTATTTCTCTAAAAGGACAGCGCGCTCGTCGCGCGCCGTCCGTTTGCTGCTTCTGCGATCAGTACCCGCCCTTCTTGCCGATGCCGGCGAACGGGAAATCGTATTCGAGCGTGATCGGCTTGAACCACGCGCCGACGCCGGTTTCCTTGTCGACGTGGCGGCCGAACGCCGTGTGGCCCGCCTGCATCGGCGGCTTCACGACGAGCGTCAGGTGATACTTGCCCGGGCCGGCCAGCTTCACGTTGTCGCCGTAGTGGGGACCGTCGCTCGCGACCATGCCCATCAGATCGCCTTGCGCCTTCCACTTCGCGTCGCCCTGCTTCGTCAGCTTGTACGTGACCTGCAGGTACGGCATCCAGTCGCCTTCGGCGAAGCCCGTCGGGTTGTTCTTGACCGCATGGATATCGGCTTCCAGGTGGATGTCCGAATCCGACGCCTTGCGCATCATCCCTTCCGGGTCCATCGTGATCGGCTGCAGATACACCGCGCCGATCTCCATCCCGCCTTGAATCTGATGCTTGCCGATCGGGTATTCCGCCGCCGTCGCCGACAGCGCAGCGCACGCGGCCGCCAACGCGATACCGCTGCGAACAAAGGAAGCACGCAACATTGACACTCCTGTTTTTATCTCGTGATACACGTCCCGCCCGCGCGGACCCGGAACCCGGGGGAAAGACAAGAAAGCGATGAAGAACGTTAATGCGAACTATTCTCAATACAGGCGCAAGTGTAGCACCGAACGGCCTCCGAAACAAATGGAGATGCCGCTAAATCCCTGATCTGACAAGGCTTACAGCGAGATTAACGAATGCGGCGGGGGGCCGCGAAGCCCTCACTCGAGCCCGCTCACGTGATCGCCCACGTTCGCGCCGAACAAGCGCTCGCGCAGCAACGCGAGCTGGTCGCGCGTCTGCGCGGCTTTCTCGAACTCGAGATTTTTCGCGTAATCGGCCATCTGCTTCTCGAGCCGCTTGATCTCCTTCGCGATCTGCTTCTCGGACATGTCCTCGAGCTTCGCGCGCTGCTGCGCCTCCTTCAGCTCGGCGCGCGCTTCGTCGACGTTGTAGACGCCGTCGATGATGTCCTTGATCCGCTTCACGACGCCGCGCGGCGTGATGCCCATTTTTTCGTTGTACGCGATCTGCTTCGCGCGGCGCCGCTCGGTCTCGTCGATCGCGCGACGCATCGAATCGGTGATCCGGTCCGCGTACAGGATCGCCTTGCCGTTCACGTTGCGCGCCGCGCGGCCGATCGTCTGGATCAGGGAGCGCTCGGCGCGCAGGAAGCCTTCCTTGTCCGCGTCGAGAATCGCGACGAGCGACACTTCGGGGATATCCAGGCCTTCGCGCAGCAGGTTGATCCCGACCAGCACGTCGAATGTGCCGAGCCGCAAGTCGCGAATGATCTCGACCCGCTCGACCGTGTCGATGTCGCTGTGCAGATAGCGGACCTTGACGCCGTGATCGGCGAGAAATTCGGTCAGCTGCTCGGCCATCCGCTTCGTGAGCACGGTGATCAGCACGCGCTCTTCCGCCTTCACGCGCTCGGTGATCTCGGACAGCACGTCGTCGACCTGCGTGCTCGCCGGCCGCACCTCGATCCCCGGATCGACGAGCCCCGTCGGCCGCACGACCTGCTCGGCGGTCTGGCCGGACACGCGCTGCTCGTAATCGGCGGGCGTCGCCGACACGAACACCACCTGGCGCATCTTGCGCTCGAACTCCGGGAACTTGAGCGGCCGGTTGTCGAGCGCCGACGGCAGCCGGAACCCGTAATCGACAAGATTCTCCTTGCGCGCGCGGTCGCCGTTGTACATCCCGTTCAGCTGGCCGATCAGCACGTGCGATTCGTCGAGCAGCATCAGCGCGTCGGACGGCAGATAGTCGACGAGCGTCGGCGGCGGCTCGCCCGGCGCCGCGCCGGAGAAGTGCCGCGAATAATTCTCGATGCCCTTGCAAAAGCCGAGCTCCTGCAGCATCTCGAGGTCGAAGCGGGTGCGCTGCTCGAGGCGCTGCGCCTCGACGAGCTTGCTCTCGCGATGGAAGAACTCGAGGCGATCGCGCAGTTCGTCCTTGATCGTCTCGACCGCCCGCATCACGGTCTCGCGCGGCGTCACGTAGTGCGACGACGGATAGACGGTGAAGCGCGGAATCTTCTGGCGCACGCGCCCCGTCAGCGGATCGAACAGATGCAGCGAATCGACCTCGTCGTCGAACAGCTCGACGCGCACCGCCATTTCCGCGTGCTCGGCCGGGAAGATGTCGATCGTGTCGCCGCGCACACGGAACGTGCCGCGCTGAAAGTCCTGCTCGTTGCGCGTGTACTGCATCGCGATCAGTCGCGCGATCACCTCGCGCTGGCCGATCTTGTCGCCCGTGCGCAGCGTGAGGATCATCTGGTGGTACTCGGACGGGTTGCCGATGCCGTAGATCGCCGACACCGTCGCGACTATCACGACGTCGCGACGCTCCATCAGGCTCTTCGTCGCCGACAGCCGCATCTGCTCGATGTGCTCGTTGATCGACGAGTCCTTCTCGATGAAGAGATCGCGCTGAGGCACATACGCTTCCGGCTGGTAGTAGTCGTAGTACGACACGAAGTACTCGACCGCGTTGCGCGGGAAGAATTCGCGGAATTCCGCATAGAGCTGCGCGGCGAGCGTCTTGTTCGGCGCGAACACGATCGCCGGGCGGCCGAGCCGCGCGATCGTGTTCGCCATCGTGTAGGTCTTGCCCGAGCCCGTCACGCCGAGCAGCGTCTGGAACGAAAGGCCGTCCTCGACGCCTTCGACCAGCGTCGCGATCGCGCTCGGCTGGTCGCCCGAGGGCAGGTAAGGCTGGTATAGCTGGAACGGAGATTCGTCGAACGTCACGAATTTCGATTCGTCGAGATCGTCGCGGGTGTCGGGATGATGTTCGGACATGTGGATGCGAGGGCGGCGGGCCGAAGCGGAGCAAAAGATCATTCTAGCGCGTCGACGCTCGGCCGGCTCCGCCCCGCCGCGCTCGCGATTCGCAGGCCCGATGCGCAAAAAAGCGCGTGCGCGGCCGCGACATTGACCGAAAGGAGACGTCGAATTCGCTACAATGATGCGTTGCCGCGCTTCGCTTTTCGCGCCGAGCCGCCGCCCTTTGCCGCGCTTCGCCTCACGGCCCGCCCGGTCCGCATCGGCGCCCGAAGCTGACCCTCTTTTCACAACTGCTGCGAATCAATCATGTCGCTCTTCTCCGCTGTCGAACTTGCCCCCCGCGACCCAATCCTGGGCCTGAACGAAGCCTTCAACGCCGATACGCGCCCGACCAAGGTGAATCTGGGCGTCGGCGTCTACACCAACGAGGACGGCAAGATTCCGTTGCTGCGCGCGGTGCGCGACGCGGAAAAGGCGCGGGTGGAAGCCGGCCTGCCGCGCGGCTATCTGCCGATCGACGGCATCGCGGCCTATGACGCCGCCGTGCAGAAGCTGCTGCTCGGCGACGATTCGCCGCTGATCGCGGCCGGCCGCGTCGTGACGGCGCAAGCGCTCGGCGGCACGGGCGCGCTGAAGATCGGCGCGGACTTCCTGCGCACGCTGAATCCGAAGGCGAAGGTCGCGATCAGCGACCCGAGCTGGGAAAACCACCGCGCGCTGTTCGAAATGGCGGGCTTCGAGGTCGTCGCGTATCCGTACTACGACGCGAAAACGAACGGCGTCAACTTCGACGGCATGCTGGCCGCGCTCAACGGCTACGAGCCGGGCACGATCGTCGTGCTCCACGCGTGCTGCCACAACCCGACGGGCGTCGACCTGAACGAAGCACAATGGGCACAGGTCGTCGAAGTCGTGAAGGCGCGCAAGCTCGTGCCGTTCCTCGACATCGCCTATCAAGGCTTCGGCGAGAGCATCGAAGCCGACGCGGCGGCGGTGCGCCTCTTCGCGGCGGCGGATCTGAACGTGTTCGTGTCGTCGTCGTTCTCGAAGTCGTTCTCGCTGTATGGCGAACGCGTCGGCGCGCTGTCGATCATCACCGACAGCAAGGACGAAGCCGCACGCGTGCTCTCGCAGTTGAAGCGCGTGATCCGCACGAACTACTCGAACCCGCCGACGCACGGCGGCGCGATCGTCGCCGCGGTGCTCGCTTCGCCGGACCTGCGCGCCTCGTGGGTGCAGGAATTGGGCGAAATGCGCGACCGCATCCGCGCGATGCGCAACGGCCTCGTCGAGCGCCTGAAGGCGGCCGGCATCGAGCGTGACTTCGGCTTCATCAACGCGCAGCGCGGCATGTTCTCGTACTCGGGCCTGACGTCGGCGCAAGTCGACCGTTTGCGCGAAGAGTTCGGCATCTATGCCGTGAGCACGGGCCGGATCTGCGTCGCGGCGCTCAACACGCGCAACCTCGACGTCGTCGCGAGCGCGATTGCCACGGCGCTCAAGTAAGCCGGACGCCGACGCCGCGGCCTTTGAGCCGCTGCGGGGCTGCACCGCCGGAATGAGAAACGCGCTCCTGATGGAGCGCGTTTTTTATGGTCGTGTGCGGCGCGAGCCGCGCGTCGTCAACCGCGGGCGGGCGCCAACGCGAGAACCAAGGCGAAACGACGCGAAGCCGAGCCGCGGCCCGACACTCGCCGTTTCGGACACGGCTTACTGCATGAACCAGCCGTGGCTGACGACAAACGACTGGCCGGTGAGCGCCGCGCTCGGGAACGCCGACAGAAACAGCAC